>JAADBR010000004.1 GCA_009995705.1 Microcystis aeruginosa W13-11
GCTACCCTTAATACCGACTACACTCGTACAGGGACTACCAATACTGTCACCTTCGCAGCTAATTCATCCACTGCGACTGTAATAGTTGACCCCACTGCTGACACAACTGTTGAACCCGATGAAACCGTCATTTTAACTCTTGCGACCGGGACAGGATATACAGTTGGGACAACTACTCCAGTGACGGGGACGATTAATAATGACGACTTTTCCCAACTCTCCATCAATGACATCACCGTAGTCGAAGGTAAAGATAATAATGCCATCCTCACCGTCACAGTTGATAACCCCAATCCGCAACCAATTACCTTCAATTATACCACTGCACCGATTAATGCTACCGCCGATGTAGATTACACTAGCAAAACCGGAACTATCACCATTGCTGCTAATACTTCCACCGCTACTATTAGCATTCCCATCCTCAATGATAACCTCAACGAAGCCGATGAAGCTTTTACAATAACCCTGTCAAATCCAGTTAATGCTACCATTAACCCCGAAGGAGGAATAGGAGAAGTTATCATTACTGATACTTGGCAAAGCAGTCTCACTCGCACCCTACCCAATAATGTCGAAAACCTCAAACTAATTGGGATTAACAATATTAACGGTACTGGTAACAATAACAACAATACTATTACCGGAAATAGTGGCAATAATCAAATTAATGGTGCTAATGGTGCTGATATTCTAACTGGTGGTCCAGGTGCAGATACTTTTATCTTCCAATTTGGCCAATCTACCATATCAACAAGCGATCGTATCACCGATTTTGCCATCAATAGTGATAAAATCGACTTATTAACTCAAGGTGGAAACGCCATGAATGCGCCTAGTAGTTTCAGTCGCGCTGCTAATAGCACTGCTACCACTTTACAGAATTTAGTCAATCAAGTATTTACTGATGCCAATGGAGCCACCACAGGCAATCAAGGATTAGGGGTTAATAGTGCTGCATTAGTGCAAGTAACAACTGGTGCGATCGCTGGAACTTATCTAATTATTAATGATAGCACAGATGGCTTCCAATCCAGCAATGATTTATTAGTAAATATCACCGGATTTACTGGCACTTTACCAGCTTTAGGGAACATTCCGGTGGGTAATTTCTTTGTTTAATTAATACCTTTTTTCTAAAATAATGGCAGAGATGGTTAATTACCCTCACCCACAACCCCTCTCCCAAAAAGGGAGAGGACAGTAAGATGTCTGCCACAAATAAAGAAAAATGTATAACCTTACCTATCAAAACTTTGCCGTCACAATTTAGGACAACAATGGTATGCCATGGACCTCTACTCTTCTTCATCTTCTTGACTTGACAAAGGCTTTTGTGCAACGTGGCGCACGAAAAGAATCTGCACAATATCGCCAGTGATGGTAAAGAGAATTCTGTAGGCACTACGTCCCTTACCATAAATAAGTTGTCGGATTTCTTCCTCCAAGAAATTATTTTCAAAAGCAAGTGAACAACGGTAAGGCATTTGCTCTAGTGACAGAATTGCTTTGTACAATCCTTCTAGCCACAACCTCGCTTTTCGAGGAGAATCTTTACTGAACCACAGATAGGCTTTTTCAATTCCCTGTTGTGCTTCAGGTTGTATGACCACTTGATACTTTTGGCTCATGGAGAACTGTCCAGTTTATCGAACAATTCAGAGAAGAATTCCTCTGCCTTCTTACCTTTGCCTTGCTTCATCTCTTCAAGACCACGCTTGACTCCTTTAAGCGTCTCAACCAATTCTGCAGCTTCAAGAAGTGTCTGATAGGATTCCGCATCCTGCACGACGAGTGCTGCTTTCCCATCAACCGTAAGCACCAAAGGGTCTTTGGTTTGTTTGAGATGCTCTATGAACTGGGTCGTGTTTCGTTTAAACTCAGTTAGAGAATGAATGTCTTTTGAAAGGTTGAGCATTATCCTAGCAGACAAAACGCATTTAACTATATGCTACCTTAAATTAAGTCCCCTGTGACAAATACCCGCTCCTCTCACTGCTGGCTTCCAATCCAGCAATGATTTATTAATAAATATCACCGGATTTACCGGCACTTTACCAGCTTTGGGGAGTATTACAGTGGGTAATTTCTTTGTTTAAGTGTCTAAGCTCTCCTTCTAAGTCACCTAGAAAACGGGTTTCTCGGAGAAACCCGTTTTCTGTGTTAAAAATTGTCAGCTACTCCCGCCATTTATTAGTCACATATTTCTTAACATAAAGTTGGACAACAACTATGGTACAACTTCACAATAACTTGATATTATTATTACAATAGTCTCAAAAACAATGATCGAATTAAGTCCCGCCGCCGCTAGAGAAATTGAACGTTGGAGTCAAAGCCGTCGCCTGACTGGTTCCTATCTGCGTTTGTCCGTAAAAAAAGGTGGTTGTTCGGGACTTCACTACCATCTCGAATTAACCGATATTGCGGCAGAAAACGATCGCTTTTATCAAAGTCAGGGTATTAATATTTTAGTCGATCCTGACAGCGATCGCTACCTACAAATTTTTAAATTAGACTATTCAGAAGATCTCATGGGTGGTGGTTTCCGTTTTACCAATGCCAACACCCAAAATACCTGCGGTTGTGGTCTTTCCTTTAGTGCTTAATTAACTACTCCAAATAGCCAAGACAACTAAAAGCGCATTAACCAGATAAAATGCTCCCACAATCTGGGTTTCTGTCCAACCACTTAATTCTAAATGATGATGAAAAGGAGCCATTTTTAATAATCTTTTCCCTTTACCGTCCGGTCCTTTGGTGGCCTTATAATAACTAACCTGGGCGATTACCGAAAGAGATTCCAGAAAGAACAGACCACTAATTAAAAATAATCCCCAGAGATGTCCGGCAATTAAACCCACCGCAGCTAAAGCGCCTCCCAAAGCAAGGGAACCCGTATCACCCATAAACACCTTAGCCGGGTTGCGGTTATGAAAAATGAAGCCTAGACAAGCACCACTAAAACAAGCGCAGAAAATCGCTAAATCCGGATGACTAGGAGCGATAATAATACCTAAACCCAAAAAAGCGATCGCAGCTGTTCCCCCCGCTAATCCATCCACCCCATCGGTGAGATTAGTGGCGTTACTTTCAGCTACAAGGACAAATGCCGCCAAAATCCAGAAGAAAAAGCCCAAAGGAATCACTAATCGACCCCAAAGGGTGATATCGGTACTCACCTGATTGACCAACATCCAGAGACAAAAAAGCACCGCCCCCGCTATCTGTAAAATTAACTTCATCCGGGGAGATAGGCCCTTATTCGACTTATAACGCAGAATTTGCCAATCATCTAACCAACCGATACCCATGTAAGCAAAAGTCAGCAAAGCAACCGCCACCACATTAGGAGTAAATTTAGACCAGATTAAAGCGAAAATAAGGGCTACTGGCACAAAAAAGCTGCCTCCCATTGTTGGGGTTCCTGCTTTCTTTAAATGGGCCTGGGGTCCATCTTCGCGCATAATCTGACCCATTTTCAAGCGCCGCAGCATCGGTACTACCCAGCAACCAAGACCACCACTGATTAACGTTGTGGCCATCAGGGGGAGTAACAGGGAATTAGTGGCCTGAAAAAAAACTACTAACAGAAATAGTAATCCCGTTAGTAGAATCAGGAGATGGGTTCCAGTGGGTTTTTTAAAGATAGGGGCGGAAAAAATGTTAGCGTTCACGACTAAAGCGTCAGATAAGGGAAAATTTGCCAAAGAAGACGGGATTAATCTTCATCTAAGACTAATTCATCCTCGTCGTCATCATAACCGATATCATCGACATCCATCAGTTCAGATAGTTCCACATCTTCTTCGAGAGTGGGATCTGGTTCAGCGACTTTATCCCGGGGAATCATGCGATTATTTTTTTCTAACCACTCGACAATGGAAGCGTCTTTTTTTAGGGGAATAACCGCGGCCGGTTCGTAGCGGGGTTCTTGACGAATAGAAGGATTAAGCATAATCACTCGACGATTAACAGCAATCATTTCGAGTTTACCATGTCTTTTAAGGCTCTGATAATCTCTTGATTGGCTGCGGGGAAAGTGTAATGATCTAGCTCCTCGATAGTTACCCAGCGGATTTCTTCACATTCGATCGCTTTTGCTTGGCCGCTGAGATAACGACAGTTATATACTTGTAGATTAACCCGAAAATGACTATAGATGTGATCGATAGTGATTAAATGACTATCAACCGCGATTTCAATGCCAATTTCTTCTAATATCTCCCGTTTAATACATTCCTGTACCGTTTCATTGCCTTCGATTTTGCCGCCGGGGAATTCCCAAAAACCGCCCAAGAGTCCCTTGGCTAGACGGCGATCGATTAAAATTAAATCTCGATCATCTCTAATTACGGCCACACCGATTTGTTTAGAAGCTAAAGAGTCTGTTTCGGGAATCATAGTGGTTATTGGCGCAAAAACAGCAAAAAATAGTTAAAAATTGACTGCGGAAAATTGAGTCAAAAGATGATATAATAGAGAATTGTACGATTAACGATTAACAATGACAGTCAGTTCCGAATCAAAGTTTATTTTAAAAGTATTGTGGTTAGATCAGAACGTAGCGATCGCTGTAGATCAGGTGGTCGGCAAAGGAACTAGCCCCCTCACCGCTTATTTTTTCTGGCCGCGCAATGATGCTTGGCAACAACTGCAAGAGGAGTTAGAAGCAAAACACTGGATTGATGAGTCCGATCGCGTTGATGTTCTCAACAAAGCCACAGAAGTAATTAATTTTTGGCAAGAGTTACGCAATCAAGGCCGACAAATCACCATGGCCGATGCACAGTTAAAATTCCCCGAAGTTGTTTTTAGTGGTAGCAATTAATTTCTAGCAGTTATCTTAATGGGGAGCGACAAAATCTCCAGTTTTAGGCAACGGAAAACAGGAAACTTTTTCAGTGATCACCGAGCAGTAGGAGAACAGCAACTTCTCAATAACAGTATTCACTGAAACCTCAAATCTGATCACTGATAACTGAAAAAGAATCGGGTAGGTTTATATAAACCCGCCCGATTTTGCTTTAATTGGATTTGGTTGGGTTTAAACCGAGACTAAACCGCCGGCGGCCTGGTATCTAGCGCGAGCTTTGCGCCATGATTGTTGTGCTTGGATAGTTTTGCGACGGTCATCCCCTTTGCTGGCTTCATCGAGACGGGTTTGGGCCTGTTCATATTCGGCGCGAGCTTTTTCTTTATCGATTTTTGAGCCTAATTCCGCCCCATTAACGAGGACTTTGATCTCATTATTTTCGACTTCGGCAAAACCGCCCAAAACTGCGATATTTTCCCAGTCTTTCCCCGGTCGAATTCGCATTACGCCAATATTCAGGGCAGTTAATAAAGGAGCGTGACCGCTAAGAATACCTAATTGTCCTGTGGAACTGGGTAGGATTACTTCTTCAGCCACGTTATCCCAGACAATGCGATCGGGTGCAATAACCCGTACTGTAATGCTCATTGGTGATAATAACGATAATTTGGGCAGATTTCTGGGTTTGTAACCGCTAAACGCGGTTACTACTGACTTTTAATTAGCCTTTTTTGAGTTTTTCGCCTTTAGCGATCGCTTCATCGATACTGCCGACCATATAGAACGCTTGTTCTGGTAAGCGATCGAGTTCACCTTTGAGGATCATCTGGAAGCCTTTGATCGTATCAGCAAGGGTAACGTATTTACCCGGAGAACCGGTGAACACTTCGGCCACGAAGAAAGGTTGCGAGAGGAAACGCTCAATTTTGCGAGCGCGGTCAACGGTGAGACGATCTTCTTCCGATAATTCGTCTAAACCGAGAATAGCGATGATGTCCTGTAACTCTTTATAGCGTTGCAGGGTAGATTGGACGGCGCGAGCGGTGCCGTAGTGTTCATCACCGACGATATCAGCTTGGAGCATCGTGCTGGTGGAACCGAGGGGATCTACCGCCGGATAGATACCTTTGGAAGCCAGACCCCGGGATAGTACAGTAGTTCCATCCAAGTGAGCGAAGGTGGTAGCGGGAGCGGGGTCAGTCAAGTCATCTGCGGGTACATAGACCGCTTGGATGGAAGTGATCGATCCCTCTTTGGTGGAGGTAATCCGCTCTTGCAGGTCGCCTACATCAGTGCCGAGGGTGGGTTGGTATCCTACCGCAGAAGGCATCCGACCGAGGAGCGCCGATACTTCCGAACCAGCCTGCACGAAACGGAAGATATTATCAATAAATAAGAGTACGTCTTGCTTGTTGACATCGCGGAAGTATTCGGCCATGGTCAAAGCGGAGAGACCGACGCGCATTCTCGCTCCGGGGGGTTCGTTCATCTGACCGTAAACGAGGGCGATTTTCGATTCTTCGGGGTTATCAGCGTTGATTACCTTCGATTCGATCATCTCGTTGTAGAGGTCGTTTCCTTCGCGGGTTCTTTCACCCACACCGCCAAAAACCGAGACACCCCCGTGTTGAATGGCGATATTGTTGATTAATTCCATCATAATGACGGTTTTGCCCACACCAGCACCCCCAAAGAGGCCGATTTTGCCACCTTGACGGTAGGGGGTGAGCAGGTCAATCACCTTGATACCGGTTTCAAAAACCGTCGGTGTTACTTCAAGATCGACTAATTTGGGAGCGGGACGGTGAATAGGAGAGGTTTCGGTGACGTTAACCGGTCCTTTTTCGTCCACGGGTTCACCAAGAACGTTAAAAATCCGACCGAGGGTGCATTTACCCACGGGAACGCTAATCGCTGCACCGGTATCGACGATATCCATACCGCGCACTAAACCATCGGTGGTACTCATGGCAACGGCCCGCACTTGGTTGTCACCGAGTAACTGTTGCACTTCACAAGTAACGGATAAATTTTGACCGGCGGAGTTAGTTCCTTTTACGGTTAAGGCATTATAAATACGGGGCAGGTTGCCACTGGGAAATTCGGCATCGATGACAGGACCGATGATCTGGACGATTTTACCAACGTTAGTTTCTGTTGTCGCTACCATTGTTTATGTCTACTCTGGGTTTTAGCTGATAACTCCCACAAAGGGAAAGTCTTAATTTTTTGTAAAATTAGCCAATACACAGCTTATCACGCTAGGGGATCAGATCAGTTATTTTCGCTATCAGCCCTCAGCAGTCGGTCGTCACGAGACTCGGAGACAGGAGATTATTTTATTTGTTCCCCCCACTTCCCGCTTCCCACTCCCCGCTTCCCGCTCCCTGCTTGACAAACACAGGGGTTTGCCTTTAATTGAACGTTACCTCATGTCTCAAGGAGAAGATAGCCACAGTGTCGAGGGTTTAATTGCTCAAGATATAGGTTGGGATTTTTAAGGGGAAACTCTCTTTTAAAATTGGCGTTTACTTTTGATTTTATTACTCAATCCAAGCTTTTGGGGGGTTGGGGGAAGTCGCTGAGTCTCAAATTAAATTAATTAAGCTTGAACAAATGCCAGAAAAAGCGACATTTTTTAAGGGATTACAGATACCAAAATACCATTTTAATTTCTATAAGTCATACAAAAATTTAGGTTAAGATGACCTCCGAGGATGAATTAATCTGATTTTTGACGCTTTCTAGTAAAAGTTGATACAAAAAATGAGGTGTTTTTTGATTGGCTAATTCCAGACTATTCTGATAAATTTTAACAGCAGATTCATCATTAATCATTCGATAGTGAATGATTTTTGTCCATTCTGGTGCAGTTATCATTAATTGAGGAATCACTTCAATAAAAGCCTGTATTTGTTGTTGGGGTTCAAAATCTTCTAAAAAATGCAATAAACTAAACATAATTTCAGGATGTTCACAGTTATCATCTAGGATAAGATGTAAGTCTTTTAAATCTTTATCATCAGGATATTTGGCAAGTTTTTCTAATGTTTCCTCAAATAAGTTAATTTCTTGGGGTGTTTTCATTAAGCGATTCTCTTGTAGGATTTTTATTAAATTCATGGGGTTGTTGCTCCTTGATCAAAAAAGGTTGACCAAGTAGTTTTATTAAGTTGAATGAGTTCTTGTAATCCCTTTCTAATATCTGCATTATATAATCCTTGACCTAGATAAATTGAGCGAATATCCCAAACTTCTTGTGCTAAGGTTTGTCGAGGGGAAAGAGTTAAGTCTGGACTTTTACCATAAGATAAGGTTTGACGATGACGACCTCCTTTTCCGGGGGATAAGTGTTCCATCATGATAGCAATTCCTTGATTAGTTGTGTAACCTTTGATTTTCGCTTTCATATACGCATTGGATGGTAGATGATGAGGGGTTAAGTTATCTCCTCTACGACCTAATTTTAACAAGTCGCCGTATGTCCCGACTTTTCCTTCTCCTGTCAGTAGTTTAAATTGAGTGATGTTGTCTCCTTATGATTATTTTAGGCCATAGGTTGATCATAGGTGAATAAAAATCTTATCACTCTTCTATCTCGGAAAATCCCTGTCAACACATAAGTGCTGAAACTCCTATTTTATAAGCGAGCGCTCGCCTATTTTCTAACAACAACTCGAAAATTTAGTTTCTGTTAGTTATTGATCACCCGAAAGCTTGCCCCGAAAGAAAGCTAGAATTTAGACACGATCAGAGCTTTTTCCTGATAATTAAGCTTTAATGACCCATTTTCCTCTTTTCCCCCTGCTCCCCTCTTCCCAACCCAAAAAAGTAAGGCAGGCCTTAGCCTACCTTAAAACAAAGCGAGGTTGATCAACTTTGGGGATGCCGATGCAGTGCATGGAATTGGACTAATACCATATATTGGCGATTATAACAAGGGTTTTGCTGGTTGTATAGATTCAAATAAAAAATAATTTAAAGCTTGACCATAGATTTTAGTCTATATACTGAAACACAAGAACTATCTCCTGTCAAATTTTCAAGGGACAGCTTTACTGAGACGCACTCCCTTCCCTCAACCGTCCGGGAGAATTGTGCTGTAAGATATCTTCAGTTTCAATTGTTTAGGCTCGCAATCGTAGATGAGAATAAATTTCGGTAGCTTTTGCGGCAATCTCAGGAAATTATCGGTTAATTATATGAATTCTGGTAAAATTATCGCCATTATCACGGGAGCGATTTCGATTTTAATCGCCGTTGCCTATTTAATCCTAGTTCAGATTCTGGACTTTCGCAGCGAGATGATTCCCGCTCCCCTAGAAGTTATTTTTCCAGGATGATAAAAATCGGGGTTGAAAATTTTTCGACCCCGAAAAAAAGCAATTTTTGAGCGGATTAACCCACTGGTTGTAACTGTAATTGCGAGAGAATATCGCTCTGCTCGGAGCGCTGATGACTAGAGACTGTCACCACACCGTCCGCAGTTACATCTAATAGCGCATGGTCTCCGGAATTGACTTTTCCCGATAACATCGCGACCGCTAAACTATCCTCTAAGCGTCGAGTTAAAGCACGACGTAAAGGCCGCGCACCGTAGCTAGGATCATAACCCTCATTGATGACCAAATCCTTAAAAGCGGCGGTAACTTCCACAGAAATGCCTTTTTCTGCCAATTGTTTGGCTAGATCTGCGATGAGAATATCGGCAATCTGGGTAACTTCTTCGCGAGTTAACTGTCGGAAAACAATGATTTCATCGAGACGGTTGAGAAATTCGGGACGGAAATATTGTTTTAACTCGTCTGTCACCCGATTAGAAATCTGTTGGTAACGCGATTGAGCCAAATCGTCAGCCATCTCGAATCCTAAGCTATTACCGCCTTTTTCGATGACTTTTGAGCCAATATTCGAGGTCATGATAATTAGGGTATTCTTAAAGTCCACCCGACGACCTTGGGAATCGGTCAAACGACCATCTTCTAACAGTTGCAGGAGAAGATTAAAAACATCGGGATGTGCTTTCTCGATTTCGTCAAACAAAACTACTTTATAGGGTTGACGACGCACTGCTTCCGTTAACTGACCGCCTTCATTGTAACCGATGTATCCGGGAGGCGCACCAATTAATTTAGAAACCGTGTGGGATTCCATAAATTCCGACATATCTAGGCGAATCATACTGGATTCCGAGCCAAAGAGTAACTTAGCTAAGGCTTTCGTTAATTCAGTTTTACCCACTCCCGTGGGACCTGCAAAAATAAACGAGGCAATCGGACGGTTAGGATTCTTTAAATTTACTCGCGCTCGACGAATAGCACGAGAAACGGCATTCACTGCCTCCTGTTGGCCAATAATCCGCTCGTGCAGTTGATATTCCAGATTTAAGAGCGATTCCGACTCAGTTTCAGTTAATTGGGTAACGGGAATACCTGTCCAAGCGGCGACAATTTGGGCGATTTCCTCCGCATCCACCACCGGAATTAAAGATTCGGGGTTAATTAGGGGTGATTCTTCGCTAACCTCCGCAGGACTTTTACTTTGTAGGGAATAGCGCAGATGGGTGCGGGATCCTGCTTCATCGAGAAGATCGATCGCTTTGTCTGGTAAAAAACGATCATTGATATAGCGCGAGGATAGATTAACGGCAGCTTCGATCGCTTTTTGATCGTATTTTACCTGATGGAAATCCTCGTAGGTGGCTTTTAAACCGCGTAAAATCTCGAGCGCTTGCTCTTTAGTCGGTTCTCCCACCATAACTGGCTGAAAACGTCTTTCTAGAGCCGCATCTCGCTCAATATGCTTTTTATACTCATCGAGAGTGGTGGCCCCTAAACAATGTAACTCGCCGCGAGCTAAAGCAGGTTTAAGCAAGTTAGAGGCATCCATAGCTCCTCCCATGCTACCAGCACCCACAAGAGTGTGAATTTCATCAATAAACAGGATAATACTGCCCGATTTGCGAACTTCCTCCACAACCCCCTTTAAACGTTCCTCAAAATCGCCGCGAAAACGGGTTCCCGCCAGTAAAGACCCCATATCGAGGGCAATTACCTGTTTATCCCGCAAAAGTTCGGGAATATCGCCATTATAGATGCGTTGTGCTAACCCTTCAGCGATCGCAGTTTTGCCCACCCCCGGCGCACCGAGTAAAATCGGATTATTCTTGCTGCGACGGCCTAAAATTTGGATAACTCGCTGGATTTCTGGCTCTCTACCGATTACAGGGTCAATTTTGCCATTTTTGACCTCTTGGCTTAAATTGCGACTGTATTGGGCTAAAACACCGCCTTGGAGAGCATTTTTTGGGTCTTCATAGTCACTGGTTGCCGTGAAGCGACCACTAGCGACTTTTTCCCCAGCATTTTTCAGTAAAAGGCCGCGAAGTTTGATCAAATCAACACCCTGCATAATTAAAATTTTAGCGGCTAGGGATTCGGGATCGGCGGTGATAGCGAGTAATAGATGTTCAGGTGCGATCGCCTGTTCCCCTAATTGTCGAGCTTCCTGAAATGCTTGCTCGAACATCTTTTTCGCTTTCGGGGTAAAAGGGATATTAACGGGACTGTAACCGGTGCCGCGGCCGGTCATCCCTTCAATCACGCGGCGACTTTCGTGCAGGGTGACTTTTAAATCCTTAAGAATTAAGGCTGCGGTGGCGGTGGCTTCTCCTATCAATCCTAACAGTAAATGCTCCGTACCGACGACACTGTGACCAGTACGACGGGCTTCCTCTTGGGCGAACATCACCGCTTTGATAGCTTTCTGGTTAAAGTATTCAAACATGATCGACGGCTTCCTGGCTACTGGGCTTTACTTGTTACTGTAACGTTTTCTTTACATTAGCCGGAAGGGGGATATCCGTATCAGCAGGGTGGGTTAGGAGGCAGTCCCGATGCCAAAGTTGGCACCGCCAAGTATGAAAATATGATGGACTCCAATTAAGGCTAAGACAAAAAGGCCGTTCCCTCAATAGAGCTTTCTAGTCTGAGAGGGAGTCGAACCAAGATACCCAGAGGCATCGCCAATTGTGGCTACAGACTTCTAACCAAGATCAAGGTAAGCACGCCAGTCAGAAGCGATCCTAATTCAGACGGGGAAATTAGTCAATTTCACGCACAACGATGATCTTTTTTTTGTGTAGTTTTATTGCAAAAAAAAAGTTTTTTTGACAAAAAGCAGCAAGTATGATAGAGACGCTGGTGTATTTCTGGCTGGGCCTGATTATTGCAGAGTTAGGACAAAATCAGAGGATTTTCTGTTTTCAAGTGATGAAATACAGAAAAGCAGCAATTCGATCGAGAAATCGATAAAAACAGCCTAGACTAGAAAAAGAATCCTCTATCCTGACAGCTATCCTGTGGAGATTACTTTTTTAGGAACCAGTTCTGGGGTTCCCACTCGGTCTCGTAATGTCTCTAGTATCGCCCTTCGTTTGCCGCAACGGGCGGAAATATGGCTGTTTGACTGTGGAGAAGGAACTCAACACCAGTTACTGCGTAGCGACCTGAAAAGTTCCCAAATCCGACGCATTTTTATCACCCACATGCACGGGGATCATATCTTTGGTTTAATGGGATTGTTAGCCAGTATTGGATTAGCCGGTTCTGCTCAGGATATTGATATCTACGGACCCCCCGGACTAGGGGACTATCTGCGTGCTTGTGCTAAGTATTCCTATACTAATTTAGCCAACCGGGTGCGTGTCCACCCCGTTTACCCCGGCATACTCTACGAAGATGAAGAATTTACCGTCTCCTGTCAGCTATTAAAACATCGTATTCCTGCCCACGGTTATCGTATCGTCGAAAAAGACCGTCCCGGACGTTTTGATGTGGAAAAAGCCAACGCTTTAGGTATTCCCCCCGGACCAATTTACGGCAAGCTGAAAAAAGGGGAAACTGTCACCCTCCCCGATGGCAGCAAAATTCGCGGTCAGTCCCTCTGCGGAGAAACGGAAATCGGCCGTAAAATTGCCTATTGTACCGATACTATTTTCTGTGAAGGATCGATCGAATTGGCACAGAATGCAGATGTATTAATTCATGAGGCGACTTTTGCACACCAAGATGCCGGGTTAGCTTTTGAAAGTGTTCACTCTACTTCGACGATGGCAGCCCAAGTGGCCTTGGCAGCCAGGGTAAAATTGTTATTAATGACCCATTTTAGTCCCCGTTATCTACCGGGGAATTCTCTGGATATTTCCAATCTGTTAGAGGAAGCGCGGGCAATTTTTCCTAACACTAAATTGGCCTACGATTTCCTCATCTACGAAGTCCCCCGCAACCGTCAAGAAATCGCCTTAGGAGTTAAGTAATTATGCCAGCAGCAGTAGAAGAAAAAAGCATGGTTCCCACGGTTTTAGTGGGTATTGGTGGTACGGGTAACGAGATTTTATCGCGATTGCGTCGTTTAATCGAGGAAAGTTATGGCAGTTTGAGCAATTTTCCGATTGTCAGTTTTTTGGTGGTTGACACGGATAAGGATTATAAAATCAGTAATCCTGAAGCTGCCGGCAGTGCTTTTAAAGATAACGAAAAACACTGGGCCCGGGTGAGTGGAAAACAGGTACAGGAGATGGTATCTGACATGGATAGATATCCCTGGATTAATAGTTGGTTTCCCCCGGAATTAGAGAGAAATATTACTTCCCTGGAAGCGGGAGCGGGACAAATTCGTGCCTGTGGTCGTTTTGCTTTATTTTGTAATTATCATGAGATCCAAAGGAAATTTCTAGACGCGGTGAGACGGGTAAAGGGACAAGAAAACTTTATGCTCGATCGCTATGGAATTAAAGTTAGTAATAGTGCTATTAACGTCTTTACTACGGGATCTTTAAACGGTGGTACGGGTAGCGGAATGTTAATTGATCTAGGTTACTGTATTCGTAATTGGTTACGAGGGGAAAGTAGTCCTTTGAGTACGGCAATTGTTCCCACTCCTGAAGCATTTGCGGGGATTAGTGTCGGCGATCGAGTTTTGGCTAATGGTTACGCTGCCTTGATGGAATTAAATTACTTTTCTGACTACACAACCGAATATCATCAACAGTTTAGCAGTGGTTTAGTCGATGAAGTGGTTAGTAAATTACCCCCCTTTGATTTTACCTATTTAGTGGGGACAAAAAACGGCGAAGGTGATTTTAAACTCGGTCAAATTCGGGAAATGATCGCCCAAAATATTTTCCTAGATATGACCTCTGATTTTGCCCCCCATAAGCGTTCCATTAGAGATAATATTAAGGGTTCTTGGGCGCAAGCTGACCCAGGGGGGCGCGGTTATCCTAAGCAATTTATGAGTTTTGGACTATCAACTATTGAAATTCCTATTGCCCAAATTCGTGCCTCCTTATCGGAACGTTTAGCCAAAGATTTAATTAATTGGTGGCTGAATGATTCCGTGATTTTACCCGCTCAAATGTTGGATTTAGTCAGAGGTGATATCCTCAAAAAAATGCGTTTGAGCGAAGGGGAATTAATTATGGATTTATGTGCCGACAAGGATCGCTCTTTAATTGCCATAATCTCCCAATGGACTAACGAAACTCGTCAGGAAATCAATCAAGATAATTGGCTCTCTTGTACCAAACAGGGTGTTAATATTTTAGGCAATGAACAGGGGAAAATTCTGCAATTTATTGATGATTATTTAACACCAAGAGCCGAGGAATTTAAACGCAATCATTTACTAGAATTGAGTCCCGATGAACGGATGCACGGCGATTACCTGAAAAAGATTTATAGTAATCGGGATGAAATTATTCAACGGGGTAAAAAGTCCCTAGAAATAGAGTTTTATAATATCCTTGAGGATCGGAACCGTGGAGTAAAATTTGCCGAAAGTTTTATTCTTTTAGTACGACAAATATTCACCGACATAGCAGAAAAATTCCGTCGCGATCAAGAACAGGTTTGGAGTCAAAACGAAAGTAAGCGTCAACGGGAATACGACACAGCCTTGGCAGAAATTAATGATCTGAAAGATAAACTTCATATCTCGAAAAAAGATAAGATGGAACAATATTGTGAACAAGCTTTAACGGGATTGGAAGGCTATTTAATGGCCAATATTCAACGAAAAACCAGAGGTGCGGGAGTAGAGGTTATTAATCGTTTACTGGAACATCTTAATCAACTAGAAAGCCGTTTTAATCGCTTTCGTCAGAAGTTAATTCAAAGTCGCGATCTATTTAATCTCCAGTCTAATCAACAGATTGATAGTGCCGATGCTTTGTTAATTAATGGAATTAAATTATTTGACAGACAAGAATTAAATAGTCTTTATCAAGACTTTATCGAACAATTTGCTTCGGGGATTGCTGGTAACAAAAACGCCTACGATACGGGTATGGATAACCTTTGTTTACCCCTCTCAGAAGAAATTTTAAAGCAATCTAGTCCCCTCTGGAAAGAAACACGCCGCACCGACGAAAATATGCGTTTATTTGACATCACCGAGATTGCCGATATTCGTCAAGGTGATTTTCAAAAAATTATCCTAAACCAAGCTAATCAACTTCTACAAAATGCTCCCGCTAGTAGTCGCATTCAGCAGGAATTAGCCGCTTGCGATCGCTTGTTAAAAATCTATAACAACGATGCCGATATTATCAATAATCTTCGCATTGCCTACCAAAAATCGCGACCCCTAATTATGCTCAATCCTGCGGTCTTGCGGGGAAAAGATGCGGGTTTTACACCCCAATTAAATCAAAATGTTGCCCTGATTGGGGGAAGAAATACCAGTAACCCGGCAGCTCAAAAAATTATTCCGAAACTGCGGGAATTTATTGCCAACGAAGACGATATTAAACCCTTGGGAGACGTGGAAAAATATCGTCTTGTCTTCGTGCAGGAAATTGGCGGTTTTTCCCTACGCTGTCTCGAGGGAATGCGAGAGTTGCGGCAATCCTATCAGGACTGGAAAGGAGAATTTATTCTCGCTAAACGCGCTCAACAAATGGGGGAAAATCGCGATTTACCCATCCCCGTGCATATCCAAAAGGAACCGCCTTTCTGGGATGTTTTTCCCGAAGATCCGAGTATTTATCAATTGGTAGTAACAGCCCGAGCTTTGAAAGTGCTTTTTCCAGAAATCAATCGAGTCACTAATGAGAAAACAATTCGCTATGAAATTAAAACCGCAACGGGATTAAAAAAAGTCGATATCGCCACCAGTTGGGAAGACGCGGTACAGGTGTTAGAAGTAAAAGCTTGTCGCGAAGATAAGGAAAAAATTCAAAGTCAGGTGACAGCTAAGTTACAGGCTGCAGCCACTCCGGAGAAAAAACAAGCTTTGTATCGGACTTTCATTGAATATTTACAACAACGTTCCGAGGAGTTAACAGGAGGAAAAGATAATACAGAATATAAACGGGAAGATGCAATTATTTTGCAGTTAATCCATAACTATAAGTTGGATAGCGGTGGAGAAATTCCTCTTTCTCCGGTGACGGAAGTGGCTAACCCAGCTTTAATTATCTGCGGTAATTGTGGACATAAAAACCCGCCCTCGTCTAATTTTTGTTCTAAGTGTGGGGCAAAATTAGTTAAGTAGAAATTAGATTTTGGGTTTGATCCCCCCTGCCCCCCTTGATAAGGGGGGTGACGATAGGCGGGGGGATCCCCCTTGATAAGGGGGGAATCTGACAATTTTTAACACCTACCTAATTTGACAGAAAAAGTGGGGGTGTTAGCTGGACTAACATCCCCCACAATCAAAAATTTTCGGGAAAAATTGCCTAATAGCGAAAAAACTGGATTATAATAAGGTCTTTACTCAAGATTTTTGCAGCCTCGCTAACTGCCATAAAAGCCAATCAAAACCCCTGTTTATCGAGAGAAAAACCAATGGTAGCCACTTTGAAAGGACGAGATGTTTTAAGAATAACCGACATGAGTAGCCAAGAAATCAGCGCCCTACTCAATCTATCGGCACAGCTTAAAGCTGGTAATCTTAACCCTAGCTGCAACAAAGTCTTAGGATTGCTATTTTATAAAGCTTCCACTAGGACCCGGGTTTCCTTTACCGTCGCTATGTACCAGTTAGGGGGACAGGTGATCGATCTTAATCCCAGTGTAACCCAAGTGGGGCGAGGGGAACCCTTAGCCGATACAGCCCGGGTACTCGATCGCTATCTCGATATTCTCGCAGTTCGCACCTTTAAACAAGAGGATTTAGAAGCTTTTGCTAATTATTCGCGCATCCCGATTATCAACGCTTTAACGGATTTAGAACATCCCTGTCAGATCTTAGCCGATTTACAGACTATCCAAGAGACTTTTCAGACTTTACGGGGAATTAACCTCACCTATGTGGGGGATGGTAATAATGTCGCTAATTCTCTCCTCTTAGGTGGCGCTTTGATGGGGTTGAATGTGCGGGTTGCCTCCCCCGCAAACTATCAGCCGGATGGGGAAATTGTCGCCAGCGCCCAAGCTATTGGCGAGAAAACCGGTAGTAAAATCTTAATTACCGACGATCCCGTTATGGCAGTAAAAGACTCTCAGGTGGTCTATACTGATGTCTGGGCAAGTATGGGACAAGAAAGCCTCGCTGATGCCCGAATTCCCGTTTTTCAGCCCTACCAAGTCAATGAACAGCTAATGAGTCACGCTGACAAAGACGCGATTATTCTCCATTGTTTACCTGCTCACCGCGGCGAAGAAATTACCGACGGGGCGATCGAGGGTGTACAATCAAAAGTCTGGGAGCAAGCGGAAAATCGGATGCACGCCCAAAAAGCTTTAATGGTGAGTTTATTGGGATTAATCTAGCTCCCGATGCTCAGTTACCTAAAATAATTATTAAACTCGATCATCAATCATCCTAAAACCTGTCCGACACCAGAAGTTAACGCTAGGATTGATGGTGAGAGCAATCATCAGGGCAGCCTCCACACAAACTATATGTCAGACACCTCCGCAGTTAAACAGTATCTCGCCCATTGGTTTCAATTGGGAAAAAAAGTTATTTGTCCCAAAAACCAAGCTATGCTATTGCCGCTGCCAATTTTCAATGGCGATCGCTATTCAGCGGAGTTTGAAGATTGTTGGCAAAGAATTCTCGATCCTGAAAGTGGCGATTGTTATCTAGAAGGTACTCAACAAACTATCCAAGACTTACTTTCCCCTCAATGGGAATTTCACCCCTGCGCTCGTTGTACTATACCTGTACCAATTGAGGTACTGGGCCAATCGGGTTTATCCTGTCCCTGCCATGATTTGAGTAATTGGCCCAATTTAGAATTACCATTACCCCATTTACCCGTCAATAGTCAAGAAAATCTCGATCGCATCCGGCAAAGATTGCTAAAAAATTCCCACCCACATTAACCAGACAAAAAGAGACGTTAGGAATAACGTCTCGAAAAAAAGGATTGAGATTTAACGATTTCTGCCAAAAAGATTGACTAAATCTCGCAATCTCCCGCTATATTCTCCGGTTAAAGCTTCCTGACGATAGCGCCATGACCAATTGCCTTCTGCGACACTGGGGGTATTCATCCGCGCATCCGATCCCAAACCTAACACATCCTGTAACGGTACGATCGCCTGATTAGCCACGGAACTATAGGCCAGTCGAATCAGATCCCAAGCCACTCCCTGACCACTGGGAGCGCCAAGATATTGATATAGTCGCGCTTTTTCGTAGTCATTGGCGTTATCCTGAAACCAGCCCACAGTAGTATTATTATCGTGAGTGCCGGTATAAATCACACAGTTGCGTTCGACGTTGAAAGGAAGATAGGGATTACCCGCATCACCCCCAAAAGCAAAGTGGAGAATCTTCATACCGGGGAAAGCAAAGTGATCGCGAAAATCTAGGACTGCTTGGTCAATATCGCCCAAATCTTCGGCAATAATCGGCAATTTACCTAAACGAGAGCCAATAGTATTAAAGAGATCATAACCTGGGGCTTTTAGCCAATGACCATTAATAGCATTTTCCTGGCCAAAAGCCACCGCCCAATAGGACTCTAATCCGCGAAAATGATCGATACGGATGATATCGACTAGGGAAAGAACCGCTTTTAAACGGCGTAGCCACCAGTCAAAGCCCGTATTTTTGAGATAATCCCAGTTATAGAGAGGATTGCCCCATAATTGCCCCGTTTCTGAGAAATAATCCGGGGGAACCCCGGCCACTTCCAAGGGATTACCGGTTTGGGGATCTAGTCGGAAAACCTGCGGATTTGCCCAAACATCGGCACTATTATGGGAGACATAAATGGGGATGTCACCGATAATCTCGATACCGAGGGAGTTAGCATAGCGTTTTAGGGCTAACCACTGCTCAAAAAACTCAAATTGCAGGAATTTGTGCAGAAAAATCTCCTCTTGTAACTCCTGTTTCGGTGTTTCCAACGCTCCCCAATGACGTTCGCGAATTTCTGTCGGCCATTCCATCCATGCTTTACCCTGATAAGCGTGGGATAGGGCCATAAATAGGGCGTAATCCTCTAACCAATCAGCATTGCCACCACAAAAGCCGGCAAACTGTTTGTAAAGAATTGTGTCAGAACCCTTGACAAAATTGCTCGCCGCCTTTCTAAGTAGGGGAATTTTCCAAGCGATCAATTTATCAAAATCCACTTGATCGAGGGGAAAATCGGGAATATCCTCGAAATCTGCCTGACTAAGCAGGTTTTTTTCCCGAAGAATATCGAGACTAATCAGGAGATGATTGCCAGCAATGGCACTAAAACTCATGTAGGGAGAGTTACCGTACCCTGTCGGGCCTAAAGGGAGAATTTGCCAGAGTTTTTGACCACTTTGAGCCAAAAAATCGATAAATTGATAGGCTTCCCTACCTAGTTCTCCAATCCCGTAACGGCCGGGGTGACTGGTGGGATGAAGCAAAATACCGCTAGAACGGCTAAAAGCCATGAAAAAACCCCCTTATCAGTGATTAGGTTAGCAGTTATTAAGTGTTTAAAGCTGAATGCTCGCTGCTATCTCCAAGCTAACCCGATCTCGATCGATAAGGGCAATACTTAACAACTTTATTAGACCTATAGGACAAAATCAGGCATTACAGCCGTGCATTAACAGATCGTCTTTCCAGTGAAAAAGATTCCTTGGGATCACGTTCCACGTTACCCCGGAGGAAAAACCGATCGCTTGTCAGTTATTGCGCCAATGGTAGGGGCGGGTCAGTGAGTTGATCGATGCGCCCAAAATGTAATATAGATATTTCGACCAAATTGAGATGCAGCCGCCGAAAATTCAAGAGCGATTCACTTACTGTCAGTAAGTCCCACTTCTTGTAACCGCCTCTTCAACCCAGACCGGTTACTGTACTGCTCGTAAATTCGGTTCAGGCGCTCTTGGAAAACGGCCAACTGGTTTTGATATTCGGCTAAATCTCTTAATTTGACCAATAATTTAACAGCCTCATCGTAGGGTTTAGACTGAGCTTTCTGAATTAGGGACTCGACTTGCTGCCAAACTTGCGTTTCCCTTTTAGCTAAAGCTTGTAGTTCCTCAATTCGCTTGGCTTCTGCTTCTTGTTGTTGCCGTTTTTCTGCCTTTTTTTCTTCCTCAGAAGCAGCCTCAAGAAGTTCTTGGATCGTGCGTCGAGGCTGGTTAGAAGCGGGAGAATTAGGGATTAATTGAGATAGCTTTTGTTGGAATTTAGCAGATAAATTCAGTTCTCCTTCAGCCAATCTTAATAGGAAATCTTGGCGTTCAGAAGCCGATAATTGGCTAATAGCTTGTTGCCAAGTTTGCTCCGAGATAGTTGTTAGTTTACCACTGGATGCACAAGCAACATTTAATAAGTGTTCGTCCAATTCAAAGATTTCTGTAAAAGCTTTTTGAGCGGCAGAAAGTTGCCCCAGTCCGGGGGGAATGGGAGGTTCTAGTTGGGTCTTATCGATATCTATATATCCCTCGGATAAGTCAATAGCTTTCAGCCAGGCTAAATATAATCCTCGATAGTCTTGCTGGAGAATTTCTTGGCGTAATCCTATCAATTCCGATAGAATCCCTTCTCCTTCTATCCAGTCATTAAAACCTTCTTCTTGACTAAATTCCCAATCTAAAATTGCCCAATCTCCCACAAAAGATAAGCTGATATAATTATCGATACAGTAAAGTTCAATTGCTTCTCGGTTGATCAGGGATGTGGGAAAACGAAACATTAATTGCTGTGTTCCCCAGTTGGCGATGTAGTACATAATATCGAAATACCGAGCCAGCACCTGTTTGGGATCCCCCCGAAAATTGCCGTAACTATAGTTGAAACTGGCACTCGTTGTCGTCGGTTTGACGCGACTCGATAGCTCGCCTATGGCAGCCCTTTCCTCTTGGGTGAGGTGGCGATCGATAGCTTGGAATTCGTAATATTGGTATTCGCTCATGGCGTGCAATCTATCTCAAGGTTTATGATCGATATGCTGATAATTGTACGGGTATAGTTAGGGTTTGCTGAATAAATCTTAAAACCTTGTTGAACTCACTTTCCGCACTTCTTAACATTCAATTGATAATTTTTACTAATATATTGCTTAAAACCCATTGCCAGTAGGGACTATAGCTACAATGATTGATTTTTCTCAAGGTGAAGAATTGTAATTTTTTTTCTCAGAAAAAATCAATTATTGAAAATGTTCTCAATGGTAGTTTCTACAATGAAGGTTTTTCGTCAAAACATCTTGGGGAATGTAAAAATATATAAAAGTATATGAAGATGTGCGGAATGTCGGCCTATAACTAAAGATAGATGAGACGGGCGCTCTCGGATGTATTAGGAATAGCAAGAGTGGGCAAATCGCCCGATATTTACCGATAAGGAAAAAGTTCGGGTGATCGATCGGTAATTTCCCCGCATTGGTCTTTTCAAGAAATCTAATCTATTCCTTTGGATAGTGGCAAGGTCAAAATCGATAGGATTACAATTTCTTTTGTTAAGCACTTTAGCGATCGCTGGATATTTATGCCATCGGCTATAGGCGATTCATTGTCGGCTAATCGTTAAATTTTATGAAAACAGCTTCATTCGTTGAGATTATCGGAGATAGAGTAAGGGTAGGTGAATAAGAGGGAAATGGTCAGAGCCTTTTGGCATTGTTCAGCCTAGAGCGTACAGTGGAGAGGAAAAGATGAGAAAAATTAAACAGCAAAGGCAAGATTCTGTCAGGGTATGAAAATCAAGAATACACCACCGTTAGGAACTCTTGACCCTGATGTTTTACAGTATTTAGGATTATCTCAACGACTCTTGGTGACAGATAATCGTACCAGTATGCCTGAACATTTAGAGGAATATTGGCAAAAAAATCAACAAATCTGGGGACTGTTTTGGATACGTCCCACAACAACGATGGGAAAATTAGCCGAAGAATTAATTATGATTTGGGAAACCAGCGAAGCGGAAGAATGGATCGATATTGTCGATTGGATTCCTTTTTAATTAATGATATAATAAGATTATTACCATCCTTTTTATGCTTGATTATTAATTTGAATGACTCGCCAAATTCATGACCAATTTGCTAAGGAATGTTTAGAGGAATTACTAACACCTCTAGGGACGATTAGAAAAAGTAAGAAAGTAAAAAGTGAGGTTCAAGAAATCGATGTCTGGTTTGAACTATTTAGCTCACCTGCTCCCACTGAGTTACCTTTAGGATTACTCGGAAGAATGGCGACTACTTCCTGTTTGTTTGAACCCTTCCGCAATCCCCCGACCGAGGTAGAAATTCGCGGTTGTTTGTCAAAGTTATACGCGGTTCATGGCGAAATCTTGAGAAAAGCGAAACGGTCAAACAAAACTCTGACGGTCGCAGAATTGCCTTTCTTATGGATTCTAACGCCCACCTTTTCAGCTAGAATGATTGAAGATTTCGGGACTCACAGCGATGAGAGTAATTGGTTAACAGGGGTTTACTTTTTAGCTAAGTCTCTCAAAGCGGGCATTATTGTCATTCATCAATTACCAGTAAATGAAGACACCTTATGGTTGAGGGTATTAGGTAAAGGAGGAACTCAAAAACGAGCAGTTGAAGAGTTAGTTGAACTGCCAGAACGCAATCCTTTTCGAGAGAATTTATTAGAAATTCTGGCCAACTGGCGCAAAAACTTAGAATTGAGAGATAATTTAAGTACAGAAGAACAGGAGGACATCATGAACTTATCACCAGCTTATCTAAAGCAACGAGAAGAGTGGAAGCAAGAAGGAACTTTAGAGGGACAACTTTCGCTGATAGCCAGTCTTCTGGAAGGACGCTTTGGCAGCCTAGATGCGGAATTATCTGGTCTGGTAGAAAAGATTGCCCAACTTCCTATCTCGGAACGCACCAGTTTACTTCTTTCTTTGGCGAATTTATCCCGCGAGGAATTGTTAGAAAGATTGTAAATTTCGTTTCTCGCTCTTCTTACGGTCGTTCAACGATAATTGTTTTCATTTTGTTTTTGCCGATAAGCTGCAAATTCGGGGTTACTCACAAGAATTTGACGGACGCGCTCGCGACTTATGCCGTATTTATCCCCTATTTGCTGATAGCTCAATCCTTGTCTATGGAGTTCTAAAAAATCGTAGCTTTTTTGCAGTTTTTCCTTTCTCTGTGCATCCCGTCTTGGGGTTGGACTCTTATTGCTAAGGTGTCCTACTATTTCCCTTCCCAACTCGGTCAAAGAATATTGAGAATCGTGGAAACTAACCAATCCTTGTTTTTCCAATTCTTTAAGTATTTTATGTACTCTGGTTATATTATGAGCAGTTGTTGCCAATTGCCGAGACGGATCCGAAAGTATCCGAATTGCCGAATCGATCTCAATCGGATAATCTAACATCCCCTTCAGAATCTGTTTTTGTTTTGCTTGGAGATTGGCGATCATCTCCTCTAAATGTTGAAAGTCTTCATCTTTATCCATCGGAATTACCATTTTAATAGACCTCTCCCTAGTCTGATGAAATCACAATCAGGAGATATTGTCAACAACTAACCGTAGCTTACCCAGTCGTTTATGCGTTGCTGATGCACTTTTTAAAAAATGGTGATAAACTCAACTGTACTGGGTATACTCCCCCCATCGGAGGGATTTGGGAAAAAATCGAGAGAAAAAAACGATGAACGAACGAGAAACATCCAACAAAATTGAGGCGGGCGGGGGTTTTCCCGTATTGCAATATTGGGCAGAAAAAACCCTCTCTCCTCAAGGGGTTAAACTCTGGCAAACCTTAAATCATAAAAGTGCCTGTTTAGCTTGCGCTTGGGGAACGGGAGGACAAAAGGGCGGTTTTGTCAACGAAGCGGGGGAAAGTCTGCAACGTTGTCTCAAAAGTGTCGAGGCAGTTACTTCCGAATTAATGCCGGGCATTAAAACCGATTTTTTTCAGACCTATCATCTCGCTCAATTACAGTCCTTAACCTCCCTAGAATGCGATCGCCTGGGTCGTTTCAGTTATCCCGTCCTCTTAAAAGCCGGAGAAAGTCACTATCAACGTATTAGCTGGGAAGAAGTTTATCGATTAGCCGAACAAGCTTTTCATCAACCGTCCGAGACTATTGCCTCCTATAGTTCGGGACGTTCTTCTAATGAAGCCGCCTATCTCTTACAATTATTTTTAAGGACATTAGGAAGTAATAATTTAGCCGATTGTTCCGATCTCTGTCATGCCGCCTCGACCGTAGGCTTAAAACAGGTTTTCGGAACCGGAACTTCGATGGTCAGTCTGGAAAGTTTAAAACAAGCCGATTGTGTGGTGTTAATCGGTTCTAACGCCCCGGCTAATCATCCTCGCCTGATGAATGAATTAATTCAAATTCGTGATCGCGGCGGTAAAATTATTATTATTAACCCGCAAATTGAAGTCGGATTGGTCAAATTCTCCTCGCCCGCTTTTCCGATTAAATCATTATTGCGGGGCGGTTCCGATATTTCAACTCTCTACCTACAGCCGATACCGGGTAGCGATACTGCCCTATTCGTCGGATTACAAAAATCTTTAATTGAACAAAATTTATTGCGGTGGGATTATCTCAAATCCCATACAGAAAATTGGCAATCTGTTATAGATTATGCCCGACAAACACCCTGGGAAACCATTACTAAAACCTGCGGTTTATCCCGAGAAGAAATTGAAGCAACCGCCGCCCTTTTCGGCAATTTAGAGCGTGTGGTTTTCGCTTGGGCGATGGGGGTTACACAACAGGAAAACGGGGTAGATAATATTATCAGTATTGCCAATACCGCTTTAATGACGGGAAATGCTGGCAAAATCGGAGCCGGAACCATGCCAATCAGAGGTCATTCTAATGTACAGGGCTTCGGTTCTATGGGCGTTACGGTGAGATTACGTCAGGAAATCGCCGAGGCACTTGCTCAACTTTTAGGAAAGCCATTAAATATAACCGGCGGTTATGATACTAGGGCATTAATTGAAGCTGCCGAACAGGGAAAAATCAACACCCTTTTTTGTTTGGGAGGTAATCTTTATGGGGCAAATCCAGATTTAACTCAAGCCAAAAAAGCCTTAGCTCAAATTGATACGATTTTTTATGTAGCTACTAAGCCAAATTTAGGACATTTTCAGGGATTAGCCCGACAAAATACGATAATTTTACCCGTATTCGCTCGTTTTGAAAATCCTCACCCGACAACCACCGAATCGGGCAATAATTTTGTCCGTTTTAACGAGCGGGGAAGCAGTCATCTACAGGGTTCTGATGTCGATGTCATCTCGGAAGTAGAACTATTAACAAATATTGCCGTCAAGGTTTTAGGCACAAACCCGATTGATTGGTCGAGATTACACGATACCGCCTATATTCGTCAGTTAATCGCCAAAACGATTCCGGGTTATGAAAAGATCGGGCAATTAGATCAAACCCAAACAGAATTTACCATTAGCGGACGGATTTTTACCGAACCCCATTTTCCAACATCGACCGGAAAAGCGCAAATGTCTGTCACCCCTTTACCCACTTTAAAAACACCGCAAAAGCAAGATTTCAACCAACCAGAAAATGCCCCCGGAATTGCCCTGATTCTCGGAACAGGACGCAGTTATGGACAACATAATACCGTCGTTTATCAAGTGGGCGATAAATATCGAGGAATGCCTCACCGTCATTGTTTATTGATCAACGCCGAAGATGCCAAAAAAGCCCGCTTTCAAGAACATCAACGAGTCACCGTTCAAGGAGATGCCGGTAAATTAGAGAATATTGAAATTATTTTCGGTCCGATTCGCGAAGGTGTTAGTTTTATGTTCTATCCCGAAGCCAATGTTTTATTCAAAGCTAAAATCGACCCTCGCTGTGGTACTCCTGCTTATAAACGAGTTCCCGTCTGGGTTTTTTAGTTATCAACTCCTCTGATTTTATTTTTTGGAAATAATGAAATAGGGTTAAGTAGGTAGGCGTTAAAAATTATCAGACACCCCCCTTATCAAGGGGGGCAGGGGGGATCCCCCCGCCTATCGGCACCCCCCTTATCAAGGGGGGCAGGGGGGATCGAACCTAAAATCCATTTTTAATTTAATTATAACCAGCTACTTAACCAAGCCAACCAACGAATCGAGCAGAATGAAAAAGCTATGGTCGGTTTGATCGCATTTCTGTTACTTTATTCCTACCGTCATTAAAATAAGTAGCCATGGGCAAGTTTTTACTAACCGTATTAAGCATAGCCAGTTTATTTGCCGTCGGGATGGCTACCCCTAGCATTGCCGGTCCCACATCTGCAGCGACGAACTTGCAACTAGCTCAACGCCCTAACTGTAACAATCCCCAGACTCAAAGCGAAATGAACATTTGTGCCAGCATAGCTTATCAAAACGCTGATCGCAAGTTAAATCAAGTTTATCCAGCAATTCTCATTTTAAGGTTTCATGACATTAAAACCCTTGCACCTAGAGGGGTTAAAATTCTTTAACGAATCTCTAGGTTGCTGAAACAAGGCAAAATCGTTTCAAAATGAGAATTAATTAGCGCCCAACAAGCTTGGATTAAGTTTAGAGACAGCAGTTGCGAATTTGAAAGAAGTGCGTTTGAGGGAGGCTCTATAGCTCCCATGATTTACGGTAATTGCTTGGCAGCTGTCACCGAGCAGCGTACCAAAGATTTGCGGAGATATTTAGAAGATAGCGATCTCTAAGTCAGAATCACCCTGGATATTACTGATAATTCCCTAGACGTTGACTGCACAACAACTTAAGCGGGTGAGGGGAATCGAACCCCTATCATTAGCTTGGAAGGCTAGGGTTTTACCACTAAACTACACCCGCATTTTTTTAGCACTCCTATTAGCATAACACTAATTGCCGATTTTTACAAGTAGGGATTTTCAGCTGGTTAATTGCCTCTAAAATCCTGAACGCTCCTTTTTACCCCCGATTTGGTTAAAAGTTTCCTCCACGCGATCGATATCTAGTTGGGAGAAATTATCGATCGCCCAGTTGGACACTCTCTGCATAAAATGGAAGGGATAGGTATGAGCGATTCCCACCACCTGCATTCCCGCTCTTTTTGCCGCTTCGCAACCGACAAAAGTATCTTCAATCACCAGACATTCCTGGGGTTGCAACTGTAGATTAAAATTCCAACGATTAAATCTTTCTACGGCCAGTAAATAACCATCCGGTTGAGGTTTACTGGTGCTAATCTCATCCCCGGTGACAATGACACTAAAGTAATCCCCAAGGTTCACCCGTTGCAAGATTGATTCCACTTCCGAGCGTATTGCTCCCGTCACCAAACCGATTTGTAGATCCCTGGCCTTAACCCGTTTTAAAAAAGAGTATATCTCCTCATAAATAGGAATTTTCTCTAATTTTTCTAATCTTTCTCGGTATAAACTGGCTTTTTTGTTAATTAACTTAGTCAGATAATCCTCGGTCACTTGACGACCGCGACGGGTGAGAACATCGCGCAAACAGACGCGATCGCTTCTTCCCAGACATAACTCCGCAAATTCCGACCCTAGGGGCAGCAAATTTTCTCCGAGCAAGATTTCATTAATTAACTCCTGATGGATTGGTTCATCATTGATGATCACCCCATTAAAATCGAACAGAACAGCCTTTAACATCAATCTTAGACAGAAAAGCTAATAAATACTCACTGTTCTTGATTATACTAAAGTTTTTCGTCGGGGCAGGGCGGGTCTTGCCCCTTACCCCATCTCAACAAACAATTTTAACCGGAAAATTGCCAAGGCCTTGACAAATTCCCAGATTTGTTCTATTATTTTGTTATGGTGGGAATCCGTACTGCCCTGTAACCCCCCTATTTGGGGCTGAAATATTAGCCAAAAATATAACAAAAGAATTTAGGAACCTGCGTGGGAATAATATCCCAACCGATCGGAGGGCGCAAGCTTTGCGCCCCTACAGTAACGGATTTTGTCCACAATGTAGGGGCGAACTGCGTTCGCCCAAAAGGTACATTATTAAAGCGCAAGTCCCTTAGGCCATTGTTTCCGATACCCAACGACGGAATAATTCCACAGCAATCTGATAACGGGAGTCTTGGCATTCGATGACATGATGATTTTCAAGGGTTTTTAGGGCCAGGTCTAGAGTTGTGGCAGTTAGTCCGGTGCTGGACAGTAAATCTGCCAGGGTTAATCCTTGCAGATGGGGAGAAAGAACTATTAAAATCTCCTGTTGTCCGGCCGCATCTTGTTTAGCCTGTTTCCAGACACCCGTAAAATAATAATTCCCCCTTTGGAAAAACTCAGCATCGATAGCTTTTTCCACATCTTCCACCTGAAAACGAATATCTTGGGGACGTTGCAACTCAAAGACCTGTTTATTATAAAAACGTACCAGATGAAAGCCGATCAGTTGTACTAAATAGGGTTGACCGTGGGTAAGTTGATAAATTTTGTCCAAAGCGGATGGGGTATAGTCTAGGGGAAAATCCTCGTCTTCCCCAACGGGATTAGCGAGGATAACGCGAGTGGATTCAGGAGAGAGGAAACTAACTGGAATCGGGTAAACACTGCCAAAAAAAGGATGAAAATAATCGGCAGTCATCTCCTCTAGGGTATGTAATCCGGCAAAAACAAAAGCTAGACGCGGACTACTCTGGACAAGGGAACGCAGATAGCCGAGGAAATTCTGGGGGAGGGTATTCTCTTTGATTAAATCCTCAATTATCTCGAACTCATCGAGGGCAATAATTAAACCGGTTTTGGCTTTTTCCGGCAGAATCTGGCCTATCAGACGATCTAAATAACGATTAAAATACATTTCTGGATGTTGGGAGATTTTTTCCTCTTCTGGGGCATCAATTGCTAAAGTTTTGGCGATTTCCTCAGCCATATTCAGGAGAACTTCGGCTAGGCTGGTTACTGTGGCCAAGCGCTGTAAATTAATGTAGATAACCGAGACATCTGGTGGGAGATATGCCTCCAGATTGCGTAGAATCGAAGTTTTACCCATGCGACGATGACCATAGAGAACCACGGAGGATAGGTTATCTCCGGACCACATTGACTGAAGTTCCCGCAGGATATCCCCACGACCAACAAAGCGTTTACCGATCACCGGATCACCGATAATGTAGGTATTAGGAATCGGTTGGGTAATAGTCACCGTTCCCACCGTTCCCGCGATGGATGTGCTAATTTTTGCCCATTTTTCGGCCATAGAAAGGATTAATTCTTTTTCTGCTTGGGGTAAATTGGCCGCCTGTTGGTCGCTTATATCCCTTAATTCCCCGATAATCCGATTAAGAGCGAGGGATCTAGTCTGTTGGGAGTAACTTCTCTGGACTAAAGCCATTTCTGCGATAACTCGATTGAAACTGCTGATAGCTTGCCAAGTTTGCGGACGTAATGACGGTTCTGGGGCAATAGGGGCAACTTTCAGGGAAGCGATACTATCGGGAGTTGCTGCTTGACTAAATCGGTGTAAAGTTTGGGCTAGGCTATACATTTCTTCCCCGTAGGCGAGGGAACGTACCGCAGCAAAGGCTTTTTCGGCTTTTTCGGTGTCCCGTTGGCGAAGATACCAAAAACCGGCAGCGGCGGCGCGAGCAGGAGTATCTAGACGGATTTTGCTGTCAGGAAGAGAAAACAGCTTCGCAGACGCATATTTTAACAATTGCCAATCGGAGGGATTTTCAGCCAGACGGGAGACGCGATAGATAATTTCTGCCTCTGGGAATTGCGATAAAACGCGGTTAACGGCGACAAGGATAGGAAGAAACTGGCGGCTGTACTGAAGGTATTGATTGAGGTTATTAATAGCTGTTTCCCAGTCTTGCTGTAACCATTGTTGTAGAGTCGAGGTTAACCCCGGCAGCGGTAGAAGGGTAATACGGGGAAAAAGTCGCCCTTGAGGGCCAGCCAAAAGCCCGATTAGCCAATTATCAAGACGGAAAAAGGTGAATATAAACCCCACGCCGTACACCACGCCGAACCCCACGCCGTACACCACGCCGAACCCCACGCCGAACACCACGCCGAACACCACGCCCACCCAATTAACAGAAAGTCCTAAATTTGCTGCTATGCTACAGATAATTAGAGGGGTAATTACAGTTAAGAGAAGACCCTGAATCCCTAGTCGCAATTGTACGGGATGGTCGCGGAGAAATTGCATTTTGTCGCGCCATGTTTTCCGTTCTTTTAATTTATCGCCGCCGCCTCTCGTTTCCACATACCAGCGCACTGCTTGGGGAAAATAAAACACCCAGTACAACAGCAAAAGATAATCAAAAGGATTCCATAAAGATAAATCGCGTTTGAGTTTAGGGGCGAGATTAATTCTGGGGACGGTGCTTTCCTTCATAATTTCTATCTCTAGCTATTTACCCGGTGATGGTTTATTAAGTAGTTAGGTGTTACTCAAGGTAGGATCAAACCCCCCTTATCAAGGGGGGCAGGGGGGATCAAACCCCCCTTATCAAGGGGGGCAGGGGGGATCAAACCCCCTTATCAAGCTAGGATCAAACCCCCCTTATCAAGGGGGGTAGGGGGGATCAAACCCCCCTTATCAAGCTAGGATCAAACCCCCCTTATCAAGGGGGGCAGGGGGGATCAAACCCCCCTTATCAAGGGGGACAGGGGGGATCAAACCCAAAATTAAATCAACTTATTATTTAGTTATAACCTAAGTTCGGGATGCTGAGTTATTGACTTTGCTTTGATAAAGTTTAAAACAACTTTGCATTACCTCTCGCGGCTTTCCTTGACTTTGCCTAACAAGAGAACTTATTTCCTCCTCGGTAAAAGTCACTCCTGTTTGACTTAGACGATGACTAACAAACTCTTTAATTTTAGCTTCATCCCATAATTTAATCGGAAATTGTTGACAAATTCCCTCGAAAGGTGAATCACCTCCTTTGTTATCAGGAAATAAAACATCAAGGGGACGATTAGCCGCTACTACTAATCTTAAAGGTGGATCGGGACGATTAGCCAACTCTCTTAATTGACTTCTAAGCTGATAGCTGAAATATTTTTGATTCATATTATCTACCACATCCAATAATAACAGGATTTTGTGTTTTTCTAATTCCCTAGTTAATCTAGTTCCTTTGAGCGGTTTATCGTAATTCGCAGTTATACCAATCTGATTACATAATTCATAATAAAAGTCCTTATCTCCTGCTAATCCTTCTAAGTTTAGATATAAGGGTTGTCGATGACTAAGTAAATACTCCCTTGCTTGATGGTAAAGTCCCCAAAGCAGCGTGGTTTTTCCCGTTCCCCTTTCCCCGATAATAGCTGCACTACTGCCGGAATTTAAAACCTCAAAAATATCTTTAATTTCTTGTTCCCGTCCAAAAATCTGCTGAATTTCTTTAATACCTCCAGAAGTGGGTATAAAAGGATTATTCGCATTTTTTTGGGGTTGTAATTGCGGAAAATATTTAAAAATAGTCTGAACTGGAATCGCTCTTCCTCCTAAATCACTGTACTCATCTCTGGTTTTATTCACCACTCCGCACACTTTCCCCGTGCGTAAATTTAACAGCGGTGAACCACTAAAACCGGGTTGTACTTGCCCTAATTTAAACTTGATTAGGGGGTTTTCATCCCCGGTTAAACCTATATACTCAAAGTCACTAGGATCACCGTTCGGATAATCATTGGTATAGCCAAAAGTGTATAATTTATCTGTTAATTGTAAATCTTGATCAAAATCGATATATTTGTGATCTAAAGGCGAGTTTAATTGTAAAAGAGCCAGATCGATCCCATCTAGATTCGGCAAGTTGATAATTTTGGCACTAGAAATTTGACCTTGCCAAATTATCTCGATAGTCTCCTGATTATCCCGCGCATCTTTCACCACATGAAGACAGGTCAAAATTAACCCTTGTCCCACAAAAAAGCCTGTTCCTGACCCATAGATTAACTTTAACCTGACAGTGTGCGAGGGTAGAGATTCCGGGGTAAGCATTTAATCAATTTATCCTCCCCATTCCAGGGTAATTTTTAAATTTCCCTTTCCCTCACCTTCCACAATTAAAGCGGTTAGTTTACCAGATTTTACCCTGACTTCTACTCCAAATTCTACGGTAGCCTTTTTGGGTTTCACTTTATTGATCGTAGCAGCGATCGATTCGGTAATTGCCTCAATTGTATCAGCCACACTTTGAAAGTCAAATAATTGATCGGATACTTCCCGTTCACCACCGAAACTTCTCGCTTCTACTAAGACGGTGACATTTTCTTTAACTTTAACTGAAATAATCTCAGATCTAGATTCTGGCATAAGGCTCCTCCAATGACCCGTTTATGGTTTTCTCGATTGCTTCTCGGACAAACTTATAGCGGAAGTAAAAAGGCTTATATATATTTCGGCACGGATTCCCATTATACTAGAAAGTATAAGTCAAATCGAGGGATTTTGTCAAGTCTTTTTTAGTATTAATCTATTTGTGTTATGCAATAGAGGGGGTTATAAGGAATAAAACCCCTATAGAGACAGACATTGCTGCGATTTTTGTCAATTGTTTCCGCTCTAGAACGAACTAATAAATTAAGTCTCTTGCCAGATCAGGATTTAGTCAATTTATGCCCCTATATCGAACCATACCAAGTAACGAGGAACCTTCTTTTTCCTCTTCTTCAATCGCCGATTTCGGGACAATGACGACGTTAACCGATTCTTCTACTTCGTTGAATAGTTCTAAAACATATCCTTCCTCACCCCCCTTCGGATGGGCAACTATATCGACAAGAATCGCCGAATCACCCTGCTTAAGATTGTATTCGGGAACGTCGCGGGCTAGGGTCACTTCTTCGTATAGTTGCGCCATGGTTTATTTTTCCTTTCGGGGTTTGAGGGTGATAAATTGAAATTGATGATCTAGGTTTCGTTTTAGCCAAATCGTGACAACGGATAGGGGAACTTGATTACTGCTGATTAATTCCCCCTCGACTCTATAGAAGGTTCCGTATTCGTTGGTAAGATCTTCGATGGCGGGATTGGTTTGAATTAGTTGGATGAGGGCGGTTTTTAGTGCATCGGGATTAGCGAGGGTAAAGCCAGCGCGGGCGAGGTATTTTGATTTGTCATCTTTGGGGCGAAATTTGAGGAGATATTTAGTTATTTTATCATCGGGAATTAGGGAGTCGCTAGGCAGGTATATCGGATCGAGAGAATTTTGTTTGATTTTACCTTGAATTTAAGTTTTAATATCGATTAACTGATCAAGTGTATTAATTGATATTGTTTCAAGTTTTTTTTGGGGTTGTAATTGCAGAAAGTTTTTTGAAATAGTCCAGACTAAAAAGGCTTATATATATTTCGGCACGGATTCCCATTATACTAGAAAGTATAAGTCAAATCGAGGGATTTTGTCAAGTCTTTTTTGCCATTAATCTATATAATTGTCGGGCTGCTCACCAGTCATTGTCCTGAAAAAAATTATGCCCTAGTTTGTTAAACAAGCATATATGCAGCGTTTAATCAAGTCAGTCCCGATGAAAAAATTTTCACCCCCACAGATGAAAGAGGTTTCTTTCCCTACACCCCACACCCTACACCCTCTTTCAAGACAGGACGGGAGGCAAAAAGGGAATTATTGGACAGAAAGAGGCGATGGGATGTTATTATTTAAAACCGATTCCCCGGAAGCAGCCGAATCGATCATCGGGCAGCATCCCCTAGCGAATAGTAGTGGAATAGGCTATTAAAGGAGTGAACCCTGTGCAAATATTCACAACAATCCCCGGTTTACGCACTTTTTTGGCTGATTATCGCCATGATCATAGTATTGCCCTCGTGCCAACCATGGGCGCTCTCCATAAAGGTCATGCTAGTCTAATTCGACGCGCAGTGACGGAAGCGGAGGTAACTGTGGTCAGTATTTTTGTTAATCCTCTACAATTTGGCCCCACAGAGGATTTTTCTCGCTATCCCCGCAGCCTTGACAGCGATCGCCAATTGTGTGAATCTTTGGGAGTTGCTGCTATTTTTGCTCCCAGTGCGGAAACTTTAGGAATTGGTGATTCTGAGGAGATAACCGCAGTTGTTCCCCCGATTTCTCTGACTAGCGGGTTATGTGGTGCTTTTCGTCCGGGACATTTTCAGGGAGTAGCCACAATTGTCACGCGGTTGTTTAATATTATTGCACCGACGATCGCCTATTTTGGCGAAAAGGATGCCCAACAGTTAGCGATTATCCGACAATTAGTCAGGGATTTAAATTTAGCGATCGAGATTCGCGCTTGTGCTACAGTGCGAGAAACATCGGGATTAGCAGTTAGTTCTCGCAATCAGTATCTATCGGCCACAGAAAGGGAAAAAGCGACAATTATCGCCCAAAGTTTGCAATTAGCTCTCGAAAGTTTTCGTTTAGGGGAAAGACAAAGGGAAAAATTACTGGCTATTGTGCAAAAAAATCTCGACAGAGTAGCAGAATTTCGCTGTCAGTATCTGGATTTAGTCCATCCCCAGAGTTTACAACCGATCGAGCAGATCGAGACAGAGGGCTTGTTAGCGATCGCTGGATCGATCGGTCAAACCCGTTTAATTGATAATATTATCTTGCGTCAACGTCGGGCAGTTATCGCTATTGATGGGCCTGCTGGAGCGGGAAAATCGACGGTAACGCGCTTAGTAGCCGAAAAATTGGGGTTAACCTATCTCGATACCGGTGCGATGTATCGCGCGGTGACATGGTTAGTGGTGAATTCCGGTCTGGATTTGTCCGCAGAAGCGGCCATCGCCGAGTTATTATCTTTAGCGAAGATAGAAATAATCCCGGCCGATAGTCCCGAAAATGTGACTATAGTGAAGATTAATGGGCAGGATGTGACTTTAGAGATTCGCTCTCCCGCAATTACCTCGCAAGTGTCCAGAATTGCCGCTCAAAAAGCGGTGAGACAGCAGTTAGTCACCCTGCAAAGACAACTGGGAATGTCAGGGGGAATAGTTGTGGAAGGTCGAGATATTGGTACTAATGTTTTTACAGAAGCGGAATTAAAGATTTTCTTGACAGCGACATCCGAAGAAAGAGCGAGAAGGAGATTAAAAGACTTAGAAGCGCAGGGAAATGGTGGGATTAGTCTCGCAGAATTAACCCAAGAGATTGAAAAAAGGGATTATTTGGATAGTAATCGCTCCCTAGCACCCCTGCGAAAAGCCACAGATGCGATCGAAGTTAATACCGATCATCTCACTATTACAGAAGTCACGGAAAAAATCATTGCTCTTTATCATCAAGGAGAAGAAAATCAATGGAGAAGCCTCTAGTTTTTTTAGATACTGATGTTTTGATTTCTTATCTACGAGGAGATCTTGCCAGTGTGCATTTATTTGATCGAGAAATACTCGATCGCGTTTGTCTTGCTATTAATGCGATCGTTTTACAAGAGTTATTATTTTTGGCAGAAGTTCGTAATCATCCTGAAATAGTCGATCGGATTCAAGAAAAGGTGACTATCTTGGATTTTGATTTAGTAAAACTTGATCAATATTGGCAAAATGCTAGAGATATTCGCAATATTTTGGTACACTCGAATGATGTTTTAATTTTAAGTAGTGCCGCTAATTGTGATTATTTAGTTACCTATGATAAAAAACTTAAAAAAGCCTCTAGTTATCTATATAACTCTAAACCGATGGTAGTAACACCTGAAGAATTATTAGCTCAACTTGAAAGTAAAGTTTAGTGTAAAGGTTGACAAAATTGAAAATCTATTTAGATACAGGTGTTTTTATTGATTACCTGAGTCCCTTGATCTTGGGAGGAATAAATTTACGTCCTACAAATCGCCGTGGTCGCACTCCTGCTCAACTATCTCAAGATGCCGAAAGTGTACTTAAAAAAATCGCTTCTTCACACTTAGCAGCAACATCCAGTCTGACCTACTATGAAGTCGAAGAAGCACTATTTAAGCAATTTACTTCTGTGACTATAGGGATGGAAAATGCTAGTAACTTTAGGGTTTTAGCTGCTCGTTCAATTGTAGTGCAAACTTTTAATGTAGTGAGGTTTTTCGGAATCACTGCTCTCGATCTTACTTCTACAATCGTAGAATTACAATTAAATTGTTTGGAACTACAAATGAGAGGTATTAGAGCTGCTGATGCGCTCCATGTAGCGACGGCTATTCACTTTAACGCAGAAGTATTTATTTCAGTAGATGAAGATTTGCTGAAACTCAATACATTAATTACTAATAATCAAGGAAATGCTATTAATTTTTGTGATACTGATACGGCTTTGTTACTTATATAATTTTATCAAGTTTGTTTGGGTTCCCTAATGTAAATTCTAGGTGATAATCATCACAAAAACTTATGCTTATAAATTCCCTTACTATCAAATCTATCTGTTTAACGGTAACTTCCTTGATAATTATCGGCAGTCCAGCTATATCTTTAGCCGATCATAGATCACCAATAACTTTAGCTTCTCGGGATTTATCAAACCAGCAACAGGGAAAAAAAATTATTCTTAATGGTCGTTCTTTGCCCGTTTCTTGGCGACAGTGGACAGCAGCAAATAGTACCAGAATCGCCATGGGTGACACGGGAGCAAGACAATTATTTGGCATGGATTTTCTTAGCACAAATGATCCAAAAAAGCAACCGATCAACTGGTTTAATTTACAAACTTTATCAGCTAATTTGATCGATTCTGATCGCTGGCTAGATGTTACAGATATTTTACTAAAAACGGGGGCAACAACCACTATTAATGGTGATAGTTTAACTATTAACTTTCCTGCTCCTCAGATTGAAGATATTCAGCTAGAAAATTATGGAGCAGTACAAAGGATTATTATTCAACTCGATCGCCCGACCTTTTGGCAAGTTAGTCAAGCAAAAAATGAAGCAGTGATTACCCTAGAAGGAAATGCCCAGCAATCGCTCATCTCTAGGTTTCAACCCCAAACTATCAGCAACAGTAACCAAAATAACGATGAAGATGATCTAGGCAACTCCAATAATAACTTACCCACTCAGATCACTGCCTTAGAAAATAATGGGGTGATTAGTCGTTTAAAAATTAACCTTCCCACTGCCTACGGATTAAAGATCAGCAGTGTGGATAATCCTCCCCGAATTATCATTGATTCTCGTCCCGATGCTATGGATGAAAAGCGCATTGTTTGGCAACCCGGGTTAATCTGGAATCAAAAATATATCCAGTTAGATCAAGATTGGTTTCCCGTGACTTGGTTAGAAATCGATCCTAAAAATCCTCAGATAACTATTAAACCAATCACCGCTAATTCCACCTCAATGCGCGGCACTAATCCTCTGATCACGATTAATAGCGAAAGTAACGCAGTAGCGATGATTAATGGCGGCTTTTTTAATCGTAATAATCAGTTACCTTTGGGGGCAATTCGTGTGGATGGCAAATGGTTATCCGGACCAATTTTAAACCGAGGAGCGATCGCATGGGATAATCGTGGTAAAATCAGGATCGATCGCCTCAGTTTAGAGGAAACTCTCATTACTGCCACCGGACAACGTTTTCCCCTAACCCAGTTGAATAGTGCCTTTGTAGCAGCCGGCTGCAGTCGTTATACTCGTGATTGGGGAAATAATTATCATCCCCTCACCGAGCGCGAAACCGGGTTAGTCGTGCAAGGCGATCGCATAACAGAGAAATTAAATAATCTTTTGCCACAGGATAGTATAAATATACCGGAAAATGGCTATTTAGTCATCTGCCGAAAGACAGATATTAATTTAAAGATTGGTGAGACAGTCAACCTCGATAGCGTCACCCTACCGGGAGATTTTGCTAATTATCCCCAGATTTTAGGTGCTGGTCCCCTATTATTGCAGAATGGGCGCATAGTTTTAGATGGAAGTGCCGAAAAATTTAGTCCGGCATTCCAAAATCAACAAGCTTCCCGCAGTGCGATCGCAGTTAGTCAAGAGGGAAAAATTTTGCTAGTTGCTATCCATAACCGCGTCGGGGGAAGGGGGGCAACTTTAGGGGAATTAGCCCGAATTTTGCTGTTAATGGCAGCAAAAGACGGTTTAAACCTAGATGGGGGTAGTTCCACTGGAATAACCTTGGGGGGTTATCTGCTCGATCGCTCTGCCGTTACCGCAGCAAAAGTCCATAATGGAATAGGAATATTTTTATCCCCGTCTCCTTGAAAGGTGTGAAAACAATGGATAATAGCGACTGGATTAAACAATTGCTGCTGATGGGTATTGGCACTACTTCCATGGTGGCAGAAAAGATCAAAGAAGTGAGCGACGAATTAGTCAAAGACGGTAAAATCAATTCCGATCAGGCTAAAAACTTTGTCGATGATCTGATGACACAGATGAAGTCTGAACAGGGGAGCTTCGAGAATAACTTAGAACGCTATATTCGCCAGATTTTGCAGGATTTAGGGGTTCCCCGACAATCGGAAATGGACGAACTGCGGGGAAGGATTGATCGATTAGAACGACAGGTGAGAGACTTAGAGAATAAACTCTGGCGTTAGGGAACTATGAAATCAATGCGCGAAATCTTGCTCAGTTTTGCTATTATTGCGGTTTGTGGCTTATTTTTAATCGTTGCTTCCCTCTTTGGTGGAGGGGAAAAAACCAATGCGATTGCCGCAGAAATCGAGCCACCCGCTATCACTCAAACTATTAATAAGGAAATCATCTCCATGGATTTAGATCAAGCAGTCACCACCGATTCGGGACTAAAATACATCGATATCGTGGAAGGAACTGCAGAAAGTCCTCAAAAAGGTCAAAAAGTGATTGTTCACTACACGGGAACCCTGACAGACGGCAAAAAATTCGATAGTTCTAAGGATCGCAATCAACCTTTTACCTTTACCATTGGAGTTGGTCAAGTGATCAAAGGATGGGATGAAGGAGTCGCATCGATGAAAGTCGGTGGGCAGCGTACCTTAATTATCCCCCCAGAATTAGGTTATGGTGCGCGGGGTGCGGGTGGGGTGATTCCCCCCAACGCGACTTTACTTTTCGATGTGGAATTGTTGGGAGTCAAATAAATAGGTTTTTCCTCTGATTTTTCACCTCTACCCGCATCGCTTCTGAATGCGGGTTTTTTGACAGATTGCTGGAAGCTAAGGGCAAAATCAGGAGGATTTAGTAAATTCTAGACCGTTTTCGCTGCCGTAACGCTCCATAAAACGCATAAAACGATCCCACTCTGCGGGAGAATTAAGAATAACCGTAGCTTCGATCGCCATCGGTTTACCGTTGATAAATTTGCCTTTTACTTCCCTGGTGACGATTTCTCCTTCCTCATCGATGAGATACATCCCCGTGATTTCCTTGGTTTGTTGATTTCCGAGGATAGTCGGTTGATCAAAATGAAATTTTGCCGATCCCTTCTCTTCCGTTTTCGTGCGACTTAAGCGGATATCGGGAACAACCGGTTCTTTTAACCCCCTGGAAAACTGAATTTCTGCCATTACTTTTCTTTATCCTTCTCATAGAATAGACATTTCTAGATCATCTCACACCGAGTCACAAGTAAAAAGCAGATGGGACAACTATAAACTTAAAGTATCCACGGTAAACTCGCGGGGGTGGGTTTGACTGATGAAAGATCACCTGTAAACCTCTCCCTTCCCACTGATAACCAATAACTGAGATGAGATGGTTTTATTAGAAGCAGCGGTTCATTCTTCCCTACGCGCTTTTTTACGCGAACAAGGACGCTTTTACTGGTCTCATCATCTCACTATGGGGCGACTGGTGGCTAGAGCTTTACGCTTAAAACGTTCCTCTCTCATACAAACTGGAACTACTCTCACCCGTTATTGTCTCAGTTATCTCACCCCGGCTCTTTTAGGTGATACACCTGTTCTGATAGTTGCCCCCGAGTCAGAATTAAATCTACTATTAGAAGTGAAAATCCCCCATCTGCAAACATGGTTACAAACTCAGCGAGATATCCTCAAAAGCGATCGCTTTCCGGCTAATTTTACTGGTTTAGTCCTCACCACACCCCAACAATGGTTAGAGGATAAATTGGGCAATCTCGGTCATTTTCCCCAGAATATCGCCACGATAATCGATCGAGCCGAAGATTTAGAAACTTGTCTAGTAGATTATCTCACCGTCACCATTACTCCCGAACAATGGTCTGCTTTAGAGTCGGCATATCCCCAGTATAGAGAGTTTATAGACTTAATTAAAGCACAACTTAGCCAAAGTATTCTTGGTCATCCAATTAATCCCTATAATTGCTATCTTATCGATGCCAAGGAAAAAGAATATATAATTGCTCTCCTGCAACGCTTGCATCAAGACTTAACTACTGACTCTGTTTGGCAACTTTTAGCGGCAAAAATCCCCGAGCATAATTATCTCCTCTGGACATCAGTAGATCGAGAGCGAGAAGAATTTACCCTAAAAATCAGTCCTTTGGAGGTGGCTAGTTTTTTCAAACCAATTTGGCAGCAGCAACCCTTTGTTTTAATCGGCAGTTTTTTAGATAGCGAAAAATCCGCTAATTTATACCGTCAAAATCAGGGTATCGGAGATATTTTAACTTTAAAGTTTGCAGCTGATCGCGAAAGTGAATATATTCATTTATATCTACCCGATCGCATCAGCGCTCCCAATACTCCCGAATTTCAACCGATGTTATTAAAGCAAGTGCGGGAATTGGTTAGTGCTAATCATACCAGTGAACAACCGATAGTAATCCTGATTGAAGATGTTCCCCTCAAGGCACAAATTGCCACCCAAATCGCAGCCGATTACGGTTCGCGAGTGCAAGTGGAAAAAACTGAGATTAATAGTAATACTATTCTCGTTTGTGGTTGGCAATTCTGGCAAACCCATCAAGAAAAATTTCTCACTCCCAGTTTATTAATTATCGCTACTTTACCCTTACCCTCCCCCGAAAATCCTCTCGTTGCCGGCAAAATTGCTTACTACAAAAGACAACATCTCGACTGGTTTCGTGCCTATCTTTTACCCACAGCAGTGAGGGAAATTCAGAAATCTGTTCAGTCTCTCCGGGAGTGTCAAGGTTGTGTGGCTGTTCTTGATAATCGAGTCAATGCTCGCAGTTATGGCCGACAAATTCTCTCCGCTTTAGAACCCTATGCTAAAGTTAATTATCTCGATCAACAATTCTTTCAAGATAAAGATTAAATCAGTTATCAGTTTACTGTTTACTGATAAAATCTCCCCCAGAGCCATATTTCCAACTATCTAGATAACGATGATAAAGATATTTTTGCTTGTCGGGTAACTTTTCTAAAACAGGTTGTAAGTTGGCTGCTAAGGGATATAAACCACTATACAAAGCTAAATTAAAATAATGTCCCGTCCAATCGATAAAAGGACTGATACCTACTTGCGGAATCATCGGTAAAACTAATTGAGGATTAACCAAAGGCAAAGTTTTCGAGAGGGAAGAAAACTGCACCACATCCTGTAAAAATGGTTTGATGACCTCATCTCCCAACTTATCCATTACCCGAAAAACTCCACTCATTAAGTCATTAATTTGATTGGGATTAGGGTGAGCAGACATGGGGACACTCATAGTTTTTTGAAATAGCCACGTTACCGATATATTTGGTTGATAGGGTTGTAAAAGAGCTAAATCTTCTCGGTTTAAAGCATCGATTTGTAAAGCTTCCTCGATGGCGAAAGTTAGCCTTTTTAAATGCCTAACCATTGCCCCAAAACCGCCAAAACTTACAGGAGATTGACTACCGCTACTATCTCCCACTGCCAGAATTCTTGACCAAGGCATTTTTAAAGGACTTTGACGATAGGCAGGGAAAAAACCCGCTAGAAAACGCTGAAATTTTACCGCTTCTAAATCCACCTTTTGATACTCCGGCAGTAATCTTAAATACTCCTCCATCAAAAATTCTAAACTAAAGCGATCGGGATGGGTATCAAGATAGGTAAATAAATAAGTTGTCCGACCATCCCTAGCGGGAAATGCTTCCCAAAAGTATTGACATTGGTGCAAGATTGGGGTAAAAGAATAAATCAAATCACCAGTTTCATTACTGGGAAAACCCTGACCGCAACTACCCACTACTAAACAAACTCCATCGGGTTTTTCTCCTTTTCTTGCCTGTTTTACAATTGGCGAAAAATGACCCATGGCATCGATTAATAAACGGGTTTTTAAAGTCATTTCTGCCGTTTTAACCATTACCCCGTCAGGATGAATAATCGCCCCGCTCAACCCCGAATTTTCTAATAACTTTCCTCCCGCTTGCAAAAACTTATTTTTTAAAGTCTCCAGCAAATAAACCGGATCAACACCGATATTTAAAATATCTCTGACCCAAAGCTCATAACCTTGATAGAATCCCACCCTAGCAGGATTATATTCCGTCACTATTACTTGATTTAATTCAGCTTCGGTCAATAAATCTAACTCTAAAAAACTCCTTAGTTCTAAACGAGAAATATTCCACTCCTGCTGACGACCGCGCAGAATACCTCTTTCTAATAATGCCACACGCCAGCCCCTAGTTTGCAAAGCGGCCCCGATGAAAATTCCTAGGGTTCCCCCCCCAATCACTAGATCAAAATCCGTCTCTCCTAAAGATTCTTGACTTTGATTAATTACCGTAGGAATAACTGAATTTTCTAAACGCAAAGCTTGCCAAGCTCGATCACTGGCTCGCAATTGTTGTAAACTCAGAGGAGATACTCGATCGAGTAAAGATGCAACTAAAGACATAATCTTATATCAGTTATCAGTTATCAGTTATCAGATGTGAGTTTTCAGTTATCAGTTCACTGTTTACTGACTGATCACTCAAAAACACCCCTCTAGTCGTTTCCTAATAGTAGAGACTTGCCACCTCACCATTAAGATCACTGCTCTATCCAGAGGAGAAAACTACTTAGATTGGAAAAACTTTTTCGCTTCTTCAAAGAGTTTACTAATATCCTTGAGAGAAACTCCAAAAATCGCTAAAACTCCCGTAAAGACTAACAAAAAACCAATAAAACTATTCCGATCATAGAGAAATAAACCCACCAAAACGATAAAATAGGGAGAGAGAATTTTACTAATATTTTCAACTACAGTAACCACCTCTGGAGTAGGAGTCTTAACAAGATTAATATCAGTTTTATCCTGATCCGGTTCGAGATTTTGCTTAATTGAAAACATCACTTCCTGTAGGTCTTTTATCTCCGGTGGGTTCGGTTCCTTCCCTGGTTTGCCAAACATTGTTAAATCCCTCGCCAATTTATCTACATCCTATATGGTAGCCAAAAAGAGGGCAAGCCGGAAAAGCGCGAGCAAGTTGGGAAATTCTCAGGGCAATTTTCCTTATAACCCCCTCGGCCTCAGCTGCTATAATCAGAGGAACAACTCCCAAGTTCGTTAACGGTACAAAAAAACTATGAATACCAGTCCAGATCGTGTGATTATCTTCGATACCACCCTTCGAGATGGGGAACAGTCCCCGGGTGCCGCTTTAAATGTGGATGAGAAGCTAACCATAGCGCGCGCACTGGCACGACTGGGAGTTGATGTCATTGAAGCAGGTTTTCCCCACGCTAGTCCGGGGGACTTTGAAGCTGTGCAGAAAATTGCCAGCAGCGTCGGCAGCGAAGCTGATAGCCCGATTATTTGCGGATTAGCCCGGGCTACCCAAAAAGATATCAAATCAGCATCCGATGCGCTCAGACCCGCCGCCAAGCCCAGAATTCACACCTTCCTAGCCACATCTGATATCCACCTCCAATACAAACTTAAGAAGACTCGTCAGGAAGTCCTTGAGATTGTGCCGGAAATGGTGGCCTATGCTAAATCCTTCCTTGATGATGTGGAATTTTCCCCCGAAGATGCCGGCCGCAGCGATCCCGAATTCCTCTATCAAGTCCTCGAAAGAGCGATCGCTGCAGGAGCCACCACCGTTAATATTCCCGATACCGTCGGTTACACCACCCCCAGCGAATTTGGGGCTTTAATCCGTGGTATTAAGGAAAATGTCCCCAATATCGACCAAGCGATTATCTCCGTCCATGGTCACGATGATTTAGGGTTAGCGGTGGCTAATTTCCTCGAAGCAGTTAAAAATGGCGCTCGACAGTTGGAATGTACCATTAACGGGATCGGTGAGCGTGCCGGTAACGCTTCCCTAGAAGAATTGGTGATGGCCCTTCATGTGCGGCGCTCCTATTTTAATCCTTTCCTCGGTCGTCCCCCAGAGTCCACGGAACCTTTAACCAAGATCAACACCAAGGAAATCTATCGCACTTCTCGCCTAGTTTCTAATCTTACCGGCATGATCGTGCAACCGAATAAGGCGATCGTCGGTGCTAACGCTTTCGCACACGAGTCGGGAATCCATCAGGACGGGGTGTTAAAACATAAACTCACCTATGAGATTATGGATGCAGAATCGATCGGTTTGACTAATAATCAGATCGTTCTCGGTAAACTCTCCGGCCGCAATGCTTTTCGCTCTCGGTTACAGGAATTGGGTTTTGAGCTTTCGGAAACGGAACTTAATAACGCTTTTATCCAGTTTAAAGAAATGGCCGATCGCAAAAAGGAAATCACCGATCGCGATCTAGAAGCTATTGTTAACGATGAAATCGATACGGTTCCCGATCACTTCCGCCTTGAGTTAGTACAAGTGTCCTGTGGCAATAACGCCAGACCCACGGCCACGGTAACGATTCGCACTCCCGACGGTAGCGAGTTATCCGATGCGGCCATTGGTACAGGGCCAGTGGATGCTCTCTGCAAAGCGATCAATCGAGTGGTGCAGATTCCTAACGAATTAATTTCTTTCTCAGTGCGAGAAGTTACCGAGGGAATCGATGCTTTAGGAGAAGTGACTATCCGTCTCCGTTACGAAGGACGCACCTATTCTGCTCGCGCAGCCGATACCGATATTATTGTCGCCTCCGCTCGTGCCTACGTCAGCGCCTTAAACCGTCTCCACGTCGCACTGCAGCAGAAGGAAAAAACCCCAAAAATGCTACAAGTCTAGATAGGGTTTGCTGAACAAGTTGGTCTGTGGGGTTAGGAGTCAGTTATCAGTTATCAGTTTACTGAGAAAACTCCCCACACCCCACGGTGCTGTTGGAGAAAATCTTAAATTTGTCTCGCAAATTTCTAAAATGTTGCTAAGTTAATATTATGAGCTTGCGCTCCAACAATTCTAATACACTTGTATTAGAATTGTATTCGCGTAAAAGCAATGAGGGATGAAATTTATCCGTAAGAATCCGATCAAATTAAATACAATAGCTAAAGACTAAAGGAATTAGCCAAGGCAAATAGGGATTATTTTCCCCTTGCCAGTGGGAACAGTTAACCCATCCCATAATTCCTTTGATACTTAGCTATCTGGTCAACACCGCAGACAAACCGGTGATCGGATTCCAGTCCTCCAGCCATTTACTCAATTTTTGCAGGAGCCAGATTATGAGTTGACCGAGCTAAAACAGCATTCCGTGTCGCTAAAATCGCATCGACACAAGGAAATTTAAGCAAAAATCTTCTCCCATTTGTTGTAATTAAAGCTACAATCGGAAAAGTCTTTGCCCGTCTCGGATTTGAGACACAAATTTGTTCAGTATCACCTAGATTGAGATTCGATCTTCTAGTTTTGCACAGAAGGAGCAAGAGGAAAACGGCATGATGCAGGCCCACGATGTACTAACCCTTACCGAGCCGCCATTGGATTTAGATTTGATTGACCTAGACGAAGACTTCGATGATGAGGATATCGAGTTAGAGCTAGAAGAAACCAGCGATAGCAACGATGGCAAAAAAACCCGCCGCCTTGCCAGCGCTCGTCGTCGCGACGCCGCTAGAAAAAAACCTTATACAGAAGATTCGATTCGGATTTATCTGCAAGAGATCGGCAGGATTCGGTTATTGAGAGCGGAGGAGGAGATCGAATTAGCGAGAAAAATCGCCGATCTCCTGAAATTAGAACGCATTCGCGAAGATTTTTGCCTCTATAGCGATGCTGAATGGGGAAAACAGGTTTTCCTGTTCGAGCGCATCGAAAAAATTATCGTTGAAAAATCGGAAAAAGAGCCGAAACTATCGGATATTAAGGCTTATTTAGGTAAGACGGAGCTAACGGCTCCCCTGCTGGAAGAATGGCTGGCCAAATCAAAGGAATACTTATCGGCCTTTAAGCGTCGTTTGTACCATGGTCGTCGCGCTAAGGAAAAAATGGTACAATCGAACCTGCGTTTAGTGGTTTCGATCGCCAAGAAATACATGAATCGCGGTCTTTCCTTCCAAGATTTAATTCAAGAAGGTTCCCTCGGTTTGATCCGCGCCGCCGAAAAATTTGACCACGAAAAGGGTTATAAATTCTCCACCTATGCCACTTGGTGGATTCGTCAAGCCATCACCCGCGCGATCGCCGATCAATCCCGCACCATTCGTCTTCCTGTCCACCTCTACGAAACCATCTCCCGGATCAAAAAAACCACCAAGATTCTTTCTCAGGAAATGCGTCGCAAACCCACCGAGGAAGAAATCGCCACCAAGATGGAGATGACCATCGAAAAACTGCGTTTTATTGCCAAATCTGCCCAATTACCGATTTCTCTAGAGACTCCCATCGGTAAAGAAGAAGATTCCCGTTTAGGAGACTTTATCGAAGCGGATGGAGAAACCCCAGAAGATGAAGTTTCTAAAAATTTATTACGCGAGGATTTAGAAAATGTCCTCGATACCCTGAGTCCTCGCGAACGCGATGTGCTGCGGCTGCGCTACGGTTTAGATGACGGCCGGATGAAAACACTCGAAGAAATCGGCCAGATTTTCAACGTCACTCGCGAGCGCATTCGTCAAATAGAAGCCAAGGCCCTGCGGAAACTGCGTCACCCTAACCGTAATAGTATCCTCAAAGAGTACATTCGTTAATTCCCGTCCTTAAAAAACTAGAAACTGAGTCTCCTTGAGGCTCAGTTTTATTGTTATCTACACTTTCCTCGACGGCTGCATCTCAATTTGGTCGAAATATCTATATTATATTTTGGGCGCACGCGATGCGCCACTAGCACGGATAGGCGAACTTGATTACTGCCGATTAATTCCCCCTCAACTCGATAGAAAGTCCCGTATTCGTTGGTAAGATATTCGATAGCGGGATTGACGAGGGTAAAACCAGCAGGATAACTGCTATACTATATTTATAGTTCACTGAAAGAATAGAAATGGATCACAATTGCGATGCTTGCGATTCTAAAATCGAAGATATTCCAGAGTTTATTCGTCAAAACCTCATTGGCGTAAAATCTATATGGAGAGACAGCTGTGAGGCAATTAAAGAATTAAAAGACAATGATTACAACAAACACCTGATTTTAATTATAACAGATTTAGAAGAAGAAATTTTAGAAAATCGAGAAAAATTTTCAAAAAATCAATTTGCCAAAAATTATTTTACTACACAGATTAAACAATATTTAGAAGGCGAAAAAAAATCTGCTGGGGAGCCATCGGCTAAGAGTTTATGGGCAAAACCAATATCTACTCAGTTGAAATTTATTTTAGAAGCTTTAAATTCAGCATCAGATTCTAAAAAATTTGAATTAAAAGACATATTATATTTTGTTGAAATAATACAAAGAGAGATAATTTCAGTAGAAAGTCTTGAAGGTTTACTTAATTTACTTATTACAGAAATCCTCAAAGAAGAAATGAATCTAGAGGAGTTAAAATTTATCGTTAACACTATTATAATAATGTTTATTGAGCGAGGATACTATGTTAAAACTCTAGAAGATTTATTACGTAAACAATTATCTTTGTTTCAAGATCATTGGAACCGTATAAGTACAAGTACAGATGGATTATATTTATACGGTGGACTCATATATGGATCACCCAAATATAACGAGGAAGTTTATTCTGAAAACGAAGACTATAAAATTGCCCTCAAGCAATATTATGACTCTTTGGGGCTTAAAGATAGGATTTTTCTGATGAAAAAAATTTATGTCGAACCACCTAAAAAGTATAAGGTTATTTTTAAACTTTCTAATTTTGCTCTAGCCAATCCTCAATCATTAAAAATAGGTAACGTTTATTTTTATATTCCGCGAATTCATGGAAAAATAACAAAAAGTATTTTTCGAGACGACACATACATAGATGAAAGTTCTGATCGTGTTCAGTTTGAAAAAAGAATACAGGAATTTGAAGTGATGTCCGAGAGTATTTATTATGTTGCTATTGACATCGAAGGAAATGATTTTTATTCAATGAAGGATCAAGCGATAAGAACAGTAGAGAGGGCTGTGTCTGTCTTCCTAAAAAAGGATACTCTCATGAAAAAGACAAATAACAACGAAATACAAATAATATCAAATAATTACATTATCTGTAACGATCTAGGTGAGGGTGCTTTTTTTGAGTATTCTTCTAGATCGAATAAAGAATTTGATATTCCTAATAATATTTATACTGACAGAATTGGTCATTGGCTTTCTTCTAAAAACTCACTTAATAAAAGCGTTGAAACATGGTTAACTGCTATTGAACTATATCGTAAATCTGTTGAGTCAGTACAAAGTTCCGACGCGCTTCTATATTCTTGGTATTCCCTTGAGCATTTTATCAATAAATCGGAAAAAATTATTGTGAGGCTTCCGAGGGAATTTGATAAACCTGTTTTTGAAGAATGGTACAATGCGAACAATATTTCAGTCCTACAATTATTGCTCGCTATTGTTACCATCAAATCCCATCTTTTTGATCTACTAACTACTTTTGCGGATAATTTAGCGAGAAAAGGCTTGCCATCGTATAGATTCTCAGTATCTGATGAAATTTTAAATATATTTTTTATTAGTAAAAAAGATAACGGTTCTATTAGGATAAACGCAAGTAATTTTGTTGAAAACTTTCAATTAATTTTTGATGATGTTGAGCAGAAAAATAGTCAATTCGATAAATATATAAGTGAGATTCGTGGTCATTTTATTGATCACACAACTTGCTTGAATAAAATAAAACAAGCAATAATCGATGTCAAAAATGATGTGTATAATATCTATCGCATTAGAAATATGCTAGTTCATAGTAGTAACACAAAAAGTAAGCTTTTAGAATATTATTCAAAAAGAAATAAGGAATACAGCTTAAGACTTATTTTAGAAATCAGAAAACATTTATTTGCAACCGAGAGTGATACTGAAATACAGCCGATAAATACCTATTTTACAAGGACGATAATTGATGCTAACGTGGCATTTGAAGCAGTAGTCAATAATGATATGGATCGATTCAGGAAATGGATAATACAATAGGAAATTCTACGACAAGTAGCCGCAAAAATTGATAATATCGAGGGGAGAACTGAAAAAAGCAATTTAGCCGCCGCTACAGCAATTCTGGCGGGGTTAGTATTTAAGTAAGGAAATCATCGGAAGTTTATTAAGGGAAGAAATTATGCGCGAATCAGTCATTTATCAGGACATCCGGGAAAGTGGAAAAGCACAAGGAAGAGAGGAAGGAAGACGAGAAGAAGCGGTTTCTTTGATTCTACGGCTACTTAACCGTCGTTTAGGCGAAATATCCTCGAGTTTGGGCCAACAAATCCAAGAACTATCTCTAGAACAATTAGAAACTTTAGGAGAAGCGCTGCTCGATTTTACCAGCTTGAGAGATCTGACCGCTTGGTTATCGGAGACAGAAACTTAAATCTCCAGAGGATGCTTGCCCGTCCTGCGTTAAATTTTTAAATACTGGCTTTTTTCCTGTATTGATTTAACCATGGCTACTAGCGATATCTCCAATTCTCTCCACTCATCCCCGAAACCCCTGCCAAAATTGGGACTTTTCACCATGTTTCGCCTAGGACTCTTTCAAATGGGACTAGGTATTATGTCCCTGCTGACTTTGGGGGTTCTCAATCGGATTATGATCGATGAGTTAAAAGTTTTACCCTTTCTCGCCGCAGCTGCGATCGCTATGCACCAGTTTGTTAGTCCAGCACGCATCTGGTTTGGGCAAAGATCCGACGGTAAAACTATTTTCGGTCATCATCGCAGCGGTTATGTCTGGATTGGGGCGGCAGTTTTTACCGCTTTAGCTTTTATTGCTTTGCAGGTAGTCTGGCAATTGGGACTTAGTATTCAAACTTCGGGATGGAATACCATTTCCTACGCTTGGATTGCCCTCTTAGCCTTAATTTTCGCCCTCTACGGACTAGCTTTAAGCGCCAGTTCTACCCCTTTTGCCGCTCTCTTGGTGGATGTGTCCGATGAAGATAATCGATCGCAATTAGTTGGTATAGTTTGGTCAATGCTGATGGTGGGAATCGTTGTCGGGGCGATCGTTAGTTCTCGTCTGCTGGATACTCCCAATATCTGCGGTACAAATATTTTGACCTATGATCCGACTCAATCAGCCCCTATAGCCAATATTCCGCAGCTACAGGCGAATGTTAACCCCGTGTTCACGATTATGCCCGCTATCGTTTTTGTTCTCTGTATTTTAGCGACTTTTGGCGTAGAAAAAAAATATTCTCGTTTTAGTAGTCGGTCCACTGTTGTGCAAAGAGAGGATCAAATTACCTTCAAGGATGCTTTACAGGTTCTCACTGCTAGTCGGCAAACCGGTTTATTTTTCACCTTTCTGCTGATGATGACTTTGAGTCTATTTATGCAGGATGCAATTATGGAACCGTTTGGAGGCGAGGTTTTTGGGATGTGTATCGCCCAAACCACCCAATTAAACGCTTTTTGGGGAACCGGAACCCTTTTTGGTATCGCTGCCACGGGATTTATGCTCATTCCCCGCGTCGGTAAACAAAAAACCACTAAATATGGCTGTATTTTTGCAACAATTTGTTTTATTCTCTTGATTTTTGCTGGATTTTCTGCTAATCAAAGTTTATTAAAATCAAGCTTGCTCTTTTTCGGTTTAGCTTCGGGAATGATTACTGCTGGGGCTACCAGTTTAATGTTAGATTTAACAGCTGCCGAAACTGCGGGAACTTTTATCGGCGCTTGGGGATTATCACAAGCGATCGCCCGGGGATTGGCCACGGTTTTAGGCGGTACAATTTTAAATATCGGTAAAGTTATCTTTTCTAGTCCGGTTTTAGCCTATAGCTTAGTTTTCCTCCTGCAAGCATTGGGAATGATCCTGGCAGTTTGGTTATTAAGTCGCGTCGATGTCAAGGAATTTAAGGAAAATGCCCGATCAGCGATCGCAACGGTGATAAAAGGAGAGATCGACTAGCAAAAGCAAGCAAAAGTGAGATAACAGGAGAATTAGCCCGATCGGGGGAAGTTGGTTAGCAGCTTTTTTCCTATCCTAAAAGTAGAGAAGAAAACGAAAGAGGAGGCTAAAACGATGAAAAGAACTTTAATGATTGCCCTAGGTTCCCTAGCTTCCTTACTGCTGATTAACCCCGTCGGTGCGGAAAATCCCCGGCAGGTGCAACAATTATTGAATACGCGGGAATGTCCGGGGTGTGATCTCCGGGGTGCAGATTTAAGAGGGGCGCATCTAATCGGTGCTGATTTGAGAAAAGCGAATTTACAGGGAGCTAATCTGGAGGAAGCTAACTTAGAGGGCGCGGATTTGACCGATGCTAACCTAGAAGGCGCAAATTTGACCGCAGTTCTTCTGACTAATGCCAGTTTGAATCAAGCTAATCTCAATGGAGTTAATTTCACCAGTGCCATGATCTATGATGCTGATGTGACGGGTGCATCAATGGGGGGAATTAACTTGACAAATGCTCAGATTTATGGTAGCGGCATCGCTGTCGGTGGTGGAAATCCCTAGATGTTCTTGTCCTCAAAATATAGTTAATTTTGTAACAGATGCAAGTGTCGCGTCTGTTTTTTTATACACTTTTAAGTAGGTAGGTGTTAAAAATTGTCAGATACGCCCCTTATCAAGGGGGGCAGGGGGGATCGAACCCAAAATCTATCTTCAATTTAATTATAACCACTTACTTACTAAATAGTTTGAGTTATAAAATAACCGGCATGACTCAACCCACACCGCGCTCTAGTGTCTTAATTGTCGATGATTTGCCCAATAATGTGCGGCTATTGTCGATTATGCTCACCGAGAAGGGATATCAGGTACGGAAAGCGATTAGTGGACAGATGGCCCTGAATACAGTGCGATCGCTAATTCCCGATCTGATCCTCCTCGATATTAATATGCCTGATCTCAATGGTTATCAAGTTTGTGAACAGTTAAAAGCTGATGAAAAAACCAGAGAAATTCCCGTGATTTTTATCAGCGCTCTTGATGATGTCTTAGATAAAGTCAAAGCTTTTCAAGTGGGAGGTGTCGATTATATTTCTAAACCTTTTCAAGGGGAAGAAGTCATGGCCCGCATCGAAAATCAATTAACTATTTGCCGTCAAAAAAAACAACTCCAAAACGAAATTCAAGAACGTCAAAAAACTGAGGAAACCTTAGAAATTTATCTTCATGCTGTCTCTCATGATCTCCGCAATCCCGTGATCGGGATGTCAATGATCTTAAATAATTTAATTAAAAATTCTCAGGGAGAAACTAAAGAAGTACCTTTGAAGATTTTACAACAGATGGCCAACAGTTGCGATCGACAATTAACTTTAATTGATTCTCTTGTCGAAACCCGACAAAATGATCTTTGGGGAGTTTCCCTAGAACTAAAGCCTTTATCTCTCTACAAAATCAGTCAACAGATCGGTCAGGAATGGGAGTTAAGATTAAAGGAAAATCAAGCAACTTTAATTAATAACTTTTCTCCCGATTTACCCTTAGTTAATGCCGATGCTCACCATCTCTGGCGAGTTTTTGAGAATTTATTAGCCAATGCTCTTAAACACAATCCCCAAGGAATAATTATCACTTTATCAGCTACAGCAGAGGTCAATTATCTCCGGTGCAGCATTGCCGATAATGGGGTGGGAATTAGCGAAACCCAGAGAAAACAATTATTCGATCGCTATCAACGAGGCAATAATAACAATCAGATTAGTTTAGGACTAGGTTTATATCTCTGTCGTCAAATTATCCATGCTCACGGGGGTGAAATTGGCATTATGAATAATGACGAAAAAGGTTCACAATTTTGGTTTACTTTACCCCACTAAGCTGTTGACCATCTACATTACTCGTTAAGACTGTCTATGAACGGGGAGAGCTAGTTTAAACATTTGTTTTTTTCCGTGACCGGGGAAAGAAAGGGCTAAGATCTATCTAGATCAACTATATTTTCATTTGTCATGGCCGCTAATGCCGACTATTCTGCCCATTCTAGACTTAACTTGCAACAACCTTGGCATACTTATCCAGTGGAAACCACCCTATCTATCCTCGGTAGTTCCGCTGTTAATGGCCTCAATAGGGAGCAAATCGCCGAAAGAATTAAATATTATGGCAAAAATGAACTAAAAGAACGTCCAGGGCGCAGTAATTGGCAAATTCTCCTAGATCAGTTTACCAATATCATGCTCCTGCTCTTAATTGCCGTGGCCATAATTTCCGGGGGACTGGATTTACTGGCATTACAGCGCGGTCATCTGGCTAAAATTGGTGTTCCCTTCAAAGATACGATCGCTATTTTAACAATTGTCATCCTCAATGGTATCCTCGGCTATCTGCAAGAAAGTCGCGCCGAAAAAGCTCTGGCCGCTTTAAAAAAACTTTCCTCTCCCCAAGTTAATGTTATCCGCGAGGGTCAACGCAGAGAAATAGATGCGGTTAATCTCGTCCCCGGGGACATCATGCTGATTGAAGCGGGAACCCAAATCAGCGCCGACGGCCAAATTATCGAAGCTTTTAACCTGCAAATTCGCGAATCGGCCTTGACAGGAGAGGCAAATAGTGTTAGTAAATCCGCCTCCATTGACCCCTTAGACCGGGATACTCCCCTTGGCGATCGCTTAAATTTTGTCTTTACTGGAACAGAGGTACTGCAAGGCCGGGCCAAGGTCATCGTTACCAATACGGGAATGACCACGGAATTAGGCAAAATCGCTCAAATGTTAGCAACAGTCGGCAATGAACCCACTCCTCTCCAAAAAAGAATGACTCACTTGGGTAATGTCCTTGTTGCTGGTTCTCTCATTCTAGTTGCCCTGACTATTACCGTCGGTTTGATCAATGCCGGTTGGTCGGCCCTACAGGAATTAGTCGAAGTTTCCCTTAGTATGGCAGTAGCCGTCGTTCCCGAAGGATTACCCGCAGTTATCACCCTAACTCTCGCCCTAGGTACTCAACGCATGGTCAAACGTCAGGCCTTGATTCGTAAACTGCCGGCAGTAGAAACCCTCGGTTCCGTTAATGTGATCTGTTCCGACAAAACCGGGACGCTAACGGAAAATAAAATGATTGTACGGGAGATAGAGACAGTTAATCGCAATTTTTTAGTTACTGGGGAAGGATATAGCCCAAAAGGACAATTTTTAGACTCCGAGCAACGGGCGATCGATCCCAAAACCGATCTAGAATTACATCATCTCTTAATTGCCAGTGTCCTCTGCAACGATGCCAGTTTATACCTTGATAACGGTCACGATCGCATTTTAGGCGATCCCACAGAAGGAGCTTTATTAGTTTTAGGGGCGAAAGCGGGCTTAAATTTATCCCTAACCAAGCAAGAGTTCCCTAGAATCGCTGAAATCCCTTTTTCTTCCCAAAGAAAGCGAATGTCGGTCATTTGTCAAGGAGTCAATACCGTACTATTTACCAAAGGTTCCCCAGAATTAATCCTTGAACAGTGTCTCTCCTATCAATCGGGATTAGAAAGTCTTCCTTTTGGGGATAGGGAAAAAGAACAAGTCTTAGTCGCTAACAATGCTATGGCTAACAGGGGTTTGCGAGTCTTAGGATTAGCCTACAAAAACCTGATTTATCCGTCAGAATCAACTGAAATCAGCGAAGATAAGCTAATTTGGCTGGGAATGGTCGGTATGATTGACGCAGCGCGACCAGAGGTACAAATCGCCGTGGCTAGGTGTCAAGAAGCGGGAATCCGTCCGATTATGATCACCGGCGATCATCAATTAACCGCTCTAGCGGTGGCTAAAAGTCTTGGTATTGCCCAAGCGGGAGCTTTAGTCATCTCAGGACAAGAATTAGATAAATTATCACCAATTCAGCTAGAAACCATCATTGACAAAACTAACATCTATGCCCGCGTCTCCCCCGAACATAAACTAACTATTGTCCGCGCTTTGCAAAAAAAGGGTAAATTTGTCGCTATGACCGGAGATGGGGTTAATGATGCTCCGGCCCTGAAACAAGCAGATATCGGTATTGCCATGGGAATCGCTGGCACCGATGTCACCAAAGAGGCTAGTGATATGATTCTCCTCGATGATAATTTTGCCACTATCGTCGCTGCTACGGAAGAAGGGCGAGTGGTTTATCACAATATTCGCAGTTTTATTAAATATATTCTCGGCAGTAATATCGGGGAAGTGATTACTATCGCTGCTTCGCCTCTTTTGGGTTTAGTTACTCCTCTCACTCCCCTACAAATTCTCTGGATGAATTTAGTTACCGATGGTTTACCTGCTTTAGCTTTAGCAGTGGAACCCGCTTCTCCTAATATTATGCGTCGCCCTCCTTTTAGTCCCCAAGAAAGTATTTTTGCTCGCGGTTTGGGCAGTTATATCGTTAGAATTGGGATTATTTTTTCGATTATTAATATCATTCAAATGTTGATCGCTGTGCGCTTGGATCCGCTTTTTGGTAATACTGGTTCATGGAAAACTATGGTTTTTACTACTCTCTGTTTAGCTCAGATGGGTCATGCCATTTCTGTGCGATCGAGCGATCATCTTACCATAGAAATGAATCCTTTCACTAATCCCTATCTCTGGATAGCAGTAACCCTGACGACAATTTTTCAACTGATGTTAATCTATGTTCCTGCTCTGCGGGATTTTTTCGGTACTCAATTTTTAACTAAAGAAGAATTATTAATCTGTTTGGGATTTAGTACCTTGTTATTCGTTTGGGTGGAGTTAGAAAAATTATTTACCCGTTGGTATCATCGGCGATAATCAGGGAGCTTTTTTCAGTGTTCAGTAAACAGTGAATTGAAAACTCAAATCTGATAACTGAGAAACCCCATCCACAGGGAAAACCCTTGTTTAGCTTTTTCAGCTACGAGCCTTGCATAGCAGTACTTTTAATGCTTAGTGCCTTGGCCGTGAAATTCCAGTTCTCTAGCTGATTGCAGTTTGGCTTACTATTAAAAACTGATTTGATCTAAGATTGAATCAGCAATATTTTATTGTGAGTATCAAACAATGGAACCAATTTCTCTGATTGTCACCGCCTTGACTGCCGGTGCGGTTGCTGCGGCTAAAGATACGGCGGAAAAAGGCGTTAAAGATACATATCAAGGTTTGAAAACCTTGATTAAGTGTAAGTTTGCTAATGATGCTTTGGCACAGGCAATGGTAGAGGCAAAACCAGAGGATATCAAGAAAGCTGAAGGTTTGTTAAAAGATAAAATTGTCGAAGCGGGGGTTGATAAAGATAATGAAATCACTAAATTAGCCCAAGATTTACTAGACAAGCTCCAAGAACAACCCGGTGGACAACAAATTATCACCCAAAATATTAGTAATGTCAAATATGCTGCTACCTCTGGCACGGGTAATGCTAGTATTAGTGGCACCACCGAGCATAGCACATCTAAGGATGATTGAGACTGTATTTTAATAATCAGGATGGTTGATATGTCAGAACCAAGCAAAATTCAACAAAATATTACAGAAGCTCAATACGCTGCTACCTCTGGGACTGGCAATGCAACCATCACGATTACCAATTACTATTATCGAGAAGAAGCAAGAATAACGGGACCGTAAGATAGTTTGTGTCAGAGGTCAAAATAAGAACTAATGAACTAAAAAACAGAGAAAAAGAGAAATGATCTTTCGACCCGAACTAATCGATGAATTGCTCAAAGACTACAAAAACCCAGAAGACTTGATGGGGGAAGGGGGTATCTTTAAACAACTAACCAAAGCCTTAATCGAGCGATGCTTAACAGCAGAGCTAGATACCCATCTAGAGGAAGAAAAACAAAACGCAGAGCCAACTAACCCGAAGAATCGCCGCAATGGTCATAGTAAAAAGACGATCAAAGGAGAATTTGGGAAAGCACAGATCGCCTTCCCCGTGACCGAAACGGAGAATTTGAACCGATAATCGTTCAAAACTGCCAGTTGCCAATCCGATAGCTTGCGGTATTAACAAATGAGGTAGATGCTCTGAAACTATGCACGACCACTGCTTGAGATATTTGTTTTTCAGCATTGCCCTTCACCATGCTCCTCTAAATCTCTAGCTTGATGTTCTCACCTTAAGTGTGTGACTGCTCACCTCTTTTTAATAAACTTACACCTGTCAGGTCTCCACTCCCCACTCCCCCATACTTTTTAAACAGCATTTAGGATCATCGCCGTCCCTAAATAGTTACTCTGGTTTTTTCTAGTAAAGTTATACTATTAAGGAAGCAAAGACGAAATTCTAGGGTTAAGCAATGGTTAGACAACTCGACGACAGCCCGAAAACCACAATCGTCTATCCCGATAGCGACGGTAAACCGATGGCCGACAATACAAGACAATTTCGCTGGATTACGACGATTAAAGCGAATTTAGACTGGTTATTTGCCAATAATGCCGATGTTTTCGTTGCTGGTGATTTACTCTGGTATCCCGTGGAGGGAGATAATAAGACTCGGCAAGCGCCTGATGTCATGGTAGCTTTTGGCAGACCGAAAGGGGAAAGAGGTTCCTATCAACAGTGGAAAGAGAACAATATCCCCCCGCAAGTGGTTTTTGAAATTCTCTCTCCGGGTAATACCCAAACGGAAATGACCAGAAAACTGCTGTTTTATGACCGTTATGGTGTGAAAGAATACTACATTTATAATCCCGATAAAAATGATTTGGGTGGCTGTATTCGTCGGGAAAATCGGCTCGAAAGTCTGGAAAATCTCGATAATTGGGTCAGTCCTCGCTTGGGCATTCGTTTTCAATTGGCCCAACCAGAGTTACTCTTGTATTATCCCGATGGTCAACCTTTCACCAGTTACAACCAAGAACGACAACGGGCCGAAGCGGAACGACAACGAGCCGAAGCGGAACAACAACGGGCCGAACGATTGGCGGCAAAACTGCGGGAATTAAATATTAGTCCCGAAGAAATTTAAAAAAAATTATCGCTACAATGAAAGTAGATAAATATCAAGTCCTCTAGCTAGAGTCGCAACAGCAAGCCCAGAAAAAATGCGCTAGGGCAGGGTGTTGACTAAATCGACGAAGCAATCGCTAAATAGGATTAATTTTCGTCCAATTCTCCCCAATCCTGAACAGGAGAGGCAGAACCGAAGAATTTCTATAAAATTTCGGTAAGGGTGGAAAAATCAAGTAAGTTAGCGTTAGGGTTTAATCTTCGCCACGGAAAGGTAGAACTATGACAGTTTGTGAATATCGGCCAGGTTTAGAAGGAATTCCCGCCGCCCAATCCAGTATCAGCTTTGTGGATGGGCAAAAGGGAATCTTGGAGTATCGGGGCATTCGGATTGAGGAACTCGCCGAAAAAAGTACCTTCCTCGAAACCGCCTATCTCCTTATCTGGGGTGCTCTGCCCACGGGGGCGGAACTGGAAGAATTTGCCGATGAAATCCGTTATCATCGACGCATCAAGTACCGTATCGAAGACATGATGAAATGCTTCCCCGAAAAAGGCCATCCCATGGATGCGCTACAAACTTCGGCGGCGGCTTTGGGTTTATACTATGCCCGGCGGGCTTTGGATAATCCCGACTATATCCGTCAGGCAGTGGTGCGGTTATTAGCGAAAATCCCGACTATGGTGGCGGCGTTTCAATTGATTCGCAAAGGTAATCACCCCATTCAGCCCAATGATAGTCTTGATTATGCGGCCAATTTCCTCTATATGTTGACGGAAAAACGACCGACGGATTTAGCGGCGAAAGTTTTCGATATCTGTTTGACTCTCCACGCCGAACATACCATGAATGCCTCGACTTTTTCGGCTATGGTGACGGCCTCCACTTTAACCGACCCCTACGGTGTCATCGCTTCAGCAGTGGGAACTCTCGCCGGCCCCCTCCACGGTGGGGCAAACGAGGAAGTATTGTTAATGTTAGAGGAAATCGGTTCGGTGGCTAATGTTCGTCCCTATGTGGAAAAATGTATCGCTAACAAACAAAAAGTTATGGGTTTTGGACACCGGGTATATAAAGTTAAGGATCCCCGGGCGACGATTTTACAAAACCTAGCCGAACAATTATTCGCGGAATTAGGTTCCGATGAGTACTACGATATCGCCCTAGAATTAGAACAAGCAGTGGTGGATATCTACGGCGAAAAAGGTATCTATGCTAATGTGGATTTCTATTCGGGATTGGTCTATCGGAAATTAGGCATCCCCAGTGATTTATTTACCCCGATTTTTGCCATCTCCCGGGTGGCCGGTTGGTTGGCCCACTGGAAAGAACAATTAAATGCTAACCGCATTTTCCGTCCTACCCAAATCTACACCGGAGAACACGAAGTCCCCTATACACCGATCGAACAACGTTCTTAGATTTTATCTCCCATTCTTAATGGAAACACGGTTTCTCGCCTTTGTCAATCTCACCTAGGCGAGATTTTTTGTCTCATTTCCTGTTATATTTATGGGGCAAGGAAACAATCCAGCGGCTTTCAGCTTGGTCAGTTTCGGTATGTATAGTAAGGCAGGGTCTTTGCTTCTAGATAGTCGGATAGAAAAATATTAAAGATTATGGTGAAATTTTGGCGGAGATTAACGGTATTTTTAATTTCTTGTTTATTGCTGATTTCCCTAACTGCTTGTGGTAATCAAGTTAAACGCAATCAAGTGGTCATATCGGTATTAAGTGACCCAAAAACCTTTAATGCTGTTTTATCGGCCGAATCCCCGAATATTTTTGGTTTAACCTACGAAGGACTATTAACAGAAAATCCCATCACCGGCAAAAAAGAACCGGTCTTAGCAGAATCTTGGACAATTTCCGATGATAATTTGAGCATTGTTTTTACTATGAGAGAGGGTTTAAAATGGTCGGATGGTCAACCCTTAACTGTTGATGACGTGGTTTTTACCTATAAAGACTTATATCTAAATCCTGAGATTCCCAACAACTACCGCGATAGTTTAAGAATAGGATTAAAAAAAGAATTCCCCGTTATTACTAAACTAGATAATCGCCGAATCGAATTTAAACTACCCGAACCTTTTGCACCTTTTTTAGATGCCGTCAGTTCACCGATTTTACCTAAACACGCTTTAGAGAAAACTATTCAGAAAAAAAGCCCCGATGGTAGGTTAGAATTTCTCTCCACTTGGGGGTTAGATACTCCTCCCGATAAAATTGTTTTTAATGGTGCTTATAAACTCAAAGAGTACATAACGGGACAAAGGATTATTTTTGAGAATAACCCTTACTATTGGAAAAAAGATGCCCAAGGACAACAATTACCCCATATAACTTCAGTAATTTGGGCAATTGTTGAATCTCAGGATACAACTTTACTGCAATTTCGTTCGGGAAGTTTAGATTCTATTGGGGTAACTCCTGAATTTTTCTCCCTCTTAAAAACTGAAGAAGAAAGAGGAAATTTCACTATTTTTAATGGGGGACCTGCCTACGGAACCCAATTTATCAGTTTTAATCTCAACCAAGGCAAACGCAACGGAAAACCCCTAGTAGAGCCGATTAAATCTAGGTGGTTTAATAACTTAAATTTCCGCCAAGCTATTGCCTACGGCATTAATCGTCAAAGAATGATTGATGATATCTATCGAGGATTGGGACAAGAACAAAATTCTTTTATTTCTATCCAATCGCCTTTTTACGATAAAAACCTGAAGGGTTACGATTATAATCCCGAAAAAGCCAAAGAATTATTATTAGAGGCCAGATTTAAGTATAATAGTGATAATCTGCTAGTTGATGCCGATAATAATCCCGTTAGATTTAACCTGATTACTAACGCAGGAAATAAAATCCGGGAAGCAATTGGCGCACAAATTAAAAATGATTTAGCCGCAATAGGAATTCAAGTGGATTTTCAAGCGATCGCTTTTAGTAATTTAGTTGATAAACTGAGTAATAGTCTAGATTGGGAGTCCCATATTTTAGGTTTTACTGGCGATAATGAACCCCACGCCCCTAATATTTGGTATGTAGATGGAAATCTCCACGCTTTTAACCAACAACCTCAACCCGGCAGCCCTCCGATTCAAGGCTGGCAAGCGGCGGATTGGGAGAAAAAAATCGCCGATTTATACGTCAAAGGTTCCCAAGAATTAGACTTTGAGAAGCGCAGAGTTATCTATAATGAAATTCAACAACTTCAACAGGAATACGTCCCGTTTATTTATCTTGTCAATCCCCTCGCTTTGGGTGCGGTGCGTAACTGTTTTGAAGGAATACAATTCTCCGCCTTGGGTGGTGCCTTTTGGAATCTAGAAGAATTAAAGAAAACCTGTGGAGGTGTTTAATGACTCATTTTGGCATTCTTTGTCCCACCGCTTCTGGACATATTAATCCTCTCCTACCTCTAGGAAAAGAGTTACAAAAACGCGGTCATAAAGTTACCTGTTTTTTAACTCTTGATGGTGAAGAAATGGTGCAAGCAGCTGGCTTAGATTTTCAGGCAATTGCACCCGATAAATATCCGAAAGGCACATCAGCCAAAAGTTTAGCCGAAATTGGTCAATTACGGGGAACAGCCGCCGTCCGACGCACGGTAGAATTAGTAACTAATTCTACCGCTGCCCTCTTTCAAACTATCCCTCAAGAGATACGTCGCCTGGGAATTGATGCCCTAATTGTCGATCAAGTCTCCCCCTCAGGAGGTACAATGGCAGAAAAATTAGCTATTCCCTTTGTCAGTTTTGCTGGGGCATTGGTTTTAAATCGTGATCCGCTTATTCCGCCCTTTATGACCACTTGGGACTATAATCCTTCATTTATCGGGGTTATTCGCAATAAAATTGGCTATAAACTCCTTGACTTTCTGACTCGTCCCCTGAATGAGTTAATCAACCAGCAGCGTCAAGAATGGGGGTTAATTCCCTATCAAAACATCAATCAACGCTATTCCCCCCTTGCCCAAATTAGCCAACAACCTGCCGAATTTGAGTTTCCTCGGCAAAATTTACCTGCTCACTTCCACTTTACCGGTCCCTTTCACGATTCCTCCACCAGAAAAACGATTCCTTTTCCCTACGAAAAATTAACCGGACAACCCTTAATTTATGCTTCCCTCGGTACAATTCAAAATCGCCTACAATCGGCCTTTAATGCGATCGCCGAAGCCTGTGCCGATTTGCCGGTACAATTAGTTTTATCCTTGGGCAATACCGACTCTAACATTCAAATAACGACCAAAAACGCCCTAGTTGTTCCCTACGCTCCCCAATTAGAGCTTTTAACCAGAGCCTCTCTTACCATCACCCACGCAGGCTTAAATACTACCCTAGAATCCCTTGCCCAAGCTGTACCGATGGTGGCTATTCCCATCACTAACGACCAACCGGGGGTATCTGCTCGGATAAAATGGTCGGGTACAGGGGAAGTGATTCCGATTTCCCGTCTAGAAGTTCCCCGTTTACGAGGGGCGATTGAAAAGGTGTTATCCTTTCCCAGTTACCGAGAAAATGCCCTGAGAATGCAAAAAGCGATGCAGAAGACTGGAGGAGTGAAAATGGCCGCCGATATCGTCGAAAAAGCCATTTCTACCGGCCAACCCGTCCTAAGAGTCTAGTTGAGGTTTAGACTGACTATCATCCACCAGCACAGTGTTATGTAATTTCTGAACCAGTTGACCTAATGTGCGCTTAGGAAATCTCTCATGATTGTCAATCAACTGGTTACGAGTTGATGTTGATAATCCCTATATCTGAGTCACTGAAAGTAGATACTTTAAAATACCTTCAATCTTTGAAAAATTAACTATATTTCTGCCTAGCTTTCCTAGTGCTTCAGTTCTAACTACTTCAATATCTATCGGTTTATCCATGATTAATGGTAAGGCGTTGACTATCTAAATTATCTATTTTCACAGGTAATGGCAGCGATGGTTAATTGCCCTCACTCCTAACCGCTCTCCCAGAACAAACAGGAGAGGTCTTTTGATAGACTAGAGTTATAGCCCGACAGTGGGGAGCTAGTGGCAAGAAAAGCTTAATATTTGAGATGAACCGATCGAGCCAGAATATCGTCTAGAATTAATTAGCTCAAAAAATCCCGACTGAATCTACCCTTAAGCAAACTTTTCTAAAAATGATGGCTGAATTACTGAGTCTAGTTCCTGCCAAGTCCCTCGAAACCGATGTAGTGTTAGGGGAACCGTCGGCAGTATGTCCCCTTCCTCCAGTCACGGTTAGTAATGATACCCTACTTATTTCCCTGATTGATCGCCTGCGACGTACTTTAGAAAATCACCGCGGCGAAAATCAAATGGTGGTGATGCAGGATTTCCCGGATCCCGATGCTCTTTCTAGTGCCTGGGCCTATCAAATTATCGCCGAGCAGTACGATATTCACTGCGATATAGTCTATGCGGGTACCCTCTCCCATCAGGAAAATGTCGCTTTGGTAAAACTAACAGGTTTACCAGCTAAACGTTGGGGAGCCCATACCCTCAAGGATAGAGATCTTTCGGTTTATCAGGGTTGTGTTTTTGTCGACGGTCAGGGAACCAATAGTCAGTTAACCACTCTGGTTAAACAGGCAAAAATTCCCGTTATTGCCGTGATTGATCATCATACTCGCCAAGGGGATCTAGAGGCGGAATTCGTCGATATTCGTCCCCAAATCCGGGCAACAGCGACGATGTTAACCCAATATATCCAAAAAGGGTTAATAAGTTTTAATACTAGCGATACCGTCCATGTTAAGTGTGCCACGGCCTTGATGCACGGATTGCGATCGGATACGAATAATTTAATGCAAGCGCAAGAGTGTGAATTTATTGCTGCTGGTTATCTCAGTCGTTTCTACGATGCTCAATTATTAAACGCTGTCCTGCAATCGGCCAGATCCCGACGGGTGATGGATGTGATCGAACGAGCCTTAAAAAACCGTATTATTAAAAATAATTATTCGATCGCCGGGGTCGGTTATTTGCGTTATGATGACCGAGATGCGATTCCCCAGGCTGCCGATTTTTTGGTGACAGAAGAAAATGTTCACACGGCTTTAGTTTATGGTATCGTTCACGATGAAGATGAGGATATCGAGTTAGTCATTGGTTCTATGCGTACCAGTAAAATTACCCTAGATCCTGATGAATTTCTTAAGGAAGCTTTCGGACAGGATAACCAAGGTCGCTTTTTTGGTGGTGGCCGTTATATGGCCGGAGGTTTTGAAATTCCTATAGGTTTCCTCGGTGGTTTTAATAATAATGCCGAATACGCTAAACTTAAGTGGGAACTGTACGACACCCAAATCAAACAAAAACTTTCCCATCTGGTTAACCCTGATGAAAAGGTAATTCGCACCTAGGTATCAGACCTCAGCTATCTATATGTCATCGCCAAGACCGACCCGACACTGATATGAAACTTTATTTTGTGCGTCATGGATTAGCAGGACAATCGGAGGATTATCTCAACGATAGAGAACGTCCTTTAACCGAGGAAGGTAAGGCAAAAACTGCTAAAGTTGCCCAAAGATTAGGACAGTTGGGGGTGAAATTTGACCTAATTCTCACTTCTCCCCTGGTGCGTGCCGTGCAAACCGCCGAAATTTTGCAAAAAGCGGGTTTAAGCAGTAGAATTGAGCAATTTAATCCCCTATCGCCCAATGGCAATATTCAAGATTGGGTGCAGTGGTGGCAAAAGTCCGACTATCAGCGAGAGGAAAACGCGATCGCACTGGTAGGCCACGAACCGGATTTAGGCTATTGGACGGAAATGCTGGTTTGGGGCAAGTTTCAAGGAAAATTATCGGTCAAAAAAGCGGGAATAATTGGTCTAGAGGTTCCCAATCAACAAAATCCCCTAGGCGAGTGTCAGTTATTCTGGTTGACAGCCCCGAAATTACTCCTCTAGGAATTATACTTTTATCCGCCCAACGTTCCTGTTATGTGGCTTGCATAGAACTCATTTTGGCTTCATCCAATCTTTGAGAACAGCCTTACCAACACTGACATACGGATTGTCCAAAAACTCCTCAATTGCAGCTTCACCCCCCGTTTGTAACGCACCGACAACACGACGCTTGAAACTAGGAGTGGTTTCATCACTCACGTAAGCCACCTTTTCAGCTTCAGTAACGCTTGGATTAGTTTGTTCTAGCTGTTTGAGAAGACGCCGAATCTCCGCTGCCGCCTCAGCAAGAGTCTGCTTTTGATCTAAAGTAGCTTGACTAACATTGTAATAGTCTCCCTCAACATCTAATCTTATTCCTCCTAGAAGACTCCCAATCTCGCTCTGTAGACTTCTAATCTGTTCACGTAGTCGAAATTGATCAGGTACAGAACTTGTAGTCATTAATTCTTCTTCTAGTATCTTTAGGTCTTCCAAAAGCCTTTGTTGACGCAGGGTTTGAATATCTAAAGTACTTGAATTTTTGTTAGATCGTTCTTCTGTTACTATACTTGCAGTCTCAGATTCTTTTGGCGGAATGGATGAGTCAACTGCTTTCAAATTTCTTACTCGTTTCTGTTCACTCCAAGCCACAAAAGCAGTACCAAGACAAAAGCTTAGTGCTATGACAAAACTTGAAGGAGCACCTCCAGCAAATAGTAACATGAGGACAAAACCTATGAATACAGACCCAGTCTGCTGAACTAAGGAAAATAAACCAGCCTTAGCCTCTTCATAGAGATTTAATTCATTATGATTTCCCTGAGCCATGCTTATTACCTCCTTTTAATCCACGCAGATCTACCCAGAAGCGCCCAATGATTCGACCGGCAATAATCCACAGGCAAAAGTCGGATGTGATGATTATAAAACAAGCATAGCGCGATACGCCTAACGGGTTTTCTTGCAGGCATACGTCAAAACCAGAAAAGTCTTTACCGATAATGACACGACCGATGAAACTTGGAAGTTGTAACAAAATACTAAGAGCGATCGCATCTTGTACCGAGAGATAAACGGCTCTCCATAAATCCCCCATTAACCCTCGACCTAAAACATCTAGGGGTTCCCAAACGTTCAGCAACAAGCGCTCTGCTCTTTTACCCGTCTTGGTTTTGAGTTCTGGAAGATTCGGATCTGGCTTTGAAAGAGGTTGAGGGGGTTGCTGACTCATCTAAATCATTTCGGCTCTTCTAGGTTCTGTGTGATCAGCTTAACTTACCATAGAAGCGATCGATCTCTGTGTCCTCTGTGTCTCTGTGGTTCGCTCCACCCCCTAGCTAGCAGGAATGTATCTTAGAATACATTTTATCCACCAAACCTGGGAGAGCCGTTTTCAGTTCACCGATTACTGATGACTGTTTACCGATCACCGAACAAACCCCACTTCCCCGAACATTTGTCAAGACTCCCAGCGAAAAATCTGGGTTTGTTGACAAAGCTTAATTAAGAGTTGTAACTTTTAATGAACAGGAAGGGAGTCTAGGGCTGAGAGCTTGCTATAGTGAATCCTAGCCGTTTTTTCGCGGCTAGTCATTATCACGTCAGAGCCTTTACTCGTCTCAATCATCATCCCAGAGTAAAATCAATAATCCCTATGGTCAGCACGATCCAAAAACCAGAATTCGAGGAAATCCGTCCGGGTATAAAAGTTCCCGCTAAAGAAACGATCCTCACTCCCCGCTTCTACACCACTGATTTTGAAGCGATGGCGGAAATGTCGATCGCCGCTAACGAGGAAGAACTGAAAGCGATTTTAGAGGAATTCCGTACCGATTATAACCGGCATCACTTCGTTCGCAATCAAGAATTCGATCGCTCTTGGGAGCATATTGATGGCGAAACTCGCCGTTTATTCGTGGAATTTCTGGAAAGATCCTGCACGGCCGAATTTTCCGGCTTTCTTCTCTACAAAGAACTCGGCAGACGTTTAAAAAACAGAAATCCCGTTCTCGCAGAATGCTTTAACCTCATGTCCCGGGACGAAGCGCGTCACGCTGGGTTCCTTAATAAGGCTTTATCGGATTTTAACCTCTCCCTTGACTTGGGATTTTTAACCAAAAGCCGTAACTACACCTTCTTTAAACCGAAATTTATCTTCTACGCCACCTATCTTTCCGAAAAAATCGGTTATTGGCGCTATATCACCATTTATCGTCATCTTGAACAACATCCCGAAGATCGGGTTTATCCGATTTTTAACTTCTTCGAGAATTGGTGTCAAGACGAAAACCGTCACGGGGACTTCTTCGATGCGATCATGCGTGCGCAGCCTGATATTCTTAATGATTGGCGCGCTCGTCTCTGGTGTCGTTTCTTCCTGCTTTCGGTCTTCGCTACGATGTATCTCAATGATACTCAGCGTGCTGGTTTCTACGCCATTCTCGGTTTAGACGCTCGCGAGTACGATAAGTATGTGATCGAGAAGACCAATGAAACCGCCGGCCGCGTCTTCCCGATTGTTCTCGATGTGGATAGTCCCGAATTTTATGATCGCCTAGAGATTTGTGTTGGCAATAACGAGGGATTACGGGCGATCGATAGCGAAAATAGTGCCGCACCGGTTAAATTCCTGAAGAAATTGCCGATCTTCGCCTCTAACGCTTGGCAATTCCTCAAATTGTACCTGATGAAACCGATTCGGGTCGATAAATTAGCCGGTAGCGTCCGTTAAAAAGTTTGTTTTCTTGAGACATGGTGAGGGTGGGTAAAACCGCCCTTTTTTTGTCGATAAAATTCTTAAGAAAATCCTCTAACATTTCTATCCTCGCTAGACTGGATCCTAGGGGTGTGAACTAGGTTTGTACTTTTTACTTTTCACTGTCAAAAATATGGCTATTTATAGTGAATTACCCACAGGACAACGTCTCTATCTCGATAATCAGGGGCTGCAGACGATTGTAACCCTCGCTAGTGGTGCGGTGGGACAACAACAGCAGTCTAGCAGTAGTTTTGCTACGGGAGTTTGGACACAAGAACCCCAAATAGAGATAGTTCCCCAAGGGGCAATGATTGAAATTATCACCGAAACCGGACCCCACAGAATCCAAATTCAAGGAAGCAGTATCGGTTTTTCCTCTCCTCATACCTCTGGAGTTTCTCAGTCCTCTCAATCGACCACTACTACCAGTTTCTCCTCCCCGCCAATGCAACCGATGCAACCGATGCAACCAATGCAACCGATGAAAATGGGTAATATGTCAATGAATTTTGCCCCCATGGAAATGCAAATGGGAGATATGAAAATGAGTATGGGAGACACAAAAACCGTCAGTCAAGTGCGATTTTGTAGTCAATGCGGGGCAAAAGTAGCGGCAACCGATCGCTTTTGTAGTAGCTGTGGTCATCAGTTACAGCAATAAAACCTGTTTGGCTAAATCCATAACTCCTTTTCGGGCAAAATTTTGGGGAGCATCTCATTTATACAGGTGAGTAATTATACTTGTCACTAAAACTGTTTTCTAGCAAGGCTTTCAAAATAGCTTGACATAAAAACCTGATTTAGGAGTTACAAGGGTGAGATGCTCCCATGTTATGGTGTTAGTGCCACCAATATCACCGGCTAAAACTAGCATGGATTTAACTCCTAACGAAACTGTTCAAGATTATAGCATATCAAATATATTGCGATCGCCATTCTAATTATCAGAACACTTAAGTAGGGCTTGCTGAATAATGGTAAAACCCTTTTAAAATAAGGCTTTTGACCTGTTAAAATCCGATGTTCATGCTGCAAAAATCGGATTGGGACTCTCAAAAACCTTGCATTATCCTTCTCATAGTACATAAATTGGTACAAAAAGAGAGGGCAACAAAGCCTGAAACGATCGGCTACTGACTCCGTTAGGACCCTGGCGTGAGACTTCGGACGTTCGGCGAGATCAGAAGACAAGTAGCTTCAACGCTAGTGCAACACTGCATCTCGTAGGGTTGAATCTGCCACAGGGGACGACCAACCACATCACTTTCTCCCCAATAGCCGAGGATGACGATGATTGATTAACCAAAGAGCATCCAGACGCGAGGTTAGGGGGTCACGGGGTTGAAATAGACGAGTGACGAGAGGTTTCCGCATAAGTACCACAGCTAGTAGAATTACCTTACCTCAGAATTAGAACCGGGTAGTAGCTTTTCTGTCCGTTTACCGGTCTATAACGATCAATAATAGAAAAAATACTTTCTGCCTATCGGTCACTGTTAATGGCTTCTAATTGGGATATCTTGTTAATACAAGCGGCACGTCAGGGCAATCTGGCGCGGGTTCAAGCTTTACTGAGTCAGGGGGCAAATGTCAACGCCACCGATGGCCAAAATACGACGGCTTTAATCTATGCCGTGCAGGGGGGTCATCGGGAAATTGTGGCAATTTTGCGAGAATTTGGGGCAGATATCAACAAAAGTAAACAACCTCAAGGTTTAAGCCCTCTCATGTTAGCGGCTGCCCTCAATCACAGTGAAATCCTCGCTCAATTAATCGCCGCCGGTGCTAATGTCAATCAGGTCAATCAAGATGGTACACCAGCACTAATGATTGCCACCTATAAGGGTTATACAGCGATCGCAGAACAGTTATTAACCGCCGGCGCTCGGGTCAATATGCGAGATCGGGATGGAGATACGGCTTTATCTGTGGCGATTAGCCAAAATTACGCCGCAATTGTCGGTTTACTGCTCGATAGTGGTGTGGATGAAGAAATCCGTCAAGAAGCTTGGTTAGAGGCTCTCAACGCTAATCGTCCAGAAATCCTCCAATTGTTTATTAACCGTGGTATGCCTCTCGATGCTCCCACTTTATCCGGGGAAACTCCCCTCATTTTGGCTGTAGAGAGGGGAAATCTCGGCAGCGTACAAACTTTACTGCAAGCAGGAGCAAATCCGAATATCAGCACGGAGGAGGGAGAAACTGCCCTGATGCTCGCCGCTGCTGAGGGATATTTCGATATTGTCCGACTTTTACTCGCTCAGGCCGCTAGTGTTGACAATCAAAATCAGGCTGGAGAAACGGCCCTGCATTTAGCCACGATCGAAGGACATTTAGAGATCGTCCAGGCTTTACTACAAGCCGGTGCTTTTGTCAATCACCGCAACCATTTTGGGGATACACCCTTGCTCATCGCCACGGTGCAGGGATACGAAGCGATCGTTTTAGAATTGTTAAAACAGGGAGCGGAGCCTAACCTAACTCAGCAGGGGGAAACACCATTAACTTTGGCTCTACAGCGCCAATTTACGGAAATCTGCCGTTATCTCCTCGACTATGGGGCTAATCCCAACGCCCTTTATCCCGATGGCAAAACCGTCCTCATGAAAGCTTGTGAGGGCAATAATAGTCAATTGGTGAGCTGGTTAGTCGATATCGGCGCTGATGTCAATAAACTCGATTTTAGCGGCGCTTCCCCGTTAATGTGGGCGAGTTATCACGGTTGTCTCGACACGGTTAAAGTTTTGTTAGACGGGGGAAAGGTGAACTTAAATCAGAAAAATCAAGGGGGAATGACCGCTTTAATGTTAGCTAAATTTAATCACCATCAGGCGATCGTTTCTTTATTACAACAAGCAGGAGCGATCGAGTAGGAGTGCAAGTTTAGCGATCGCTGATTGCTATTCCCTCTCAATTCTGCGTTACCATGACCACGGTGATGTTATCAGAACCGCCGGCCTCTTTGGCCGCTGCCACTAAATTCTTGACAATTTCCTGACAATCAGCACCAGTTTGCAAATAATCGCTAATTTCCTCGTCGGACAGTTCTTCCGTCAAACCATCACTACAGAGAATTAAACTATCGCCGGATTGCAGATCGAGGGGAGATACCGTCACTGGGGGCAAATCGCGACGACCAAGACATTGAAATAAAATATGTCGCCAAGGGTGGTTTTTCGCCTCTTCTTTGGACATATCGCCCATTTTGATCGCCCTAGCTATCCAAGTATGATCCTCCGTCACCCGTTCTAATTTTTGCTCACGAAAGCGATAGAGACGGGAATCACCAATATGGGTGTACCAAGAGCCATCATCTCGGACGATAGCCATGACTATAGTTGTCCCCATGTCCTGTCTTTCGGGATTTTTCAGTTGATCTTCAATAATCTTCTCGTTAGCGGCAGTAATTGCCTCCTGCAGCAATTCTCCAGCAGTCAGGGGCGAATTCCAGTGTTCTTCTAGATGAACTTGGATAGTTTCAGTGGCGATTTGACTAGCTTCCTGGCCCCCCGCATGACCTCCCATACCATCAGCAACGATAAAAAAGCGCTGCTCGGGGTCGATATAATAACTATCCTGATTAACCGATCGCACTACACCTGGATCAGTCATTCCTCCAAAAGAAAGATTGTTCATGGAAATTTCTGCTGCTAACACAATAATTATTATCCCGCAATCGATTACATCATGCGATCCTGACGTTCAATTTTTTGCCAAAGTCTCACAAGAGCTATCCCCGGCAGCAGGGAAATCGCCATCGGTACTAAAGTTAACCAACCAAAACCACTGACAAATAGAAGCGTCGCTGAGATCAGCAAAGCACTGATCAGTAAAGTGTAGTTAGTTCCCATTTGAATCATACCCAATCGCCGCAAAAGTCGATCGGATTCGCTGGAACGTACCCGGACACGGATATCACCCCGTTCTAATTTTTCGATCGTATCATCAATGCGTCGGGGTAAACTCAGGGCGGTGCTGCTCACTTGGGCTGCTTGTCGTCCTAACTCATCGAGAATATTACTGCCATTATTTCCTGTCATATCATTTACTAATTGCAGGGCAAAAGGTTGGGCTACTTCCATAAAGTTAAATTCGGGATCGAGTCCTTTGCCTACCCCTTCTAGGGTAGAAAATGCTCGCATGACGAAGGTAAAGGTAGCGGGAAATCGAAAAGGCTGATCGTAGGCGATTTCATAGAGATCATCGCTGATAGAGGCCACGGATTGCTCCTCAAAGGGTTTATCCATGAAGTTATCGAGCATATACTGGATCGATCGCCGCACTGCTCCCATATCACCATTAGCAGTTAATGCTCCTAAATCCACCAGAGAAGTGACCACGCGATCGGCATCTTTTTGGGCAATTCCCAAGAGAGTCTGCATTAATTTTTCGCGCACGTTGGTTTTAATTTGTCCCATCATGCCGAAATCGTAGAAAATTAGGGAGCCATCACTATCAACGGCAATATTGCCGGGGTGAGGATCTGCGTGAAAAAAGCCGTTATTGAGTAGTTGAATTAGATAGGCTTTTGCCCCTAGTTTAGCCAACAATTTGCGATCGAGTCCAGCCGCTTCTAGGGCTTCATAATGACTGATTTTGATGCCGGGGAGGTATTCTAGGGTTAAAACCCGGGGAGCGGTGTAGCGCCAATAGACTTTCGGTACTTTCACCCAATCTTCCCCGCGAAAATTACGGCGAAAAGTGTCAGCGTTACGACCTTCATTGAGATAATCGGTTTCTTCCCAGAGGATTTTACAGCATTCTTCATATATACCCGTCCAATCGCGACCTTTACCCCATTTGGGATGATTTTGGAAGTATTGGGCGATTTTTTTCAGGATGGTCAGATCGATACTAAATAATTTTTGCAATCCGGGCCGTTGGACTTTGACCACCACATCTTCCCCGCTCTTCAGTTGGGCCCGGTGAACTTGTCCTAAACTAGCGGCTGCTAGGGGAATAGGATCAAAGCTTTTAAAGAGTTGATTGAGGGGTTTGCCGAGGGATACCTCGATGATTTTGCTGGCCTGTTCGTAGGTAAATGCGGGAACCTGATCCTGTAGTTTCGATAGTTCTTCCACGTATTCGAGGGGAAAAAGATCAGCCCGGGTGGAGAACAGTTGACCAACTTTAATAAAAGTGGGACCCAATTCTAGCATGGTTTCCCGAATCCAAGCGGCTTGTTTTCTGCGTCTGCTGGCGAGTTTTTCCTCGCTATAGCCGCCGTCATAGCTCCATTTTTTACCGTTGAGCCAGAATTGATAAAGTACAGTCAGAACGAATCGCCAAATATCTAGACGACGACGATTGATGGAATAGTTTTCTCGATTCCAACGATAGCTATTTTTGGCGACTTGGAGGGCCGGCATTGCTGGGTTTAACTCTAGGGTAACAGGGACGGGTAGAAGGGCTGACACGCAATTTTTGGGGCTTTAAAGCGACTAAAAGAGGGGTTTTGGTTAATTCCGGTAGTTTTTTAGTTCCGAGCGCAATTGGGCGATTTCGGCCCGCATTTCGTCGATGTTTTCCTGCACATCGGCACTGGAGGAACCACTGGAGTCTGTACCAGTATATACTCCCTTTTCCATGGCTTGATCGGCTCTCATTTGCACTTCTTCGACGAATTGCCGCAGGTTTTCCCGTTGTTCGGCATCAAATTTGCCTAATTCGCTTAAAGCGTTGGTAAAAGCATCTTCTAGCTGTTCACTGACTACTTCAGCGATCGCTCGTCCGAGGAAAAAGGCGTGAATAACGGGGTTAGTCATAATCTTAAATGGATGTTTTCGCTTGTTGGGTTTTGTAAACGGGAAAGGTGATAATAAATTCCCTAACTACTAGGTTAGGCGACAGAACCAGAAAAGGCAAATCGTTTTCAGAAAACGGAGGTGAGACGGGGAGGTTAATCGACAAAATCAGGAGAAACAAAAGGCGCTAAGGGAGCAAAATCCGGTTTGATCGCGTCGAGAATTATCGCTGAAATCAACCCGATTAGCGAAATAATAGTGTCATCAACAATATCAGTCCCCGGAGAGTTAAGATGCTCAGAAAACGTTTATTAATCCCCTTAATACTATCCCTAGTCACTTTCGGTCTAGTGGTGGCCTGTAATTCCGGCACTCCCACCAGTCAAACTAACCCCAGTCCCGCAGAAAACGCCGCCACTGCTGCCATTCCCATCGGTGCAGCTTTAGCTCAAACCAGCAATCTCGCCCTATTGGGACAGGAACAGGTGATCGGTGTCAAGATGGCTGAAACATATTTTAATAAAAAGGGCGGAGTCAATGGAACACCGATTAAAGTTATTATCCAGGATGTGGCCGGGGATGAACAGGGGGCGATCAACGCCATTAATACCCTAATCACTCAAGATAAGGTGGTGGGTATTCTTGGTCCGTCCCTGTCCCAGCAAGCTTTTGCCGCTAGTCCGATCGCCGATCGAGCCAAAGTTCCCATTCTGGGCCCCTCTAACACGGCTAAAGGTATCCCCCAGATCGGTGAATATGTGGGTAGGGTGTCCGCTCCTGTGGCTGTGGTCGCTCCCAATGCAGTTAAAACCGCTTTAAAAATCGATCCCAAGATTAAAAAAGCGGCTGTCTTTTTTGCCCAAAATGATGCTTTTAGTAAATCGGAAACGGAAACTTTTCAAGAAACCCTAAAAAGTTTAAATCTTGATATTGTCACCGTGCAGAAATTCCAAACCACCGATACAGATTTTCAAAACCAAGCCACCGCCGCTATTAATATGAAACCAGATTTAGTGGTTATTTCTGGTTTGGTTGCTGACGGGGGCAATTTGGTCAAACAGTTGCGACAATTAGGCTATCAAGGGTTAATTATTGGGGGCAATGGTTTAAATACTTCTAATATTTTCCCAGTTTGTCAAGCTGAATGTGATGGTATTCTCATCGCTCAAGCTTATAACCCGGAATTAGATAATCCTATTAATCGGGATTTTGTCGCCGCTTATACAGCAGAAAATAAAAAAGCACCGCCCCAATTTACCGCTCAAGCTTTTACGGGAATTCAAGTTTTTGTCGAGGCTTTAAAACGGGTAGATGATAAAAATAAACTCAGTACACTTTCCCTCGAACAAATTCGCCAACAATTAAATCAGGAAATTTTAGCGGGTAAGTATGTCACTGTCCTGGGAGATATTGCTTTTACTCCCGAAGGAGAAATCATTCAGGATAAATTCTCCGTGGCACAAATTAAAATGGATGCCGATGGTAAGAATGGTAAGTTTACTTTTGTGAAAAATTAATCAGTAAAGGGTTCTTCTCATTTCTACCTCGTTGCAAGGATCTCCCTTGCAACGCATTTCCAGAGGTTCTAGCTTTTGTGTCATGATCAGACACGCTATAAACTAGGCGATGTTCTTTTGTGATGCGTCGTAACCATAATCGTGATAGTTCATGTTTTAATGCTTCTGATTTTCCTAGTCCAGAAAAAGGCTCTCTTTGAACATCTTTAATAAGGCTGACAATTTTAGCGTAAACTTTTTTGTCTGCGGTAGAATTGCCGTCCCCAAACCCCCTGCCCATTAGTTTTTCGGTGGGATGCTTACAGACAGCTGCTGATAGGGCTCTTTTGGATTTGGTGGGTAAAATGTATTCTAAGATACAGTCCTGCTGGCGAGGGAGTGGAGGGAACCACACCAGACACAGGGGACACAAAGACCGATCGATCCTATGTAAGTTAAACTTATCACACAGAACCTAGAAGAGCCCCGATATATCTGTAATAATTTAAAAGTCACTGACAATTGCTGATTGTTGGTATTTCTGCAAGTGTGGGATGCACCCAGAGAGAGCAAAGCTGCCCATTGCCTATTGCCTATTGCCTTTTCTGACTGATGGCTGGGGGCTAAAAAGCTGATAAAATTTGACGGCTGAAAACTAATTAAGCCAGAAAGCTAGAGATTGATTCTAGATTGAGTAACCAAGTGAAATATTTTTTCTTAACGGCAGGTTGGACAATAGGACGGGTGTGGGAATTTGGCGGTTTGTGGGACCATGCGAGTAGTTGGCGACGACCACCGCAAATGGAGCGATTAAATATCGGTATTTTAGAGGGAGAACAGGTTTTATGGCTTTATAAGGTGGAAGAAGCCGTGATTATGGTGGAAGTTGCCCCCAAGAGTGCCGAAATTGCCGATACCGTCCCCACCATCGGGCAAGTGGTGCTAAAACGCTTGATTAGTGCGGAACAAGTCCTCGAAATTCTGCAAAATGCCGAAGAACTACTGAGGAAGTAATCAGTAATCAGTTATCAGTCATAATTCCCCACACCCCCACACCCCACCTCCTTATTCGGACTATTCTGGCGGAAGATCGATCGCCAAGACTTGAAATCTGTTCTAACAATAGTTACACTTCTTTAGAATAGATACACTTTTCAAGGGATAATGTAGGTTAGCTAACTCTTGCACTTAACCGTCGAGAGTGTTGGGCTTATATTTTGACCCTGAATATAAAAAGCGTCTAAGTGGACACTAAATTGTCAATAGGAGGAGCGTAGTCAATGGGACTACCTTGGTATCGAGTACACACAGTCGTTCTCAACGACCCGGGCCGTTTAATTTCCGTTCACCTGATGCACACCGCACTGGTAGCGGGTTGGGCAGGCTCCATGGCCCTCTATGAGCTGGCTATTTTCGACCCCAGTGACCCCGTATTAAACCCGATGTGGCGGCAAGGAATGTTCGTGCTGCCCTTCATGGCTCGTTTAGGTGTCACCGGTTCTTGGGGTGGCTGGAGCGTCACCGGCGAAACTGGTGTTGACCCCGGTTTCTGGTCTTTTGAAGGCGTTGCCGCCGCTCATATCGTCTTATCCGGTCTGCTATTCCTAGCGGCGGTTTGGCACTGGGTTTTCTGGGATTTAGAATTATTCGTCGATCCCCGCACGGGCGAATCTGCGCTCGATTTGCCGAAAATGTTCGGTATTCACCTGTTCTTATCCGGTTTACTTTGCTTTGGTTTCGGTGCTTTCCATCAAACAGGCCTTTGGGGTCCCGGGATGTGGGTTTCCGATGCCTACGGTTTAACCGGTCATGTGCAGCCCGTAGCTCCCGAATGGGGACCTGCTGGTTTTAACCCCTTTAACCCTGGGGGTGTGGTAGCTCACCACATTGCTGCGGGTATCGTCGGAATTATCGCCGGTTTATTCCATTTAACCGTTCGTCCCCCCGAAAGACTCTATAAAGCCCTGAGAATGGGTAATATCGAAACGGTGCTTTCTAGCAGTATCGCCGCTGTTTTCTTTGCCGCTTTCGTCGTGGCTGGAACCATGTGGTACGGTAATGCTACCACCCCGATCGAACTCTTTGGCCCGACCCGTTACCAATGGGATAAGGGCTATTTCCAAGAAGAAATTGAGCGTCGCGTCGAGGCCAGCATCGCCAATGGGGCCACCATCGCCGAAGCTTACCAAGCAATACCCGAAAAACTGGCTTTCTATGATTATGTCGGTAATAGCCCCGCTAAAGGTGGTTTATTCCGTACTGGTGCCATGGATAGCGGTGACGGTATCGCTAAATCTTGGTTAGGACACCCCGTGTTCAAAGATGGCGAAGGTCGCGTCCTGAGCGTGCGTCGGATGCCTAACTTCTTTGAAACCTTCCCCGTTGTCCTGACTGACTCGGAAGGTATCGTTCGCGCTGATATTCCTTTCCGTCGTGCGGAATCGAAACTGAGTATCGAACAAAGTGGTGTCACCGTTTCTTTCTACGGCGGCGCTCTCGATGGTCAGGTCCTCAGCGATCCTGCTGATGTGAAGAAATTTGCCCGTAAAGCGCAACTCGGTGAAGCTTTCGAGTTTGACACCGAAACCCTGAAGTCTGACGGGGTATTCCGCACTTCTCCGAGGGGTTGGTTTACTTTCGGTCATGCTGTCTTTGCTTTACTATTCTTCTTCGGTCACATCTGGCACGGTTCTCGTACCATCTACCGCGACGTATTCGCTGGAGTCGATCCGGATCTAGAAGAACAAGTGGAATTCGGTTTATTCCAAAAATTGGGTGATCTTAGCACTCGTAAACAAGAAGTTTAGTTTTAGCTAAATCATCTATATAACTAGAGGAGTCAAGTCTTTGACTCCTTTTTTTTGTTGATTATTAGTTCTCCTGTAAACGTGGGACTAAATCCTGTTTAAAAGGTATAGGAAAGTGGGGTGTAGGGTGTGGGTTTTTAAAGTTCGGTCGAGCTTTACTTTAAACCGAATACTGAAAAAACCGCTAGTTATAGAAATAACTAACGGCTTTTTGCCCGGGGAAATTACCCGGAATAGAATTACATAGAGGAACCTAAACCGGCGTAAGCTCCGTAGAAGAAAAGACCAACCACGGCGATCACGCCTAGACCGACGATGGTGGCGACTAACCACAAAGGAATACGACCTTCTGCGAACATGAATAACACCTCCTAATTGCGATGACAATGAATCGGAAATAATTAGTTAAAGAAATAGCTGGAAAATAAAATTCCCAAGACAGCAACTAGGAGTAAACCTAGGTAAAGAGAAGTACGATTTAACTCCACAGCTTGCCGATTCGGATTAGGTGTTCTTTCCATAATTGTTCTCCTAGCGTTGAATAAACTGCATTGCCGCAATTGCACCGATAAAGAAGACAGTGGGGACCGCTAAGGTATGAACTGCCAACCAGCGAACGGTGAAAATGGGGTAAGAAATGGGTTGATTGGGATTACCACTAGCCATTGTTTTTATCCTTAATTAAAGTAAACTACTGATTAAACTGCTCGATTTGATTTTTGGCCTCAAAGCGATCATTAACAATTGGTAATTCTTGACGCTCTTGAGTGTAATACTCATCGGGACGGGGAGTGCCAAAAACATCGTAAGCTAAACCAGTACTCACGAATAACCAACCTGCGATAAACAGCATGGGGATGGTGATGCTATGGATAATCCAGTAACGAATACTGGTAACGATATCGCCAAAAGGACGTTCGCCGGTACTACCTGACATGGACGGTTCTCCTCGGAATGATAGGACTTGAAAAATTCAATCTCTATAATAGAGACTTTCTTGACCCTGAGACAAGTTTTAGGCCGGTTCGCTAGGGGGATTATATTTCAGTAAAACCCCATTTTGTCCCAAGACAAAACCCTTGTCGGAATTGATAAAAACAATTCGATAGAGATTGGAGGGGACACTTTCCACCGCGCGATCTTTTTGCCAAGATTGGCCGTTGTCATCACTGACCAAGAGATTGCCGCTACCACCAGCGACCCAAATTTCTTCGGGGGTGCGGTAGTTGAGGTCCAAAAGTCCCCAACTGGTGGAAAACTCGGGGAATACCTTATCTTCCCATGTATCGAGATCATTGGGGCTAGTAAATTGTAGTTGACCACCCCGGGCCAGGGCCCACAGTTCCCCATTTTCACCATAACCGACTTTTTGTAGGCGGCGGGAGGAAAGACGATTGTGGGGTTGCCATTCTGTTGACCCCGGTTCCCAGGTGGAATAAAAGTTACCGCGTGCGGAAACGGCCACGTATTTACCATCATGGGAACGAACAATTGTCCGGGCCACACCCACAGCACCTTCCACTAAAGCTTGCCAAGTTTTGCCCCCGTCTTTAGTGCGGTAGATAGCACCTAAATCCGTGACCATTTCGGCGGTTTTGTCGTTCAGAGCGATAATTCCGTAGGGGGAACCGGGTAATTTTTCACTTAAGGAAATACGAGACCAGCTGCTGCCCCCGTCTTCGCTATGGAGAAGAATTGAGGGTTTACCGACAATCCAACCCTCTTGGTTGTGGAAACTGACGGCGCTAAAGCTAACTTTTTCGTCGCCAAGGTTGAGGACTTTTTGCTGCCAGTTATTCCCCCCATCGCTGGTTTCAAAGAGGGTAGATTTGGTTCCCACTAACCAACCGTGCTGCAGGTCGTCGGTAAAGGCGATATCGGCAAAAGTGGAGTCGGTGTCGAGGGTGAGGATTTGCCAAGGACTACTGCTCAGGGATGGCACATTACTACAGCTAAAGCAGAAAAAGGCTACAGCTAGAACTATTATGAATTGTTTCAGTTTTCTCATCAATGGTTCAGAGGTATTGGTCAAGGAATCGGGACGGATTAAGGTTTGTCCCCGATGGGTTACAGGCTCATAAGAGCGGTTAGATTTAAAGATAATGAGTGCTTGAGTTAGTTTAAACCGTATAAACTAATAAAGAAAACAAATCCTAGCGCTAAAGCCCCGAAAATCAAAATATTTTTTTGTGCGGGAGTGAGACGGTTGACTCCAAAACCATAGCTAAGATTTTCTTGGAATCCCGAAGGAGCATCTTTAGCTCCGATGTTGATAAATTGGGAACGACGCACACCACACACGGGACAGCGCCACGTTTCTGGCAATTCCTCGAAGGGGGTTCCAGCAGGAGTGTTGGTTTTACTATCTCCCTTGCTGGGGTCGTAAACGTAGCCGCAGGAGCGACATTCGTAGTTGGCAGGGGCCTGGTCGGCTAGGGTTAGTTCTGGTGGGCGATCGCTCATGACTAAGATTAAAGGAATTTTCAACACTCTGTTACAAATTATCCTTGAAAATTGACCTCTCTCACGGCCAACCCCTAACAGAATAGCCAGTTTTCAAGTCTGAAAAGGATTAGCGAGGCAGCATATCGGCTTAAAAAAAACTAAGACTAATCTATTAGGGCTTAAATGTCTATTAAAACTTTATTAAGTTTATATTTGGGCTATTTACCCTGATTTTGGTACTCAAATTTATTCCGAGAAATTGAGAAATTTCAGGCAGGGAAGAAATTCGGGGTCTGATTTCTCACCTCTAACTGATTATTCTTGACCAAATTGACTAAATCCCTGGCTTAATTTCTTCTTAGAGGCGAGAGTGAAGCTAAATTACTTGTTCCTCTCCCTTATGGAGGCTTTCCATTTAATTAATTTCTAAGTGCGAGTAGAGAGTCACTAATTCTACCCGTGTCTCCAAAGTCATGGTATTCCCTCAACCCCGTTAAGCTTTTTTCACAAAAATAACGTCTTTTTCGACCTTGACTTGATAGGTGGTTAGATTGCGTTTTGGGGGTTTATTCGTGACCACCCCAGTGGCGGTAAATTTTCCCGGATGGCAGGGACAAGCTAAAATCTGTGCGCCAGTATTCCATTTCACCGTACAGCCTTCATGGGTACAAGTCGGGTTTACTGCACTGATCTTTTTCGTCTTTTTCTCCCAGATTAGGAGCAAGGAGCCGACCGGGGATTTTTTATCCAGAAAACTGCCTTTGGCTTCCAATTCTTTGAGGGTAATGCCCGTCACTTTCACAAAGCCATCCGCCGCTTGGGCCAGGGTCATCTCTTGGTCGGTAGCCGTCCCTAGTATTTCTGGGGCGCAGGCCATGGCTCCGCCAACACCAACGAGGGCAACAAATTCACGACGATTCATGGGATTAGGTTTTTTCCAACAGCAACGTTAACTTTCACTGTACCGTAGAAGCTCTTTCCATTCAATTAATTTTTAAGTGCGAGTAGAGAGTATTCTTGGAAGAATAATCCTGAGCCTCTTACTCACTTTCCATTCAATTAACTTCTAAGTGCGAGTAGAGAGGGCCAGTAAGCAAACCCCTGACATTGATTATTATTCATTCTTAATTCTCCTGACGACCGACTCCTAACCCTAACAACAATTGATTTTTACAAGACTCCTAATGAATCCCCTCGTCAATTATTTTCGCAACCTGCAAGAAATCCACTCCTCCCAAGCAGCGGTAAAAGAAACCTCCTACTACGGCACTCTCGAAACTCTCCTCAACGAAATCGGTAAAACCCTAAAACCGCGAGTGCGCTGCATTATCAACCTCAGAAATCAGGGTGCGGGATTGCCGGACGGGGGACTTTTTAACGTCGATCAATTCCCCAAAAATCAAGAATTAGAGCCTTTTACGGCGGTTTTTCCCGAAAGAGGCGCGATCGAGATTAAGGGAACCAAAGAAGATGTCAAAAAAATCGCCGCCAGCGAGCAAGTACAAAAATACTGGCAAAAATACGGTCAAGTATTAGTCACCAATTATCGCGATTTTCTGCTCATCGGTCGCAATAGCCAAGGTCAACCGGTAGAATTAGAAGCCTATAGTTTAGCCCCGTCAGAAGCCGAGTTTTGGCTAAAAACCTCAAATCCATCCAAATTCGCCACAGAACAGGGTGATAGCCTCTTAGAATACCTAAAGAGAGTGCTTTTACAGGCGGCTCCTATCACCTCACCGGCTGATGTTGCTTGGTTCCTCGCTTCCTATGCGCGGGACGCAAAAGCACGTTTAGAACATCATTCCGATCTTCCCGCTCTGGCCAATATTCGTCAAGCTTTAGAAAATGCCCTAGGTATCAAATTTGAACAGGAACAGGGAAATAAATTTTTTCGTTCTACCCTCGTGCAAACCCTCTTTTATGGTTTATTCTCTGCTTGGGTATTATGGCACAAGCAAAACCCCGATCGCGAGGATAATTTCGATTGGAAATTAGCAGCCTACTATCTCCATGTTCCCATGTTAGCGATTCTTTTTGAACAGATCGCCGCACCGAGTAAGTTAAAATCTTTGGGATTAGTAGAAGTTTTGAACTGGACCGGTGCAGCTTTAAATCGAGTGCGACGAGAGGAATTTTTTCGTCAATTCGATGAAGGACAAGCGGTACAGTATTTCTATGAACCATTTCTGCAAGCTTTTGATCCCGATTTACGCAAGGAATTGGGAGTTTGGTACACTCCTCCGGAAATTGTTCGCTATATGGTAGCGCGAGTCGATCGAGTTTTACGAGAAGAATTAAATATCGAGGACGGTTTAGCTAATCCCGATGTTTATATTCTCGATCCTTGCTGTGGAACCGGCGCTTATTTAGTCGAGGTTTTGCGCTACATTACCGATACTTTACAGGAAAATGGCGCGGGTGCTTTAGCCATGGCTTTGGTGAAAAAAGCAGCCATAGAAAGAATTTTCGGTTTCGAGATTTTAACCGCTCCTTTTGTCGTCGCTCATCTACAATTAGGTTTATTCCTGCAAAGTTTGGGTGTACCTTTAATAGAAGATAGTGAACGCGTCGGGGTTTATCTGACTAATGCTTTAACCGGTTGGCAACCCCCAGACGAGGAAAGCAAACAGAAAATTCAACAGCTACAATTAAATTTTCCGGAGTTAAATAAGGAACGAGAGGCAGCTGATGAAGTTAAGCGCGGTAAACCGATTTTAGTTATTCTCGGTAATCCTCCCTACAATGCTTTTGCTGGAACCAGTCCCACGGAAGAAGCAGGTTTAGTGGAAGTATATAAACAGGGTTTGATCTCCGATTGGGGGATTAAAAAGTTTAATTTGGATGATCTCTATGTGCGCTTTTTTCGTTTAGCAGAAAGATGTATCTCTGAAAATACCGGTAAAGGAGTTGTTTGTTATATTTCTAATTTTTCCTATCTCGCTGATCCTTCTTTTGTGGTGATGCGGCAAAGATTTTTACAAGAATTTGATCGTCTTTGGTTTGATTGTCTCAATGGTGATAGTCGGGAAACGGGAAAGTTAACCCCCGAAGGTAATCCCGATCCTAGTGTTTTTTCTACTCAATACAATAAGGAAGGAATTAGAGTCGGGACAACTATCGGATTAATGGTAAGAAAGGAAGTAAGGAATAAAAATATTGATGTCTATTTTCGCCATTTCTGGGGAGTTTCTAAACGAGAACAGTTATTAGATAGTTTAAATAATCAAGATTTTGATGCTTTTTATCAAGTCTCTAACCCAGAACCATCTAATCGTTATTCTTTCCGTACCTCCGATGTTTCTTCTCACTATTTAGCATGGCCAAAATTAACAGATTTAAGTGCCGAGTCTCCAATTACAGGATACAAAGAAAATCGAGGCTATAGTTTTATTGATACCGATAAAACTATCCTTACTGAAAGAATAAGTCAATACTTTGATAAAAATGTTTCTTGGGAAGACTTAGAGAGATTAAATACAGGTTTGACCAAAGATGTCGCTCGATTTGATGCGAAGAAAGCACGAGATAAAATTTTAAAATTACAGGAAAAGTTTAATCAAAAAATGCTGCTTCGTTATCTGCTAAGACCCTACGAAGTTAAGTGGTGTTATTATACTCAAATCAGACCACTTTGGAACGAATCTAGACCCTCATTATTTATTCATCAATTTCAAGGTAATTCCTTTTTAGTCAGTCGTCCTGCTGGAGTAGCAACCCCTGAAGGAATACCTTTTTATTTTACTAACTGTTTAGGAGATTTTGACTTTATTAGAGGTCATGCTTATCATTTCCCGATGCGATTACGTCAAAATTCAGAGAAGGTGAATACAGAAGATAATACTCAAGGAAAATTATTCGATTCCAGTAACTTTAATAGTCCTTCAATAAAAGCCAATCTCTCGAAAAAATCTCGTCAATACTTAAATCAACTGGGTATTAATAATCTCGAGGAAAATATCGAGAATGCCTCCTTAATTTGGCTGCACGCATTAGCGATTGGATACTCTCCCTTGTATCTTCAGGAAAATGCCGACGGTATTCGTCAAGACTTTCCAAGAATTCCCCTTCCCAAGAGCCAAGAATTATTAATTAAATCTGCCGAACTAGGACGAGCGATCGCCTCTCTTTTAGACACAGAAAATTCCGTTATAGGAGTGACAAAAAAACCGACCCCTGCACTGCAAAAAATCGCCTTGATTTCCTGCACTGACGGGGGAAATTTAAACCCAGACAAGGGAGATTTAATTATTAACGTCGGTTGGGGACATGGGGGTAAAAATGGCGTGACGATGCCGGGTAAAGGAAAAGCGATCGCAAGACAATATACAACCGCAGAAATGAGCGTAATTAGCCCAGAAATGCGAAAATTATTAGGAACGAAAACCTATGATATTTATCTCAACGATCGAGCCTATTGGCAAAATATACCGGCCCGGGTGTGGGAATATACCATCGGGGGTTATCAAGTCATTAAAAAATGGCTAAGTTATCGCGAGGAAAAATTATTAGGACGGGGATTAACTATCGCAGAAGTGCAGGAAGTAAGCGAGATGACTAGAAGAATTACTGCGATTATTCTCCTAGAATCAGACTTAGATAATAACTATCAAAATATCAAAGCGGCAGTGTATTCTTTTTAATTAAATGATTGAAACCTGTCATTTCCTAGAATTGGTTAAAATCAAGCTATAGACCACTCGGAATCGGCACGATAACAGTCTGACAACCCTGCTACAGCAAAACTGTGTTAAGATTTAAACAGATATTCAACGCAATTATATGAGTAGCTTTTTTCCTATGGTATTAGGTGAACTGGACTCAGAGCAGTTATTAAAAGTTGAAGATGTTTGGCTTTTTTGACTTGGGCTGCTCTAGAACTATGAATTTCTGAAAATGCGATCGCTTAAGTTAAAATAGAGAGGTTCAGTTTTAGGGACGAAAAAGGTAAAATAGATTAAAAGCTTACAATCTTCTAACTCGCTGCTATGCCGGTCACTCGCCAAGCTCTTAAGCAAGACCTTGACCAACTAACTAATGATCAACTTCAGCAAATTGCTGACTTCATTGCTTTTCTCAAGTTCCAAGATAAACGCCGCCGGATCATTCTCGATCCTAGTCAACTTGCCTCCCTTGCGACTGATTTCGCCGAGGAAGACCGCATCTTTGCCGAAGCTGGAATGGATGATTATGCGGTGATGCTTGCTCAGGAAGAGCATCAATGACTGAACAGCTTAAACGTGGGGAAGTTTGGTTAGCAAACCTCAATCCTGCTCAGAACCTTGAGCAGGCAGGCATTCGTCCCATGATTATTTTTCAAAATGATATTGTTTCTCAATTTTCCACAACAACCATTGCTATTCCCCTAACGACAAACCAACGCCGTGCTTCATTACCAATCTGTATGTTGATTACACAGGGAAATGGCGGGTTATCGCAGGATTCAGTAGCACTTTGTTTTCAAATTAGAGTGCTAGATAAGACCCGTTTAATTGAGCGGTTAGGACTACTTAGGACTGAAACAATAGCTCAACTAGAAGATGTTGTGTTGGTAACATTAGGATACCAATTATTAAGGATAGATACGATCACCGATCTGGTCGGGTGCAAAAACCCGCAGGTAACGCACCAATAATATCTTTGAGGCTCATCCCAATAATTTTCTCTAGCTTCGGGAATTTCTATGAAAAGCTGGTAGGCGTTAGGCTGTATTTGTTATGACATCAACGCCCCGTATTGTTCTCGGTAAAACCTCACACCCTACAGGGAGCATCCCAATTGTGCAATGAGTATAAATGCTTAAGTGACCAACGAAGCTACCCTTAGGGTTATATAGCGCACCTAAATGAAATGTAAAAACCCTCCGTTTGCCGTCTTGATACACTTGACTTCTAGAGCCTACCCGTTCACAAATCAATTAGGCGCACTATAGCAACATTGAGATAAGCACAACGGAGCCTTAAATATTGTGGCACATTTTCTGCTTTCCACTGCGCTCCTACAATTTTCATCCGAGAGCTAATCTGCTTAATCATTGACTCGACACTGCCTGAGCCGATACAGATTCCCAATTCCTGATACAAACCCTAATCAGGTATTCGGGAGCGGTGCTTATTCACATCAGCCCAAAAGTTGACCACCCCTGTGCCTTTCCAATCTTTCAATTCCTAATAGCCTAAATCGATTTCTCCTGCCCACAGGTGATTTTCCACCCGCTTGAGGACTTGATTAGAACCTCCCACCTTATGTAAGTTTTCGTTCAAGTGAAACCAGATGTTCTCTAAGGGCCAATTCAATAGCTTCAAAGTCTTTCA
>JAADBR010000005.1 GCA_009995705.1 Microcystis aeruginosa W13-11
TTTCCCATTACTGCTTGATATTGTGCTTGAGTAATGGGATATTTGCCAATCGCAAAACTGTTGACTTTAACTTGGTGTGGAGGCTTTTCACGACCACTTTCAGAAGAACCCATGAGAAATTTACCTGCTGGTAAGCTTACCATCTCTAGTTTTACTCCCTTGGGTAGTTTTTCTGTAAATGGAGGAGGTAAAGGAGGAGGTGAAGGACGAGGAGAAGGAGGAGTAGGAGTAGGATTCTGACGAGACAACCAAACAAAAAAAGAATTAATAGCCGGGACCAAAATATTACTACCGTGACTAGCAACCAACGCTGCTGCAAATAAGCCAAATAACCCCAAATTTATTAAGACTTTACGGCGCCGCCATATTTGAGTAGGTATAGGTGAAGGAGATGATTTAATCGATACTGGGGGAGGTGGTGGCGAAGATAGCGGTGGTGGCGCTACTTTAGGTGACGGTGTAGATGTCACAGTAGCGATACTTTTACCCGGAAAAATATCAAGATTTAAATTACTAGCTCGCTCACACCAATAACACTTTCCGTAACTTTTGCTGTAGTAATGACTATCAATTTTACCACAGCGTATAAGCTCTTTTAATGCAGCTTCCAAAGTACCACGCCATTCCTCAGCCGTCGGTCGTTTTTGGGGGAATTTATGTCCCTCATTGAAACAGCGCAAAAATAGGGCGTGTAAGTCGCGATGTAGGATATTTAAGGGTATGGTAGTATCACTAGGTACAACCAATTTATCCCCAGAAAAAGGCCAGAGTCCCCGTCGAATTAGTTCCGACTGTTCCAGGGAATCCCCTGCTCCTTGCCACACTCCCCGAAACGGCGGCCCACCGAATAGTAGATAATAAATAACAACTCCTAATCGAAAGCGATCATGCACTTCTGTTTGATCTACCTCTGCTATATTCACTCCGATTAATTCCGCTGGTGTAAATCCTTCCGAGCCAACTAAACACCGATATATTTTACCGCTATAGGGGTCTGATACTTGAAATGAATCTGTGTCAATAATTGTAGGCAACGCCCGATTATTCACTAAGATATTTGCTAGCTTGATGTCTCCCAAAACATAACCTTTAAGGTGAATTGCTTGGATAATAGCGGCTATATTCCGCGCTACTACATGAAGAAAATACCAATTAGTTTCTAACTTGTATTTTTTTCTCGTTACGGGAGTACAAATCTTTAATAATGTTTCTGAACCCACCACTTTTGGCATTAAAAACCCGACAACTTCTCCCTGGTTATCTTCTAAGATGGAATAGGGCCAAGCGAAGGAAATATGGTTAAGATGAGCATTAGGATCACTGGGCCGATTTCTCACCATTAACTGTAATTTATCAACCCTTTCATTATGGGGATTGTGGTAGATTTTCGCTAAGTACCCATTAAAGTTAGTGTGCCATACTTTCGCCTCGCCACTGTCGGCAAGTTCTCGCGTTAGGGTAATCAGGCGATTCTGTAGTTGACAGCGATAAGTTAAAGACATCAAAAAATCTCCGAGTATTTGTGCTGTTCAGTCCCATCGTAGGTTGGGTTTCACTATCGTTCAACCCAACTTTTTTTAATAATTGAGTTGGGTTTCGTCAAATCAATTTCTGTAAAATAGCTTCGATTTGTCCTTTTAGAGGGGGAATGTCATTTTCAACAATATCCCAAATAATCTCTAGATTGATACGAAAATATTCATGAATAGTTAAGTTTCTTATATCGCTGGCATCTCGCCAAGGAACTTCGGGATATCTTGCTTTAAATTCTTGAGAAGTTGCTCTAGCTGCTTCACCAATAATTTGTAAATGATAGACAATCCAAGTTTGAATTAATTCTTGTTGTTCAAACAGGGTTTTTCCCTGTCGAGCATACTTTTCTAAACGCTCAATTGCTTCTAAAATATCCCGCAAGCGTTCGCTATCATCTCTCATAGTGGTATTGCTTCTTTAAGTACCCGCTCTCTGATTCTATCTTTAAGTCCCTGTTCGGTAACAATATCAACTTTGCAGCCTAACAAGGCTTCAAGTTCTCGAATTAACGGCAAGGGAAACCAGGGACTCCGACGTTCGCTACAATAATCAATTAATAAATCAATATCGCTTTTTTCGTCAGCTTCTCCCCGTGCAATAGAACCAAAAATTCGCACATTATTTGCGCCGTGTTTAGCCGCAATAGCAATAATTTTTTCTCGTTTGTTTTTGAGTAATTCGTCAATTTTCATGATTTACCACAGTCTTATCATAGGTTGGGTTGAACCAGATACAGAAACCGGGTTTGTCAAACAAACCCGGTTTCTTAAACCCCTCAGTTTCTTAAACAAAAAGCTAGGAGTAGCGTTTTATCATCGGTTGTTAACTTATTTAAATCCTCCCGCTCTAAAAATTCTTTGAGGTCTTCCTTCGACGGAGTTTCTGTGTGATGCAAATATTCTTCTAATGGCTGAAAAAAAGGCGGAAAAGGCTGCCAAGTTTTATAATCGATAGATACCTTTTCCACTCCATCCGTCGCCACACAAATAAACGCAACTGGCTCAGTTAAAACTTTTATTTGCACATCCTCCAAAGCATTGCTAGAAGTAACAAAAGTGGTTTCATTGATGTATTCCCCCTTGTCAGGCTGGAACAATAACTGATAATTTCCTTCCAGAGGTTTGAACACAATAAAACCGTCTCCTATCTGCATCGCCGCTAATCGTTTTGAAGTAACCAAAACAACCAGTAAAGTTGTCGCTAGATCATTAATGTCTAACTGTTCTTTTTCGGCTTCTTCTTGGAGAATTTGCTGAACATAAGCCAACAGTTGCCGGAATATTTCCTCTAATTCGGCTTCAGTTCCAGTTGCTGCAAATGCTGTTTTTTTGAGATTTTCCTCTAAAAATTGCAGCGCCGCTTTAACTGTTATTTTCGCACCCAAATCCGAATGTTTGGCACTACCGGCCCCATCGGCCACGGCTCCAATCAAAACATCCTGACCCAATAATTTATAATCACCGTAATCTTGACAGGGTAATCCCGTTTGCACATGAAAACTACCGACCACCGACTGACATAATGTTCTCCACATAATTAACTGTCCTCTAGGTGGTAATTTGTCCCCAATTCACTGGTGGTAAAGCGATCGCCTCTCCAATTTTACCACTAGAAACTCGTTTCATTGAGTTACTTAACCACTGAAATAAGTCCCGAAAATCTAAACCATTGAGTAACACGGGGGGTTTATTAGAAATCTGTTTGAGCTTCTCCATATCAGCACCCCGAACACCTACAGAAATAAATAAAACCCGATTTTCTGCTTCGGCTTGTTTTACCCGTTGCGCTGCCAGATTCCATTGATCCGTAGGCGCACCATCAGTAATTAAAAATACCCAGGGGCGATAATATTGGATACCATGAGTTTTATAAATCGCTTTACGATCTTCGATTAAATCTAAAGCCAATTCAATCGCTTCTCCCATGGGGGTTAAGTCTCCTGCGGTTAAAGTAGGTGGCGTAAATTGGTCAATCCCGACAAAATCTTGCATGGTTTTAACCCCTCCCTTACCAAAGGTGACAATGGCGGTTTGTACGCTCAACGTCGCCTGGGTATCTCGCATCACATCCTCCTGAAAGGTTTTGATCCCATCATTGAGAGCCTTAATCGGTTCCCCTTGCATTGAACCAGAGGTATCTAGTAGTAGCACCACAGGACAGCGAGGTTCCTGGTTTTCGACATATTCAGCCACACCAATCGGCATTTTCTTCAAGCCTCCTAAATTTTTGAACTGGGGGAACTAAGGGAGTTGTAGGAATTGGGATTATTTACTTTTCGTCCTATTATATTATCTCTGCCAGTCCCATCAGAGGCTCTCTTATTCTTTGTGTGATAAGTTTAACGAATATAGGAGCGATCGATCTTTCTTTGTGTCCTCTGGGTCTGGTGTGGTTCCTTCCACTCACCCACTGGCGTTACCGTATCTTAGGATGCATTTTACCCAAAGAACCCATCAGAAAAGGTATCTTTCCCTTAAGCTGAACGCGGGATTTGATTTTTGACTATTAGTCCCAGGGTTTGTTGTAATTCCTCGCGACTGTGAATTTCCTCCAGACGGTGAACCGGAACACCTCGATCGAAGAGAATTAAAGTAGGCAGACTACGCAGACGAAAACTATTAGCTAATTTGAAATTATTATCGGCATTGACACCGACTAATTGAATCGCATCTTGACAGTCATTTTGCCAAGAAAAGAGTGTGGGTTGGATTAAACGACATAAACCACACCAAGGAGCCCAGAAATACACGAGAACCGGACGAGAAGAATCTAAAACTAGCTTAGGGAAGCTCTTTTCGTTGACAGATAGCATCATGTCTAAACGGATTTTATGAAAACTTAATTCTGATATAGGAACTATCATACACCAATCGGGATCAATAAGAAAGGGGTTGGGAGCAAAATCACCAATAAATTTTACTTGTTGCTTGCATTAGCCAAGGATGACCCCACCAGAGGAGTAAAATAAATCCTGTTACTCCTAGATAGGCAGGACGAAGGAAGTCTTGCCACTTTAGGCTTTGCCGACCATCGATAACTGCTAAAAAGGGAATCACCGAGGTGCGTTCTTTGACCTTTAAAAATGCCTCTCCATAACGGTTCTCTAACCGGAGATCGCCATGCCAGACAGCAAAAAGATGATGAGCAATTAAACCTAGAGAAGTTAATAGGGTAAAGCTTGTCCCTAACCAGAGGGTATGGGCAATACACCAGATCACCTGTCCTACCATCTGGGGATGACGGGTAACGCGCAGGATGCCGGTTTCGTAGAGATGAACCTGGGGTTTTTGGATAGCGGCGATCTCCAGCAGGTTAAAGGTGGCAGGATAGAGAAAGAAAAAAGAAATGGCCGAAAGTACCCAAACTAGGGTTTTAACTCCAGTCACTCCCTGCACTTGCCAGAGAAGCAAACCATCATAACGATGATTGAAGAAATAAACTACTAAAATCACGGCTAGAGGGATACTAACAAGGGCAAATAATACCCGATACAGTCGCGCACCGATGATGGCCTCTCCCCGCATTCGTAAACTGGCTAATCCGCTATGGGCAACAGCAAAACCCAATAATAAACCTAACATGATCCAATGACTAGCGAATGCCACTTTTACCCTCTTGATTGACTAAATTTTTCTCCCAATTCTATTTTAAAGATTGATGGTTAATTTTTCAGCCCCCTTTTTTGTGTTGCCAGTATCGAGGATTCGGGGCAAAATAAAACTATGCTTCCCCAAAGCGACTCCCAAGAATATAACCGGGGAACTATATAATTTTGCAACTTTTTAGGTAATATGTCTTATCCCCAAAAGCGATTTGTGATGGTTTGTCAGCATTCTTCCTGTTTGGTGCAGGGTGCGTCCGAGCTTCTTTTAGCTTGGCAAACGGCAGCTCTCCCAGAAGATGTCATCGTTATGACCAGTGGTTGTCAAGGACAGTGTAGCACTAGCCCGACGGTGAGGATTATTCCTGAGGAAACTTGGTACTGTCGTGTTAAACCAGAGGATGTCAATCAGATTGTCGAAGAACATTTAAAAAACGGTCAACCAGTCGAGCGTTTACTCCATCCACGCATTCACGCTCAATGGCAGTAAACTCGATCGTCAATTTTTAAGTGATGCTTCGCAATAGTCTTTTGCTACTAGGTTAACCCTTTTCAGCGCCTATGATTGCAATCCAGAGACTTAATTCTCGGATAATACATTTGTTTTAAATGATCGGGTTCCTTTCGGGATTTCTGAAAAACAAAAAAGGGGTTTTAGCCCCTTTTTCTGGATTATTTAGTTATTTTTTCGGCGATAACATCATCATCATGTTACGACCTTCTTTTTTTGGTGCTTGCTGTACCTCAGCTACATCCTCTAAGTCTTTGGCCATGCGTGCCAGTAATTCTTCCGCTAGGTTAGAGTGTTGTATTTCCCGACCTCGGAAGGTAATCGTCGCTTTTACCTTATCTCCCGCTTTTAAAAAACGTTGCGCTTGGTTGACTCGCACGTTGTAGTCATGCTCATCGATTTTATAGCGCATTTTAACTTCTTTTATATCGGCTGTATGCTGTTTTTTCTTGGCTTCGCGGGCTTTTTTCTCCTGTTCAAACTTGTACTTACCATAGTCCATAATCCGGCAAACGGGAGGACTTGCCGTTTCACTGACGAGGACAAGATCAAGTTCCTTTTCTTCGGCCACGCGCAAAGCTTCGGCAGGAGTAATAATGCCTAGCTGAGAGCCGTCGCTATCGATAACGCGGATTTCGGGAAAGCGGATTCTTTCGTTAATTTGGGGGAGATCGCGAGTATTGCGTCTTTTATCTATCACAGGCGTTCTGGGTTATCTCTATTCTAGTTAGTTAATCGGGTGGAGTTTACAAAATGATTTACTTGTTATTCTACCTACTCGATCGAGTTTCTTGGCCAATTGTTAAGTTTTCTTGCAATGTTAATTTTTAGCCCCCGGTCCTCAGCCCCCGGCCGTCAGCCAGATAAGCTGTTGTTTATGGGCCTTGTCAGACTAAGACCCTATACTCTCAGGAATCGATCGGTAAGGTGCGCTCTCCCTCGTTGCAGCAGGGAACGCACCCGACAAAATCGGCGGCATCGCACTACCTCTGTAAACCAATGTCTAGATTATAGTAGGACAGTATCGGGCAACAGTTGAGAAGATTGTCCAGTATGGTTAAATGTTGCGCTGATGTTTTCATATTACCTATCGCCTAAAACTATGATTACTTATATTAAAATTCATGGCTTTAAATCCTTTCATAATTTTGAAATGGTATTCACGCCGCTTACTGTAGTTGCTGGGGTTAATGCTTCTGGTAAGAGTAATTTATTTGATGCTTTGCAATTGTTGGCGCGGTTGGCAGAAGTGGATCTGAAGACGGCTTTTAGCGAGCAACGAGGACATCCTAGCGAACTTTTTACCCAATATGATGAGGACGACTACGCCACGGAAATGGAATTTATAGTTGAAATGTTAGTCAATCGCAAGGTAAAAGATAATTGGGGTGGGGAAGTTGATCTTAAATATACAAGATTACGCTATCAATTAAAAATTAAACGAGAGTCTAATATAAGTGGATTTGAAAACTTGTGTATTGTTGATGAACGTTTAGAAAATTTAAAGCACAATGAAGATAATTGGGTAAAAAATTATATTCCTAAGACAGTATTGGAAACTTGGCGACCAAAAGTAGTAACGGGTAGGAGAGCGATTCCTTATATTAAGACTGAAGATATTAATGGTATTGCTACCATTGTTGTACCTCAAGACGGTCAACAAGGAAATAAAAAAGTATTTCCCGCAAAAAACGCATCACAAACTGTTTTAAGCAGCATTAATACCATAGATTTTAAACATATATTAGCCGCCAAACAAGAAATGCTGAGTTGGAAGTTTATGCAGCTTAATCCCGAAGATCTGCGAGAACCTACGCGTCAAGATATGGGCGTCAGAGATACAATAACAGCAAGCGGAAAGAATTTAGCCGCTGCTTTATTTCGCATTAAACAAGATGATAAATATAACCTCACAGCCATTTCCCGTGATCTCAATAATCTGCTACCGAATCTCACAGAAGTTAATGTTTATGACGACAAAGCAAATCGACAATTTATTATCAAGGTAAAAGGTGATGATGGTCGGGAGTTTTCTTCGAGAGTGCTTTCCGAAGGAACCCTACGTTTATTAACATTATGTGTCCTGCAATACGACCGACAACACACAGGATTACTGTGTTTTGAAGAGCCAGAAAATGGCATTCATCCTTTTCGTATTGAAGCAATGGCAAGATTATTAAAAGAGCTAACTGTCGATTTTGAAGATACTGAAATGCCTTTACGCCAAGTAATAGTGAACACTCATTCTCCGGTTCTGGTGAGTCAATTAATTAATTGGCAAGATGATAAAAATGTCAGCATTTGGCTTTCTCAACTTACCACTATAATATCCACTATTGAAGGGAAGCGAATTAAGATGAAAAGCAGTAATTTTCACCCTGTTATCAAAGAGAATAAAAAGCAATTAACCTTATTTTACTCCGAAAATGAGGCCAAGCTAACTCTCTCGGAAGTTGTCGAATATCTAAAAACTGCTGATGCTGAAAGTGCGATTAAAAATATTAAAAATCAACAAAACCAATTAACGTAAATCAATTAAGATGGCAAAAAAACCCAAACAAATAATTATTGCCTTAGCTACAGAAGGCAGTTCCGATCATAGATTTTTACCGAATATTATTCAGCGCACTTTCGAGAGAGTTGCTTTTGACGATGAACAAGAAATAGAAATTTTTGAACCAATTTGTCTTCCACAAATCTCTGGCGAAAATATCCGAGAAAAAGCTAAAAAATACGCAATTCAAGCGGTGGAGAAGGGAGCAATGGTTTTGTGCTTCCATGCAGACGCAGATGATAAAACAGATAAAAACGCATTTAACGAAAGAATTAATCCGGCTTTTAATGCTATTAAATCAGACGAGCGAGACTTATGCAAAAATTTAGTTGCTATCGTTCCAATACAAATGACTGAAGCTTGGATATTAGCAGACAAAGAATTACTAAAAAAAGAATTGTGTACAAATAAAAGTGATAGTGAGTTAGCAATCGATAAAGAACCCGAATCTTTTAGCAATCCGAAAGAAACGATTAAAAATGCCATCAATAAAGCCAGAGAAGGTATGACTAAACGGTATCGAAATAAACTAAAAATTGACGATTTATATTCACAGATTGGTACAAACATCCCATTGTCGAAATTAGAATCCTTGTCTTCCTACAAAAAATTTGAAAAGGCAGTACGAGATATTTTTCCACAATTAACGAAAGTCAACAATATAGAGGATAATCCTGATCAAACGTGAATAAGACCTTGCTAATAGCATTTTTCTAAAGTAATGGCAGAGATGGTTAATTTTCCTCACCCTCAAACCCTATTCTAGAAAGGTAGAGGGGAGTAAGATGTCTGCCACGAATAAAGAAAAATGGTATAAGGTGCGTTCCCTGTCGTCGATTTAGTTCTCCCTATGCGATCGCTACTTCCACCTAACAACCCTTAACGTTCAGGAGGAATTTGCCCCTTTAACTCCTCAATTAGTGATGGGAGATGCGATCGAACCACATCCCAAACGATGTTGAGGTTGACATCATCATACTCATGTACCAACCGATTTCGCATTCCCTTGATTTCTTGCCAAGCAATGTTGGGCAAGTTCTGTCGGGTTGTTTGGGAAACTCGTCCGGCGGCTTCGGCAATCACCAAGAGCCGTCGAATTACTGAATCTTGAAGCTGCACATTAGCGACGAACTCAGCTTTCGAGCATTGATCCGTGTAGATCATGACCAGTTCTGCGGATTGCAGCATATCAAGCAGGAATTGGGGATCCCGTTGCATAAATCACTTGAGCCGAAGAAAGGATTTGATTACGGCGTAGGTAGTTGCGACTGGTGGCAATGCCTTGGCGGGTAATCAGGTCAACATCTCGATCAAAAATGCTTTTTAGCTCTGCTTCCATTTGGTCTAGGGTGCTGAATGTGGGGTGAGCTTCTGGATGAAATTCCACCATAACATCAATGTCGCTGTCGGGGCGGAAGTCTTCGCGCAGGACGGAGCCGAATAGAGCGAATTCGGTCACTTGCCAGCGATCGCAAAACTGGGCAATTTTTTCCATCGGTAGGTCGATCTCGGTAATCGTCATGGCATGATTACTCCCAGGGTTTCAAGTTGCCGATCTCAAAAACGTGGCCGATAGCTGATCACTGAAAGCTCCTTAAATATCTAACCTTTGGTAGATGCTATTAAGATGATTTAGGTGCTGCTGGGGATCAAAGCAACTTTCGATCTCGTCGGGGGATAAAATAGCGGTAACTTGCTCATCTTGACTGATAAAAGCTTTAAAATTGCCGTTATCGCTGTTCCAAGCCCGATGGGCGTTTTCTTGGACGATTTTATAGGCAGATTCCCGGCTAATTCCCTTACTCACTAAAGTCAAAAGAACTCTTTGACTGAAAATCACGCCACCGTAAACATTCATATTTCGCTTCATGTTTTCGGGATATACCAGCAGATTTTTGACTAAATCGGTGATTTCCTTGAGCATAAAGTGGGTCAAAATGCAAACATCTGGCAGCATCACCCGTTCTACGGAACTATGGGAAATATCTCTTTCGTGCCAGAGGGCGATATTTTCTAAAGCGGAAACGCTATGACTACGGATAATTCTCGCCATTCCCGTTAAGCGTTCTGAACGGATGGGATTACGTTTATGGGGCATAGCTGAGGAGCCTTTTTGTCCTTTGGAAAAGTATTCCTCCACTTCTAGGACATCGGTTCTTTGCAGGTTGCGAATCTCCACGGCAAAACGTTCGATCGAGGCTGCTAATAAGGCTAATTGTTGCACATAATCGGCGTGTCGATCGCGAGAGATCACTTGAGTGGAAGCGGTATCCGGTTCTAATCCTAACTTCTGACAGGTTAACGCCTCAATTTTCGGGTCAATATTGGCATAGGTTCCCACTGCACCGGATATTTTACCGATGGCGATGTCTTGACGCAAGCGAATTAAACGATCGCGTCCTCGCAGCACTTCCGCTAACCATCCCGCTAGTTTAAAGCCAAAGGTGATCGGTTCGGCGTGAATGCCGTGGGAACGTCCTACCATGACTGTATAACGGTGTTCTTGGGCGCGATAGCGCAGGGCTTGAATAAAATCTTCTAATTGTTCTAAAATCAGGTTTAAACTGGCGACTAATTGTAAAGACAGGGCAGTATCTAGTACATCGGAACTGGTTAAACCCCAATGAATATAACGCCCCGGCTCGCCCACATATTCGTTAACATTTGTTAAAAAGGCGATGACATCGTGGCGCACTTCTGCTTCTATTTCTAAAATGCGATCGGGATCAAAATTAGCTTTTGCCTTAATTTCTGCCACTGCATCCCCCGGAATATAGCCTAATTCCGCTTGCGCTTCACAGACGGCTATCTCTACCTCTAGCCATGTTTGATATTTATATCTATCCGTCCACAAATTCCCCATTGCGGGGAGAGTATAACGCTCGATCACTATTAATTCTTCCAAGACAACCGTTTAATTGTATCGGATCGGGATAAGTCTGGGAATAGGCAAGGGGCAGCGGGGAGTTTTGTTTTCCCCACTCCCTTTTTAGCGGTGAGTGTTTTAGGTTCGATCCCCCCTTAATCCCCCCTTGATAAGGGGGGTGCCGATCCCCCCTGCCCCCCTTGATAAGGGGGGTGCCGATAGGCGGGGGGATCTCCCTTGATCAGGGGGGCATCTGATAATTTTTAACGCCTACCTACTTATCTTGTTTAATTTAGCCTGAATCGAATCCCTACCCCCTTGCTTCAACCCATGCTCGCATTTTACCCGGATTGTTTAATCCGTAGGGATCGACGAGTTGTTTAAATTCTAGTTGTAGCGGATTAATCTGTCGGCTGCCGCCATCTTCCATGATATAAGTGTGAGGATTGGCAATGGCTGCTCCCTGTTGTTCATAGATAGCAATAATCTCATTTAATCGAGTTTCTGTGGTAAATTCTAGCAAGGGAAGACCGGCGGGAATAACTTTACCTTGAAATCTCAAAAATTCTAGGTGCATCATTATTTCCTCCCCAAAATAATTATAGAGTTTCTCCACCGTGGCTAGATTAAAATAAAAAGCTTGTAGATAAGTTATCTTGGGGTTACAACTACGCGCATGGAGAGTGGTATGATTCCAAGTAAATTCTAAGATACTGTTGCCTTTTTGGGTTTCTTCTGGCGTTTTATAGTAGGTAAGTTCACCATTATATTCTTTAATTAAAGATTCTAAGGCGACTCGATCGCTGTCCGATACTATTAACAAAACTGCTGCTTTTCCTGTGGGTAAATAATCCTTAAGAGCGATAAAATAAGCAGGAATTGGCCAAGAGTGAACACTAACCATTTTCTTAACGATGCCATCACTATCACTGAGAGCTTGACCAAATTTAGCGGCGGTGATAAAATCGGCAAAAGTAACTATAAATTCTGCCCAAGGATAACAGGGAGCGAGGGCTATTTCTAACTCGGTGATAATGCCATTTGTTCCGTAGGCATGATTGACTTTTTCCACCTCATCCCCCCGTAGTTCGATAATTTTTGGTTCCGTTTCTAGGGAGACTAACTGCACTGCTTGCAGATTGCCCCTATCCTTCAATTGTCCGTAATTAATCGAACCCATGCCCACACTGCCACCCCCGATAAAACCGCCAATTGTCGCTGTCCGATAGGTAGAGGGAGCCATTCTTAATTCCCAACCGATTGCGCGAGCTTGTTTATCAAAAAATGCCATTTTTACCCCCGCTTCTACTCGCGCTGTCCCCGGTTTGATCGAGATAATTTTTGTTAGTTTGGTTGTGTCTAAAATTACTCCTCCCCCCAGGGGGACACATTGACCATAATTACCTGTACCCGCACCTCTAACTGTTAAAGGAATTTGGTATTTAACGCAGGTTTTAGCGATGTCAATAACTTCTTGGCTATTGTGGGGACGAATGACTAAATCAGCCCGTTTATCTTGCAGTTGTGCCTCTAAAATGGGACTAAAATGATAATAATCTAAGGAAAGTTTCGCCACTTGCCCCGGATCGGTGATCATTTCCAGATGGGAAAGTTCTTGAATGAGATTTTGACAATTAGATTTCATGGTTAGGTAGAGATTGCTGAATAAATCTAAAAACCTTGTTCGATAATATCTTTAGGTCTTTTTGAAATCAAAAAGTGCCAGCCATTGGAGTGTTCGGTGGGAAAATTGAGGTACTTTCAATCTTTGTGTCCTTCGTGTCTTTGTGGTTCGTTCCACTCCCTCGCCAGCAGGAATATATCTTAGAATACATTTTTTCTGTCCTTTGTGTCTTTGTGGTTCGTTCCACTCCCTCGCCAGCAGGAATATATCTTAGAATAGATTTTACCCACAAAACCCAAGAGAGCCGTACTTTTTCCCTGAAAAATGGGTAAAACCCTACACCCTACACCCCAATTAGCGATCGCCGCATCAGGAAAAATTAAAAACCGATCGCCTAGGCGGTCGGTTTTACTAAGAAGTATAAACTTTTATTAACTTTGTTTACTGAGAAACTGTTGAGCTTGTCTAATAGCGGCGGCGCCGATATTGAAGAAAGCCCAGCCACCAGCAATAAGCAAAGGGGTTAAAACGATTAACACTCTCCAGTCCATAGATTTTCTTCTCCTCGGTCAGTGCTTAAAAGATTGTTACTTGATTCTCATCTTATATTTATAACCTAAACCGCCCCTTTTGGGAATCCAGTATCAGTACCTTTTCCCCCATGAACGAGGGCAAGTTTAGCATAGCGCTCGGCGTGTTCGATCAACTCTTGAGCCTCCTGTGGCGACACTTCCCGGACGCGTTTAGCGGGAATACCTACCACTAAAGAGCGCGGTGGTATATCTTTTGTCACAATACTACCCGCCCCGACAATACTACCTGCCCCGACGCGCACACCATCGAGAATCACTGCCCCAATGCCGATTAAACAACCGCGTTCAATATGGGCTGCGTGAATTACCGCCCGATGCCCGATGGTAACGTAATCCTCAAGGATAGTGATTTTGCCTGGATCTCCGTGTAGGATTGCCCCATCTTGGATATTAGTATAGGCCCCAATTTCGATGCGTTCCACGTCGGCACGCAATACCGCCCCATACCAAACACTCACCCCCACAGCTAGGGAAATATCGCCCATTACCGTGGCATTAGGGGCAATAAAAGCCGCTTGACTGACATCGACAAGGGGCCAGAAATTAGAAGTTGATCTTAAGTTATCTAAGGACATGGGAGGATCTGCACTAAAGTCGGAAAAGAATACCCGTCCAATTTGGTTGGGTATAATATGGGTAGGATTATCGGTACAAAGATAGCAATTTTTAGTTTAGGTTCTCCCATGATCAATGCAAGTTTACAATACCCTGTTTTTGGCCCCGATATCCATTGTCCTCATTGCCGGCAGCTAATCCCTGCCCTCACTTTGACGGATACCTATTTGTGTCCGCGCCATGGGGCTTTTGAAGCCGATCCCAAAACGGGTGAGTTGGTTCACTTGCAGTCAGGACGGCATTGGCGACTCTGGAATGGTGAGTGGTATCGTCAACACACTCACCCGGATGGTATTCGTTTTGAGATTCACGAAGCACTCGATCGCCTCTATACCCAAGGATTTAAAGCGACTAAAGTAATTATTGCCAACCGTTATCGCGATTTAGTTAGTTCCTACCTAGAACGTAACACTACTTGGCGCGGTAATGAACCGGGTGAAGCCGCTATTCCCCGTCTCTACGGTTTACCAGTAGAATTTAGTCCCGATGCCCCCGATGAATCCTGTTGGGATGTAATTAACTTTGATCTGGAAAAAGAACCGGGGGTTCCCAAACGTTATCCCTATTTTCGTCTTTTTGACTGATTACTGATTACTGATTACTGAAAATGCACCATGCTTCTATTCGTACCGCTAATATCCATCGGGCGATCGCTTTTTACCAACTTCTCGGTTTTACCCTAGAGGAAAGATTCACCACGGGTTATACTTTGGCCTGTTGGCTCATCGGGTTAAACGGACGCATCGAATTAATCCAAATTCCCCAACCGAAACCCGCACCCGATGCCTTTGGTGATCAGCATTATGTGGGTTATTATCACTTGTCTTTTGACCTAACAGAAAATGTCAGCAATTTACCAGAATGGTTAGAAAAATTAACAAATAACTTTCAGCAAGCCCATCAAGAGGATGCCAATTTATATCAACCTTTAAATATTCTTTTGCCCCCCCAACAACAGATGATCGGCGATCATGTCTATGAAGTCACCTTTATTGCCGATACAGACGGTTTACCCTTGGAATTTATCCGTCGTTTAACCTAAAAAGATTGTCCCACTTCTAGGACTTTTGTTTGGCCATTGCGAGACAAAATAACCTGTTGATTGCCAACTTCCACTAAAGTCCAACCGTTGACAAATTCCCCCGGAGAAATACGGGTAGTTATGCCCTTATTATCAAATAAAGCTGTAGATCGATCGCCTAAATCCATCACCCCCACTAGGGTATTTTTCACCTGATTATTGGTAGGAATAACCGCTGCCACCGGCGGTTTCACCTCGGGGGCAGCCGGTAATGGTGCTGCAGCAATGTCGGGACTTGAGGGTGTAACTGGGACAAGTTTGGCAGTAGTTTCAGGAGTTTGGGGATAAACAGGAACGTAAATTCTTTCTATGATCTGGGGAGTATTATTAACCGGTAAATTAGCCGGTGGTGCTGGTGGAACTGGCACTACTGGAGAAGGGTTATTTTTGGCAGCAGGATTGGGATCCGGGGATAAAGTTTGACTTTGCCGATCAATAATAGCAAGGGATGATTGCAGATAGGCAATAAATTTTTTATCTTCTTGGGAAATCGTGCTATTTTGAGAGATAGGGGCGTTTTTTTGACTGATTAGCCATGCCACCACCCAACCTAGATAGACGCAAGCAATAACAAAAATAACTTTATCTAGGGGCATTCTGGGATTTTCTTCATAGCCCGCAGGCATATTTTTTTCACTCCTTGATCGCTGCTGTAGTTTCGATTCTAACAGGATAACACTCATTTATTCTCCCTCAATTTTCCTTTTTAACTCAGTGACGGATTTTGTTCACAATGTAGGGGCGAACTGCGTTCGCGCAAAAGGTACATTATCAAAGCGCAAGTCCCTAACCTGTTGGCGGCTGTTTGTAAGTGTGAGTTAGGTGTAGCAGCTTCTTAAAAGTTGCCAAACATTAATCAAGTCAAGGAGAATTTATTCTCAATTTTTATAATTGATAAAGTTTGTGATGCTTAAATAAAGAGGTTTTGACAACCAAATTAAAGCATATCTAAAGAGTTTTGAGTTAAAAGCAAAACTTCAGGTTTTCATTCAGAAGAAATGTACTAACTAATTTTCCAAAAAAAAATAGTTAACCTATAATTATGACATATAATTAATTCGCAAGAGTTCTAATGTAAAAAACCTATACCTATGAGGGAGATGGGAGATGGGAGAGAAGAATAAATAAAAATAATCTCCTGAATACTGACTCGGAGAATACAGCTTTCTTTTGCCTTTGGCCTTTTTACTTGGTATAAAGTAGGTTTATTGAAGAAGTGGAGGGAATCATCATCCTATGGCGATAATGGCAAAATCATTTAGACAAAGACTGGCAGAGATTTTCGGGTTTGACCTGCGATCGCTGGCTTTATTTCGCCTTGCCTTGGCGTTAGTGGTTTTAGTAGATTTATCGGTTCGTTTTAGCCAAGTAACTGCCCATTACAGCGAATTAGGGGTTTTACCCCTAGTAAGCTTATCGAAAGTCTCTGCTAGTCCTTTTTACTGGTCGATTTTTGCTCTCAGTGACTCGGTACTGGTGCAGAGTATCCTGTTTATTGTCGCTATAGCGATCGCATTGTTGCTTTTAATTGGCTATCATACCCGTTTAGCCACGATCGCCACTTGGGCGCTAATCGTCTCTTTACATCATCGCAACCCCCTGTTACTATTTGCCGCCGATGACGTAATCCGGGCAGTATTATTCTGGGCGATGTTTTTACCTCTCGGCGCTTGTTATTCCGTGGAAAGTGCCTTAAACACCAATCCCAACCCCCCACCCAAGCGCGTGGTTTCGGCTGCCACGGTGGCTTTTATGATACAGGTGTGTTACATCTATATGTGGTCAGCGGCCTTTAAAACCAAAAGTGAGACTTGGTGGCCCGATGGTACGGCCGTTTATTACTCTCTCAGTTACGATCAATACGGTACTGCTTTTGCTGGTTTCTTACTATCTTTACCGCAACAATTACTAAAAATCCTGACCTTTTCAGCGTTAATCTTTGAATGGGTGGGTCCACTGCTAATTTTTATTCCCTTTCGCCATAGTTTCTTTAAAATAGTCGCTATTCTCTCGTTTATTCTTTTACATATCGGTTTTGGTCTCAGTTTTCATCTGGGAATTTTCCCGTTTTTGAGTGTTACCCATTGGTTGCCCATCATACCTAGTCTTGTCTGGGATTGGGGACAAAAACGGATGATAAACCCAGAAAGAGAAGGTTTAAGGATTAATTATGATCGAGATTGTGGATTTTGCAAAAAAGTTGTTCATCTTCTCCGCACTTTTCTCATTTTACCCGGCACTCCCCTGTTAGTCGCGCAGGATAACCCCTCAATATACGAGGATATGGTAGCCCAAAATTCTTGGGTGGTGGAAGATTGGCAGGGAAAACGCCGGTTTAAATGGTCAGCATTGGTTTATATTGTCAGTCTTTCGCCAATTTTCTGGTTTTTAGCCCCAATTTTGCGTTTACCGCCCCTCATAGCCCTAGGAACGAGAATTTATGAGTGGATTGCCTCCCATCGTCGTTTTATGGGCAATTTCACCAAACCTCTCAAGTTTCGTCCCCTGACGATTAAATCCTCTTTACCCTTAAATATTTTGGTAATTTTCTTCTTATTGTTGACCAGTATCTGGAATTTACGCAGTTTTGTCCGGCAATCGGTCGATAGGGATGATTTAAATACACCTTTAGTTCAATCCCTCGATCGCTTGCTCACCCGTCGTACTTTTAATACAATTGATATTCTGGCAAGAGTTACCCGTTTGGACCAATATTGGAGTATTTTTGCCCCTGGTCCGCCCCGGGATGATGCTTGGTTTCTGGCAGTCAGTCAATTAGCCGATGGTTCCACGGTAGATTTATTTAGAGAAGGACAGCCGGTAATTTGGGATAAACCCACGGATAGCGATCGCAATCGTTTGTATAAAACCATGCAGTGGCGACAATATTTTATTAATCTTAATCGAGCTATTGGTCGGTCAGTTTATGGAGAGTTTGGTCATTATCTCTGTCAAAACTGGAATCAGCAGCACGGCAGTGATCAACAGATTAAATCCCTGCAACTTTATATCATGCGGGAAAGGACTGTACCCCCCGGAGAAAAACAAGGAATCGAAAAAGAGCTACTCTGGCAGCAAAACTGTCTTTAATCAGTTATCAGTTATCAGTTACCAGTCATCAGTTATCAGTTATTAGTCAGATAAAAGTTAAAAGTTATATGGCTAACTAATGCAATAAAAGACAACTAAGAATGGACAACTGATAGCTGATTGCCGATTGCTTATTTTTCCCTTTCCAACTAACCTAACTACCGCTCAACCTTAAAAATCCTTGGAACCGCTCTGGAGAGTAGCGAAGGATTTTTCAAAATTCATTCTCTGTTCAGCATTGCGGAGAAAGTAACCACTCATCATTGCTGAGGCCAATAACCGGCCCAGATGTTCGCGACTGGTACTGATAGTGACACCGAAATGTTCGGAGGGAAGGTTGCCCAAAAGTCCGATAATGTTGCGTTCCATCACTTGGAAAACCTCTTGGGATTCTGGTTTCGAGAGTTGGGCGATTGTTTCGGGACTTAAGGTCTGGACATACTGCCACAAACTCTCGGAAAATTCACTATCGGTACCGAATAAATTGTGAGGGCGATCGTTTTCTCTATACACCTTTGATCTCCTTAACTCAATTTTTTTATAAACTATCCTTTTTGGTTCTTCCAATTTAACAGTTTTTTGAGATAGTGGGGTTCGGTAGAACCGAACCTGAAGGGGATGGTCATACCAAGCAAAAAACCCATCTCCAGCACAAATCAAAAACTTAACACTGATGATAACCGATCACTGTTCACTGATAACTTTTATTTACCCATACCTAAATGCTGGGCCTTTTGATAGACTTTACCCTCCGTCAGCAGCGAGGGGGCAATCACCACTTCCACCTGTTGCATTTCCTTTAAGTTCTTAGCACCTAAAGTCCCCATACTGGTTTTCAGCGCCCCTAGGAGGTTATGAGTACCATCATCTAATTTTGCCGGTCCAACGAGGATTTCGGCAATAGTTCCCGTACTGCCCACACTAATCCTAGTTCCCCGGGGTAAAACCGGACTAGGTGTGGCCATACCCCAGTGAAAACCGCGGCCGGGGGCCTCCACGGACCGGGCAATGGGAGAACCAATCATCACCGCATCGGCGCCACAGGCGATACATTTGCAGATATCACCGCCGGTAATAATGCCGCCATCGGCAATAACGGGGACGTATTTACCGGTTTCTTGGAAAAAATCGTCCCTAGCGGCGGCACAATCGGCCACAGCAGTGGCCTGGGGAACTCCCACCCCTAAAACGCCGCGAGAAGTACAGGCAGCCCCGGGACCGATACCGACCAAAACCCCGGCTGCCCCGGTTTTCATCAGGTTAAGGGCGACTTCGTAGGTGACGCAATTGCCCAAAACCACGGGAATGGGCATTTCTTGGCACAATTGCACTAAATCGAGGGGGGTGATAGCTTCCGGGGATAAATGGGCAGTGGAAACAACCGTTGCTTGGACAAAGAGAATATCGGCCGCTGCTTGGGCAACAATAGCACCGTATTTGACGGCACCGGCAGGGGTGAGGCTAACTGCCGCAATACCGCCTTTTTCTTGAATTTCTTGGATACGAAGCTCGATTAGTTGCGGTTTAATCGGTTCTGCGTAGAGTTCCTGCATTAAACCGACGAATTCTGCTTTGCCGACTGCGGTAATGCGATCGAGAATCGGGTTAGGATCCTCGTAACGGGTTTGAATACCTTCGAGGTTTAGTACCCCTAGCGCCCCCAACTCGGAGAGAAGGACGGCCATTTTAGTATCCACCACCCCATCCATAGCGCTGGCGATAATCGGGATTTCCCGCTCGATATTGCCGAGAGACCAACGGGTATCGGCTAAACTAGGATCGAGGGTTCGCACTCCGGGTACAAGTGCGATTTCATCGATACCGTAAGCTCTACGGGCTGTTTTGCCCCGACCAATAATTGTATCCACGTTTCTATACTATTTCAGACCTATTTAGCCTAGACTAGCAAATTTCGCACCATCTCGAAAAGCTTTTCGGTATTATGGCAGACTAGGCATCAGGAAAATAATCGCCACAGTCGATCGCTTGTTCGGTGTTGGCGCTCCGGGGTTGTACACTACATTTGAGGCGATAATCGTTGGTAAAGTAGCGGCAGTGGGAGCAAGGGATGGAGTGCATCCGTCGGGCAACTTGCCAACTATCGCGCACGGCACTGGTTAAAGACCAGCAAACTAAAGCGATAATGGCAGCGGCGATTGAAAAACGTAAAATAATCCAGATTTCCATGGCGAGCAACTAAAATTACCTGATTTGAATAGGAATCAACTGAGGCAATCGGCAGAGGGTTAGATACTGAACAGTTTACTGACATCCAGACTAACCGTTAGCAATCACCAGACTTTTAAGAACATTTTCGGTCATGGCCGCTATTTGATCCAATTGTTCCTGATGGCGTTTTGCCTGTTTTTTGGCTTCTACCTTGCGTTTCAGGGCTTCCCGGGCTAAATCATCGCGATTTCTGCTTAAAGCTTCGATTGCTACTCGATTCCATGTTTCTGCTTCTTGAATGGCTTTTTTGTACTGGGGGTGAATTTCATCCCAACTGACCTTAAGATTGCTTAAAGCACCTTTTAATAGGGTTTGGGCATTGTTGGGGTCGGCTCCGATGAGGGATTTTTTCAGAGGTTCGTAGAGTCCCACCGCTTGTAAATGGGTAATAATCGGGATAAATTCTTCTATCTGTTGACTTTTGCTAATACCGGTCTTACACCAAGTGGCAAAATGTTCGCAGTTGTTAAAAAGAAGATTATATTTCTGCTCCCCCAGACGACTTAGCGCCCTTTCTACCACCACATCGGGGATAAAGGAAAATCCCACCTCTACATGGCGCACCACATAGATTTTACCGCCCCTAGCAAAGGTTTCTAGGGAAGTTCGTTCCACAATCTCGCTCGGTTTTCGGTAATGAATGACGCTACCATCACCGCAATCGATGCCATGATGAGCATAAACACCCTGAAGATTGAGCAATTCCCGATAGGCGTATATTTGATCCCCTTTAGCCATATTTTTTTAGTGATAGAGTAAACAAGTAGATTATCTATTGAGTCAGTTTTTCCAGTTATTAATAAGCCATTCAGATTTGGGTCTTCTGGTTTTCGTGTTTTACTTTTTGTTATGAATTAAAGCAAGCAAACAGCTTAAGTCGAAAATGTTCAAGATTGCTTTAATTCATAACTTATTCTTTTAATAGGCTTTATTTTTGTATTCATGCCCTCAGTTAATCCATTGGTTGTATAATTTTCACAGTAATTATCTAACCGTTGACTCTGTGGAAGGACTCTGGTGGGGCAGCGGAGAAGGAGAATCACTAACCCTCCTAGAGGCGCGATTCCTGATTTTGAAAATATGCGCTGCCGCTTTTTAGCCAGCCTTTCGCCATAATTTTTGATTATCATCCTTGATCCAGAAGAGCCTTTTCTTATTTTACTAAAGAATGCTTAACAGAGAAACACCAGCCAGTATAATAATACAACCAAATAGTCTTTGTTTGATATTTTTTCCATGAAATAAAAAATAGCCATACCCCACACTCATCAATAAACTGCTTTGTTTCACCGCCACTGAATTCGCCGCCACCGTTCAATTAAATCTTTTGCCAGATAAAGATTTAGTCGATTTATGCCCCCCTATCGAACCATAACAAGTAACGAAGAACCGTCAAGGTAAAGTTTTATGACAGGATTCAACGTTTCTGCATCTAGTCAGTCAGTTACTGGTACGCTTCAAACTTGAATGGGCCGCTCTCAGACGAGCGAATCAGACACCTGTGACAAGCCTCTTACGGAGACTCTATGGCTAAACAATTCAACGGGACAATCGCCCTCGATATTCGTGATTCCGTACCCGATTGGGAACCCTACGCCGAACCGAAAGCACCCGCAAATTCACCGAATATTCTTTACATAGTCATTGACGATACGGGATTTGGTGCCTGGGAAATGTTTGGTGGCAAAATTAAAATGCCCAATTTAGCTCGTATTGCCAAAAAAGGCTTAATTTATACCAACTTTCACACTACCGCTCTTTGTTCTCCCACTCGTTCATCCCTATTAAATGGACGCAATGCTACCAGTAACGGGATGTCTTGTATCGAAGAGGTGACAGCGGGTTTCCCTGGTAATAATGGTCGCATTCCCTTTGAAAATGCCATGATTCCAGCCGTATTGAGTGAGCGTGGCTGGAGTACCTTCGCCCTTGGTAAATGGCACTTAGTGCCAGAAGAAGAGGCAAATATGGCATCCACGAAGCGGCATTGGCCTTTAGGTCGTGGTTTTGAACGCTATTATGGCTTTTTAGGCGGAGAAACCGATCAATGGTATCCAGATCTGGTCTATGATAACCATCTGATTGAACCTCCTTATGGTCCCAATATGGCGGATACAGAGAACGGTTATCATCTATCGAAAGACCTGGTAGATAAGGCAGTTGCCTTTATCCAAGATCAAAAGGCGATCGCTCCAGATAAACCTTGGCTGATGTACTTCTGTCCCGGTGCCAACCATGCACCCCATCAAATCTGGCCTCAGAAGATCCTAGATTATGATTATAACACGAGCCTGGGAGCTCCCGATAATCCACAAGATTTATCCTTTGTCGAGACAAGTATCTTTAAAGATGGCTATGAAGTCTATCGCACAGAAGTCCTTGCCAAAATGAAAGAATTAGGCATCTTTGGGGATGAGGTAACAACACCCTCGGAGATTAATCCTCATGGTGAAGGTGAGCTTGGAGAACCTAACCCTGACCACACTAAGATCCAAGGAGTTCCTGCTGGTAAGACGTGGCCTCAAACTGATTGGGTAAAACCTTGGGAAGGATTAATTCCCGAAGAAAAGGCATTATTTATCCGTATGGCCGAGATTTATGCGGCATTCTCCACCTATACCGATGAACAAATTGGTCGTTTGCTCGATTTTCTCGAAGAAACGGGTCAAATGGATAACACCATCATTGTTGCTGTAGCTGATAATGGTGCTAGTGCAGAAGGTGGGCCTAATGGTTCAGTGAATGAAAACCTGTTCTTTAACGGTATTCCCGATGATTTTGACAAGAACTTTGCCCTTCTCCAAGATTTAGGCACACTGAAAACCTATAATCACTATCCTACAGGATGGGCTTGGGGCTTTGATACGCCTTTCAAATACTGGAAACGTTGGTCAGGTTATGAAGGTGGTGCTGCAACTCCCTTTATGATGTGTGGACCGGGTATCGCAGATACGGGGATTCGCAAACAGTACATTCACGCGGTTGACTTAGTACCTACCCTTTACGAAATGTGTGGTGTAGAACCCCCAGAAGTGGTTAAAGGTTACACCCAAAATCCCATTGAGGGAATTAGCTTCGCCTATACTTTCGCTCCCGAATATGCTCAACCTGAGTATCAATTTGCTTACAGACTCTCTGACCAGCAAAAACCCAAGGATGCCAATGGAAAACCCAAGAAAGTGCGAGAAACTCAGTTCTATTCGATGCTAGGAACAAGAGGAGTCTGGTATAAAGGTTGGCACGTTTGTACTGTCCATGCTCCTGCGCCTTCTAATTGGGGTAATTTTGAGAAGGATATCTGGGAATTGTACTGTATGGATGGGGATCTGAAATTGGAATTAACTCCCGATCCGACTCAATCTCGTAACTTAGCTAATGACCCGAAATATGCCGATAAACTCGAACAGATGAAGTATATGTGGTTCGTGCAAGCAGGGTTATACAAAGGTATGCCTATTGATGATCGCTCGGCTATGGGTGGAGATCGTCCCCAATTACGTCCCCCAGCATTTGCTCAAGATGACCCAAAGGATGCTACCTTCAGTTACACCTATTATCCAGGGGGATCAGAAATTCCCGAAGCCGTTGCTCCGAATACCCGAGGTCGTTCTTACGAAATCGAAGCCATTGTTGATTTCTCCACGGGTGAGACTCCTAAAGGGGTAATGATAGCTCATGGAGGAAGTTTTGGTGGATATAGTTTCTATATCTACGAGGGCAAACTCTGTTATGTCTATAACTGGTTAGGACAACAGCAACAGAAGATCACTTGTCCACTCCCTAATCTTGCCGACGAGGAAAAGACACTCAAAGTTGTATTTAACAAGAAGCCCAATCAACAACCGGATAGCAAGTTTGGTGGTAGTACCATAGGAGAGGTACAACTCTATATCAATGGTATTAAGCAAAGTACCAAGATTGAGGAAGCTTTCCCAGAATATCCTGAGCAATTCCTGACTCAACCGGGTAAGTTTGGGGCGGGATTTAATATTGGTCGAGATCCCGGACAGCCTGTATCATCAGACTACGAACATGAGTTCGAGTTTTTCGAGTTTGAAGGTGCGAAGCTGAAAAAAGTCATTGTCACGATTAAAAATGACGCGGGCGCGGGCGCGATCGATCCTGAGACAGAATTAATAGGGATGTTGTGGCGTGACTAATCTGCTTAGTCTGTAGCATAGACCCGATTTGCTTTCAAAGCTGTAGGGGTAATTTCTGCATTGCCCCTACCCACTCTAACCCTTGATAAAATAAAGGCTATATCTTGAGTATGCAAATATCTCAAAACCCCTCATCTGCTCCAGGTAAACCTCCCCATAAAGATCTGATCTGGATTCCGGGGGGAACATTTGAAATGGGGTCAAACAGTCGTAAATATCCTGAAGAAGGACCCGTCCACACCGTAACCGTTAGCGGCTTTTGGATGGATAAATATTTGGTCACTAATAAACAATTTAGAAAATTTGTCAAAGAAACAGGATATATTACCTTTGCTGAAAAACCACCGAAAGCAGAAGATTATCCTAATGCTGATCCTGAAATATTAGTTCCCGGATCTGCCGTTTTTGTGAAACCAGATCGTCCCGTTGATCCTCGTACTGTCTGCTGGTGGCAATATATGCCGGGGGCAAATTGGCGACATCCCGAAGGTACTGGAAGTTCAATTAAAAATCGAGAAAACCATCCTGTAGTACATATTGTCTATGAAGATGCCCTTGCCTATGCAAAATGGGCAGGAAAAGAACTCCCAACTGAAGCACAATGGGAATTTGCTGCACGAGGGGGTTTAGAGGGGGCAGAATTTGCTTGGGGTGATGAATTTATGCCTAATGGTAAAGTCATGGCTAATACTTGGCAAGGACAATTTCCTTGGCAAAATCTCAAACCTCATGCACCCGGTCCAGAAGCAGTAGAAAGCTATCCCCCCAATGGTTATGGACTTTATGACATGATAGGTAATGTCTGGGAATGGACACAAGATTGGTATCAGGAACAACATCCCAAAAACCCGACTAAAGCCTGTTGTACCCCGAAAAATCCCCTAGGCGGAACCGAAGAAGATAGTTATAACCTCAAACTTCATCCCTCAATGCGAAAACCCCGTAAAGTCCTCAAAGGAGGCTCTTTCCTCTGCGCCCCTAACTACTGCGCTCGTTACCGTCCCGCCGCTCGCCATCCCGAAGATATCGACACTTCTACCAATCATATCGGTTTTCGCACAATTTTTTGTCCTGATTAGAATTTATTACCGCTCACAATGACAATTAAGATGGCTCATTATGTTCTATTTTTAAAAGTTTCAGAGGGAAAATAACCAAACAGTTGTTTATAATCAGAGGCAAGATGTCCTCGCTCAAAAAAACCTAATTCTTCGGCAATTTGATAAATTAACGTTAGTTCGGGGTTTTGGGTAATGGATTGATGTAAGGCGTTAAGACGAAGCTTTTTAAAATAATTTTGAGGAGACATTTCTACTCTAGCTTATATGACGCAGCCAAGCACTCTAAGCGATCGTGCTTATATGTCGCCCCAAGAACGAGATCTGGCCTATAAGAAAATGCGTGAAGATTTTGAAGGCTACAAACGTCGTTTAGGCTGCTAATAGTCTAAATTTAGATCTCTTAACTGAAGTTTAATTAATAATTTTTGAGGCGCGTTTCTAACGTGCCTTTTTTCAAAATTTTATTTAAACTTTGGCGATTATAATTGACATTAATTCCTTGCATTTTCACGAGCGCACTTAGGTGTCTCATGCCAACGATACTTTTAGCCAGCACAAAACCTACCCAGCAGCACATCAAGGTAAATGTACTTATGTAAAATAATCATTTTTGGGGAGTGGTTTGAGAAGCTATTTCATTAGTTTTGGTAAAATTATAAGCCTGGCTTATTCACCCTTATTAGGGTATATTTAATTTATGTTCCTATCTATAAAAGCAACTTTTGTATAACTTCTTTCCATATTTGAAGATTTACAGCTTGTCAAAACCTATTGTAGCATTTATCTTAATAGTGAGGTACAAAGTTTTCCTTTGGGGGAGTCGGTGGTCAATACCAAATTAGGTTACACTTCATCTTTATGGGAAACGCTGTAAAAATTATCGAAGCAGAAATTGAGAACTATAGCCTAAACACCAGCGATTCAAGCCCCTTTTTGACTGTTAACCCCCTTAACCCAGAGATTATGGATGCTTTTAGTCCCTTTCCCCCTGACTGGACAGAGAATGCTGTTCACGCCTACAATTTTTGTTGTCCTTACTGTGGGGCTAAAGCTAAAGAAGCTCAGGCAGTTTGGATCAATCGCCGCGCTCCCGTTTTAGGAGAAGATTCCCGTCGTAAATGGCAGGAATTCTATCATTGTCAATGCGATCGAGTTTGGTGGGCCTGGAGTAGTGATCGACCTGCCGAAAATAAGTAATTATCAATCGAGAATCGAAAATATGGCCGATGTCTATGTTTCTTGGGATGAATACCATCGTCTGATCGAAAAATTAGCAGTAAAAATCGATCGTTCCGGTTGGCAATTTGCTCAGATTGTCTGTTTAGCTAAGGGAGGATTGCGCGTCGGTGACATTCTCTGTCGTCTTTTTCGTCAACCCCTAGCCATTCTCTACGCTGCTTCCTACGGGGGGCAAAATCATCAAATTCGGGGAGAATTAACTATTTCCTCGAATTTAGCCATGATCGAACCCAAATTAAAGAGTCCCTTGTTATTAGTGGATGATTTAGTCGATTCGGGAATCACTCTCCAAAAAACCTCGATTTTGTTACAGGAAAAATACGGTATTACCAATATCAAAACTGCGGTGATTTGGTACAAAGCAGCATCAAGAATCAAACCTGACTATTATGTGGAATATTACCCCGATAATCCTTGGATTCACCAACCCTTCGAGCGTTACGAGTTAATTACACCCAAAGACCTCCTAGAATAAATCCAGTTTAGCAACAGCTTAGAGAGTCTCCCCTTAAAAATCCCACCAAAGAAGATTGATAGCTGAAATCGGCAACGTCATCTATTCTCCGTAGGATTCAGCAGTAATTTTACCCCGAAAAACGATGTAATTATAAACTGTATAGGCTAGTAAAATTGGGATTAAAAACCCCACAAAAGTCAGCATAAACACCAAAGAACTAGGGGCGGCCGCCGCTTGATAAATTGTCACCGACGGGGGAATAATATCGGGAAAAATCAACAATCCCAAACCGATAAAAGAGAGAATAAACAGCAATACTGTCCAGACCATCGGGGTGTTTTCTTCCTTTAGTTGCAAACTCCGCAGTAATAAACCCAGTAACACCACGCCTAAAATCGGGATGAGGATAAAGATGTAAATTAGTCGAGGGTCAAATAAACGCTGACGGATATGGTCAGAAAGCAGCGGCGTACTGATGGTGATAAAGACAGCACCGATAAAAGTGGTAATAGCGGCAATTTTTGCCGTTTTATAGTGAACTTCCTGTAAATTACCCGTAGTTTTCAGAATTAGGTAAGTGGAACCCACTAAAACATAAGCTTGGATTAAAGTTAGAGACACTAGAATCGATCGCCATGTTAACCAATCAAAGGGGCCGCCGGCAAAATGACCCAATTCATCCACTTTAATGCCCTCAAAAACCGCACCGAGGGCGAATCCTTGCCCCAAAGCGGCCAAAAAACTGCCGAGTCCGAAGGCATAATTCCAGAACAACTTGCGACGAGAATGTTCACGAAACTCGAAGGAAACCGCCCGAAATAACAGCCCCACCACCATAATTACTGCTGGCAAGTATAAAGCGTTTAAAATTGTCCCGTAAGCTAGGGGAAATGCCCCAAACAGAGAACCCCCCATCAAGACAATCCAAGTTTCGTTAGCATCCCAAACATTGCCCAAACTGGTCATTAAAATACTGCGACGCTTCTCGGAGGAGGAAGTCAGGGAAAGAATTCCCACCCCCAAGTCAAAACCATCGAGGAGGACATAGAGAAACAGGAATAAACCCAGAATAAAAAACCAAATTTGCGGCAAAAAATACTGTAACGGTTCCATAGTTCCTCCTATTGTTGTGCTTCTAGGGAACGGGGATTCGCTTCCTGTAAGGTCACTTTTTCCTCTTGAGTCCCCGGCAGTGGTAAGTTAAGATTGGGTCCCTGACGGATAATAAGACTGCCGAAATAGAGAGCGGAAACCAAGAAAACCACATAAATCGTCGTAATTCCGATTAAAGAGGTTAAAATCTCGCCCGCGGGCAGTTTAGAAGCAGCATCCACAGTCCGGATTTGATTGTAAACCGTCCAGGGTTGACGACCGACACAACGGACAATCCAACCGGTTTCCACCGCAAGATAACCCAGAGGGGCCGCAAAAACCCAAGCGCGTAGTAACCATTTTTGACCGTCGATTTTTTCGTTAGATAATTGACCGCGCAGCCATTGCCCGACAGTTACAGCCATTAAAGACGCGAGAAAAAGACCGATAGCGACCATAATCCGGAAGGAATAATAGATTAGCCCCACCATGTGCGGTCTGTCTTCGTATTTCCATGTTTTTAAGCCCAGAACAGGTTCCGATAACTTGGGTTTTAACTCCAAAAGATAACCCAAAGCATTAGGTATCTTCACTTCCCAGCTATTTGTCTCCGCTTTATCCTTGGGTAAAGCAACCAAACTCCAAGCGGCAGTTTCTCCCGCAGGAATGGTTTCCCATTGCGCTTCCATGGCGGCTAATTTAGCCGGTTGATAGTGATATACTTGTTCAGCACTAAGATGACCGACAAAAATTTGCAAGGGAGCGATAACAATCGCTAGAGTAAGAATAATTTTGAGAGAACGACTAAAAAAGCTAATGTGACGTTTATTGAGCAAATACCAAGCACTAATCCCGCCAATGACGAAAAGAGAAGTTTCCAGAGTAGCGAAAAACATATGCAGGAAACTATTAACCATGAAGGGATTGAGAATCGCTTGTAGGTAATCTTGAACGATGAATTTACCATCCACAAAGATGCCACCGGCGGGGGTTTGCAGCCAAGAATTAGCGGTTAAAATCCAGAAAGTGGAAAGATTAGCCCCGAAAGCGACAAGAATTGTCGCTAGGAAGTGAATTAACGGGGGAACTCGTCCCCAACCAAACAGCATAATTCCCAGAAAACTAGCCTCTAGCATAAAGGCCATGGTTCCCTCGAAACCGAGGATAGTTCCGAAAAAGTCCCCCACTGCCTCCGAAAAAGGCGCCCAATTCATGCCAAACTGAAAAGCCATGGGTAAACCAGAAGCAACTCCAATGCCGAAATTGAGAATGTAGAGTTTTGACCAGAAGCGAGCGTGATGATAGTAGTCAGGATTGCGGGTTTTTAGCCATAATCCTTCGACAATCACTAGATAGATGCCCATACCAGTGGTTAAAACCGGCCAAAGCATATGGAAGATAGCGGTAAGGGCGAATTGTATTCGCGACAAAGCAACGGGGTTGGCAAGTAAATCCATGATTACAATCTCTGCACGATCGTGAAGATATGATCAGCACCTATAATACTTAGCCAGTAATGCCCTGAAAAAGCAAGGTTAAATAGGAATTATACAGATTGTTTTTAGATTTATGCGATCGCTTTGGTGGTAGTCAATGAGTTCGGTTGGTATTTTTGTATTATATTTGAGGGAAAACTCAAAAAAATTGCTAGAATATTAGTCTGATTAATTAATTTTCCCCTCGAGCGAGTATGACTTTCTCCTCAGCCGCAGACTTTCAAGACGAATTTGATGTCATCGTCGTCGGGGCGGGCCATTCCGGCTGTGAAGCGGCCCTAGCTTGCGCCCGTCTCGGTTGTCGCACCCTTCTCCTCACCCTTAATCTCGATAAAATCGCTTGGCAACCCTGTAACCCCGCCGTCGGGGGTCCAGCCAAATCCCAATTAACCCACGAAGTGGACGCTTTAGGCGGCGAAATTGGCAAAATGGCCGACCGCACCTATCTGCAAAAACGGGTTCTTAATGCCTCTCGCGGACCGGCAGTCTGGGCCCTACGCGCCCAAACCGATAAACGGGAATACGCGGCGGTGATGAAAAGTATCGTCGAAACCCAGGCAAATCTCGTTATTCGGGAAGGCATGGCCACAGACCTGATTTTAGGGGCAAATGAGCAAGTTTTAGGGGTAGAAACCTATTTCGGCACTTGTTTCGCAGCTAAAGCCGTTATTTTAACCACTGGCACTTTTTTAGGCGGCAAAATCTGGATTGGCGGCAAATCCATGGCAGCCGGACGGGCGGGGGAATTTGCGGCGGTGGGTTTAACAGAAACCCTAAATCGTCTCGGATTCGAGACCGGTCGCCTAAAAACTGGCACTCCTGCCCGTGTGGATAAGCGTTCGGTGGATTACTCCCGCATGGAACCGCAACCGCCCGATGACGAGGTACGTTGGTTTAGTTTTGATCCGGAGTTGTGGATTGAACGGGAACAAATGAACTGTCATCTGACTCGCACCACAGCGGCAACCCATCAATTAATCCGAGATAATTTACATTTATCCCCCATTTATGGCGGTTTTATTGACTCCAAAGGACCGCGTTATTGTCCTAGTATTGAAGATAAAATCGTCCGTTTTGCCGATAAAGAAAGTCATCAAATTTTTATCGAACCGGAAGGGCGCGATATTCCCGAACTTTATATCCAAGGCTTTTCAACAGGACTGCCGGAAAATGTTCAATTAGCAATGCTGCGGACTTTACCCGGTTTAGAAAACTGTGTGATGTTGCGGGCTGCCTATGCAGTGGAATATGATTATTTACCAGCAACTCAGTGTTATCCAACCCTGATGACGAAGAAGATTGAGGGGTTATTTTGTGCGGGACAAATTAACGGGACAACCGGTTATGAAGAAGCGGCAGCCCAGGGACTGGTGGCGGGTATTAATGCGGCGCGGTTTGCTTTAGGAAAAGAGTTAATTGTTTTTCCCCGGGAGGAAAGTTATCTAGGAACTTTGGTCGATGATTTGTGTACTAAGGATCTGCGAGAACCCTATCGAATGTTAACCAGTCGTTCTGAATATCGCTTAGTATTGCGATCGGATAATGCCGATCAAAGATTAACACCTTTAGGGCGAGAAATTGGTTTAATTGATGACCGGCGTTGGCAATTATTCCAAACTAAACAGACTAATATTATCGCTGAAAAAGAACGCCTACACGAAACGAGAATTAAAGAACGGGATCAGGTGGCAATCGCCATCGTTAAGGATACGGAACAAAAAATCAAAGGTTCTCTCTCTTTAGCGGATTTACTGCGTCGTCCTAGCTTCCATTATCTGGATCTTGATCGCTATGGTTTGGGTAATCCCGATTTAAATTTAGCCGAAAGAGAAGGGGTAGAAATTGAGATTAAATATTCCGGTTATTTGAAGCGACAACAAAATCAAATTGACCAAATCAGTCGCCATAGTAACCGTCATTTATCCCCCGATATTGACTACATGAAAATAGAAACTTTGTCAATGGAATCCAGGGAAAAATTAACAAAAATTAAACCCGCCACCATTGGTCAAGCTTCCCGCATTGGGGGAGTCAATCCTGCTGATGTTAACGCTTTGTTAGTGTATCTAGAAATGCGGCAGATGTCGGCAGTTAAAAGTTAGGAAATAATCCTGATCATCAGCGTTCAAGAGTTATTATCGGCTACTACAATCGGAAATTAAAGGCGATATCCGAACCCCAGACGCGGAGATAGAGGGTTTAAGCTGCAAGCAGATCGAGTTAAAATCATGGAGAACGCGACGGGGAAAACCACCGATCTCGCCAAAAAAGTCGGAGAATTGAAAAACCAGAAACAGATCGGGGTAGTGGTGATCACCGCTTTGCTCAGTTCGATCTAGCCCTAGGTTTTAAAAGTTACCCAAAAAGACAGGCAATAATTATCCCCAAAATACTCTGGGGAGTAACCTAAATAACCAACCTTAAAAAAACTCTCTGCTAAACTTGAGTCAGTAGATGCACCCTGATGAAAAAGGAGAGTCAAAGAAAGCTCTCCTTTTTTTTTGTTGAGAAAGCAATCCGGGGGATTTAGCCGCGGTTAGCAGGTAGTTTCGCCTTGCGTGCCATGTCTTTGAAACCATTCAAACTCGGACCGGGGCGACGGCGAGACAGACTAGGAGTAATCAAGTATTTTGTCGCAAATTCCACCTCTTGCGGCTCTACTTTACCGTTAGTAGCGGCTAAGGGCGCCGGTGCGCTCACAGGAGCGGCGGGAGTTTCTTTTACTTGCTTTTCTTTCTTGATAGAAGTTTTTTGGGCTTTTTTCTCGGCTACAGGGGCGGCAGCAGACTCCACAGCAGCGGCGGGCGATTCCAGAACAGGGGCGGCTGCTGCCGTGGTTGCTGTCGCTTCTTGTTCACCATCAGTTTCTTTTAGTTCTAAGTAAAAGTCAGATTTTTTGCCACCAAAGAGATTTTTTAACATCGGGGATCACTCCGGGAGTTGGGAAAATGTAAAAGACTAGGTATTTAAAAATTTATCATTGACCGGGATCAGACAGCAAACAAGATTATTCTCTTGAGGATTTCCCTCTTTCATCTATTTTTCTTTGGATAATCGCTACCAGAAAAAGTTTTTAAAAACAAGTTAAATTTACAAAAATTAATAAAAATCTCGAAGGAGAAACCCCGACGCAAACAAGGGCAAAAACTGCTAGAGACGTTACCAGCAACGTCTCTAGATTATTTATTGGGGATTTAGCCGGCTGCGGGTACACGGCTGCCGCTAACTCCTGGTACAGGACCACGACGAATATTGGTTTCTGGTTCGATGGGAACGAATTCAATATGATTGAGGAGGGTAGTAACGAAAGCAAAGAGTAAAAAAGGCAAAGAGAGGACGACGACTAACCCCAGGGTAGCGAGGGCGAAAATTTGTCTAGTGCTACTCCAAAGAGCTAGAGTGGAAGCGAGAGTAAGAAAAATAACGGTTAACCAGACGATTATTTGTCCGTAAATATCTCCGAAGGTGAGAGTGCAAACCATGCGATAGTTACGAAAATCCTTATCCATAACAGTAAACCCGTAGATAGTCAGTTATTGTTTTAGGGTAAGTCTAGAATCGTCAGCTTGGTCAATATTTAAAGGTTTTTATAAACACTTGTTGATAAATCTTTACAATTCCGCCTCGAGCGGGTAGCCAAATCCAGAAATAAGAGCGGTATTGTTTGGTTGCTCTCCTGAGAATTGATAAGAATTGCTAAGAATTACCAAAAAACTGGCCAGAATTTTGGCGAACGCTCTTTACAATTAAGTTAGAAAGGCAAGGAGGAGCAAGCCTAATGAAAACTTTTGTTGAGCGTTATCGGTCTTGGGTTAATTGGACAACCTTAGCCATGGTTGTTCTCGGTTTCTGGTTAAGTGCCAGTTTCGTCATCGATTTAATCATTCTCCCCAGCTTATCCGTAGCTGGCATGATGACACAAAATGGCTTTGCCAGTGCTGGTTACTTGCTATTTGGCATTTTTAACCATCTGGAATTAGTTTGTGCGGCGATTGTGCTGTGTAGCTTTGTTGTCTTCCACCGCTATCATACCTTAATCCATCTCCCCGAACATCGATCGCTCCTATTCGCCGGTGTTCTCTTAGTAATCACCCTAATTTACACCTATTTTCTCACTCCCAATCTGAGCGCCATGGGTTTACTGGCCCCCGTTACCGCGTCGGGAATGTCGGGAGAAATGATGTCTTTGCAGATTGGTTACTGGTTTCTAGAAATGGTTAAAGGTTTAATAGCTTTTACCCTGTTGCGCTGGTGTTGGCGAGATGCCTTTAAGTTGGCTTAGTTTTTGATTACAAGCGGGGTTCAACCCGCTTTTTTTAGTTTTAGCAATATAATCCACCCATTTGATTCGTCAACAAAGACCCTTCACGACCAGCGAAGCCAAGAATAGAGGTGGTAAATATCCTACACTTCATTTAGGCGCACTAGGGGATTCCATGGTTGATAACGAACAGGTTTAATAACTTGCTATCTAAGAATAAATCAGTTACAATTCCCGCCAATTAACTTCGTCTGTGAGGAAAGCCGAGAGTGTTGTCAAAAAAAGCCAAAAGAAACAACCAGATGAGACAGATATTTTCTGGAGGAATTTTCATCACATCCTGTTTGGGGACAGCCATACTTTGCGATGGGGTGAAGGCCCTTCCTTCTCCCTTAGACATTGACGCTGCTTCTATTCGGGTATCCCAGGAAAAAATTACCATTAATTCCCCCGTGGAATTAGAGAGGACAGAAAGAGTTCTGACAACCAATTCCTTCTTGACAACAGAGGGATTAGCCGATAGGAATCTGCCCTCATCCTCAGAAAATAAACTAGAGAAATCTTCCCGCGATACTTTAGCAACAGAAAAGACCAGGACAATTTCAACCCTAGAAGAATGGAAGGGGAATCTAGGGACAATGCAAGCGAGTCAGCTTTTACCAGCAGGAGATAATAACTCGCCAGAAGTCAAAAAATGGCAAGCACAGGCATCTACCCCCGTTGATACCAATGTTTCCCCCGAATTGCAGCGTTTACGTCAAGATTTTCTGATTGAGGAACCGAAAACCCTTTCTGCGAAACTGGCGGAATTTGTGGTTGCCCCTGCTGCCAGTATTTCTACTCCCATCGGTTTTGGAGCGAATTTTGGGCAGATTTTCGGTGGTTTCGGTTTCCAGTCGAGAACCCGTTTTACCAATCAAGCAGATGGTGGGTTAGCTCTAGGGGTCGGTTTAGGAGAACCCCAGAAAATTGTCGGTTTAGATGTAACTCTGGCGATTTTGAGCCTTTTTGGTGATAACGCCGGACGGGGCAGTTTTAGCTTTAAAATTCACCGTTCTCTGCCAGAAGGTTTTGCTGTCGCCCTGGGATTTGAAAACGCCATTCGCTGGGGTGGGACAGATGCCGGTAGCAGTATCTACGGGGTGGTGAGCAAATTTTTTCAGTTCACAGAAACAACGAAAGAACCCTTTAGTCAATTGACGCTCTCTTTGGGTGTTGGTGGTGGTCGTTTTCGCTCGGAAGGAGCCATCGAAGATGGGGTAAATTCCCTCGGTGTCTTTGCTAGTGCGGGTTTACGAATTGTTGAACCGGTCTCGGCCATTGTCGAATGGTCGGGTCAAGATTTAAACGCAGGTATTTCCCTGATTCCCTTCCCGAAAATCCCCTTGACGGTTAACCTTGCGGGTGCTGATTTAACGGGCAATGCCGGGGACGGCGCTCGCTTCGTCATGAGTATCGGCTACAATTACTTTTTCCCCCGTTAGTCAGTTTTTATCCTATTAATTTAGCTTTTTGAATGGAGATTAAGACCATGTTGATGAAATGGTTGACCAATTGGCAAGTTTCCTTAGTGGCGGCAGTTTTGCTGACCAATTCCCTAGTCTCTCCCGGTATGGCGCAAACCGGCAACCAATCCGATGCCACCGGACCAATTCTTTCCACCGGTGATTTTGCTGGTCAAACTTTCCCCACCACCACGACGGTGACGGGATTTCAGGGGGGAGAACCGGCTCAAATCGCTGTTAATCAGGCGGCCGCTTCTGTGAACACTCAGTTAGCTGATAATAATTTAACCTCCCCCACGGGTACGCCGATTCCCCCAGCCTTTCAGGAATCGCTACTGAGCATCTTAACAGGAGATGCTCAGGCGGGTAATAATATCAATGCTGTGACCGCCGCTCTTTACACAGCCCCCGGCGCCCCGCCTTTAAATGTTATTGAAGACTTATTGGCCAGCTTAGAGAGACTGACCAAAGATAAGAAGGTAGTTCCAGCTAAATTGCTGGCGGCGGTGCAGGCCTATAATGCGATGATTTTAGCCAGTAACGAAGAGTTTCTCCGTAATCCTCCCGCAGAACTGCGAGCAATTCAAGCATCCTTAGCTAAATTGGTGCAACCCACTATTAGCTAACCGCATTTTCCCTACTGACTTCACCATAGTCTTCTCGGATTAGAGGGCTGTGGTGAAGGCTCCACGGTGGGCGCGGTAGTTGGCTGTGGGGGAGTTAGAGAAGGGGTATTTCTCCCCCCTAAGGATTGTTGGAGCTTGTCTCGCAGTTTTTTGGCAGTATCGGAGTTAGGATTAATTTTGAGAGCTTGTTCGTAGGCGGCCAGCGCCTCTTGGGGGCGTTTCCAGTAGGTCAAGACCAGACCTTTACCGTACCAAGCTTGATAGAGTTGAGCATCGAGTTGCAAGGCTTTTTCGTAGGCGGCATAGGCGAGGGCTAATTGTCCTAACCGCCACATTTTATTACCTTGATTAAGCCAGTTTAGGGGATTAGTGTCGTTATTATTGGGAACTTCAAAAGTCTTGTATAATTCATCACCAATTTCTTGGAAAGATAAAGTATTAGGGGGCGAACTCTCGACATTTATCTGCCCTTGAATGCCAGACTGGGGTGCTAATGTCAAAAAAGTAGTGATGGGAATAGCGAGACTAAATCCAATTGGCACGGGAACCTTTTCTATTTTTTCGGCTTCATTTTGTCCGTGAACCGCAATGACTCGTCCATTGATATCCAACACTGGACCGCCACTCATACCCCCATAGGTGACACTGGTATAAACTATCTCATATCCCAACTCTGGGGGAAATATTTTCAGCAAGGGCGTAATGGCGTTGGGTAGCACTTTCCCCAGATTGAACAATCGTTTCCGCTTGCCGATAAATTTCGGATCCGGCCATCCAGAAGCAAAAATAAATTGTTCGTCAGCTACTTGATAGTTACCCAAGGTAGCTAATTGATAATTTTGGTCGCTCTGAAACTGCACGAGGGCTAGATCTACTCCTGGTAATTTTTTGATGCTATTGTAATCGAGCGGATATTGCTTGCCATCCCAGGTAATAATTTTTAGTTGGTCGTAATAGAACTTGCAGGCATCTCTAGCATCTTTACAGATTACATGACTAGCAGTAAGAACAGTATAAACCCTTCCTTCTTTGGCAATAATTGATCCAGAGCCATTAGCAGTAATTTTCCCATTCGCCCCCTCTTCTTCTGAGGGGATTAAAACGGTAATCTTTTCAGCAGTTTTTTCTAGCTGCTCAGTTGTTGATGCCTTAGCAATCTGAGGAGAAACCACAAACACCGCTATACTAACTAGGGCGGCGGAAATTTTCAAGAAATTGTTGCTCATTCTGGTTTAAAAATACAGTTGAGTGGAATTTACCAGAGTGGTGTGGGAGCGGGATTCTTTTCTCTTGGGGTTGACGAGGATGGAGAAGGAAAATCTTCCGAGAAAGTGGGTTCTCTACGGGTGGGAAGCGGTGGGGGTGACACTGCGGGCCGTTCCGGACTGGAAGCAGACAGAGAAGGTGATTCGGATTGCAAAAAAGTCTGTATAGGAATCGCCCAACTTAATCGACTCATTTGTTCCCACAGTGCCGGTGAAGTCACTGTTCCATCGGCAAAAACGTAGGATTTACCCCAGAGAGGATAAGCATGAATCCCGTTAATACCAATAACTTTACCTTGCCGATTCAGCAGCGGTCCGCCACTCATGCCATTTTTAATCTTATTGGTGTAGCCGATTTGGTAGCCTCCCGAAAAGGATTTATCACTCAAAAGCGACACTTTACCCAGGGTGAAGGTAAATCCCTCTTCGGTCGGGCGATCGCCATCGTAGGGAAAACCAGCGGCGAAAACTTGATCTCCGATAGCGAGATCATCAACATTAGCCAAATCAGCAATAGAATAAACTTGGCTACTGCGAAAAGAAACTAAGCCTAAATCATAATCATTCAAGCGAACTGTTCTGACCAACTCCCCCCGATGTATCTTGCCGTCAGGGGTTTGTATTTGCCAACCCTGAGAGCGATACCGCCCTAAAACATGGTCATTAGTGAGGACTTTGTAGGAAGCACCCTGTTTTTCGACTAAAATGCCCGAACCCCAGCCTTGCCCTGATAACACCTTAACGGTAATTGCTCTGGCTAACTGACGCAGCTGTTGTTCTGAAAGTTGTTGAGAGCTATGGGCATTGGCCTGGTTAGGTTCCAGAGCGGGAGCATAGCTTTGGACAGCAAGCAAAGGTGTTGACAGTCCCAATAATAAACCGCCCGCACCAGCCAAAATTCTTTTTATAGGCCGACTCACTTGATCACTACGCTCCCATCTATAGAACTAGAAAAGTTTACCAAACAGAACCGCCTGATGGTTTTTGGGGCGATTGTTCGGGAGAAGTCGCCGGTGCTGGAGAAGAGGACGAACCGGTAGCCAGATTTGTTTCTACGGGAACGCTTTCTAGGAATTTGTTGAAATGGACAGTGGCAGAATCCGATGAGCTTTCAAACAAAGGATTGCTGCTGGATCCTTCCCGGATGTCAAATAGCTGTTGGATTTTCTCGGTTGCGTTTTCCCCGCTCTTGAGGGTAAATAATAGGTTACTGCTATTTGCCCGTTCTCGTCCATTACTAGGGGAATAGATTACCGGCAGACCATTGAGATAGCCAGTGGTAATAATATCAATTCCGCCTGGTCGAGTGTAAAGGGTATTGAATCGTCTAGTTACTTCTAGACACCGTTGCTGGGGAGTGTAACCGGAACCGCTAGAATAACGAGAAACCCAACGAATAACAGCTTTGCGTTCATCAGGTCCGACTTTGGCATAGGTTGTGGGAACTCCTACATAGGGGCCTGTCACTGGTAAAAGACACTCGAATCTGGTTTGAGCTTGGCTCGGTGATTGTAAGGTCAAGGCAGCTCCTACACCAATCAGAGCAATAGTCAGAGTTTTTGTCAAAGTTTGTAGTTTCATTGTTCTTGTCTTAATCCGGCAAAGTGACTCTATTATACACTTCAAAGGTAGCTTTGGTTTTTCCGTAAAATAAACAAAAGCAAGGCCTTTGCAACAATTCTTATTTTTTTGGATTACCCTTTCTTCAAACTCCTTTAAGAGAGCAATCAGATGAGTTCCTTTACCCCAAAGCAGACCAAACTTCTAACTTACTGACCACGCGACGAATCACCTCATCGGTAAACTCACTCATGGTCATTTGTCCCCCTAAATCGGGGGTTTTTTTGCCCTCGTGAATAGTTTCAAAGACACTTTCATAAATCGCCCGAGAAGCCTTGCGCGCTTCGCTAGTTTCGATATAACCTAACAAAGCTGCCGAGGCTAAAATCATCGCCATGGGATTAGCAATATTTTTGCCCTCTAAAGCGGGGGCTGTGCCGTGGGGAGCTTCTGCCATAATAGTTTTAACTGCTAAAGTCTCCTCATCAAATCCCAAAACTAAACTTTCGGCCCCGGCAATACTGCCATAGAGTTGCAAGACAAAATCCGATAATAAATCGCCATCGCGATTAAGTGCTGGAATCACCAAAGCTTCGCCGTCGGTTTGTAAAAGTAGGGCAAAAGTTGCATCAATTAACAGGGGTTGATAACGTACTTCCGGATGTCTTTGGGCCGCCGCGTCTAATTCCTCTTTAAACATCCCTTCGTAGGTGGCACTGACGGTGAATTTTGGGCCGCCAAATACCCGCGCCCCAGTTTTTTTGGCCTGTTGAAAGGTAAACTCGGCCACAGCGCGACTGGTAGCCCTAGAAATGCGCGAGGTGCGATAGGCAATTTCATCGCCGGTGGCCGTGGTTTCTCGCCATTCTTTGGCCCCGTAGGCATCGTCCACGGCCATGCGGACAATGGCAATGGGAGAATAAACGCCCCCAATTGGACGAATACCGGGGATACGGCGACCGATGCGGAGAATTACCTGAGAATTCATTGCTTCTCTTAAAATAGCGTTGGGACTGCCCACATCTCCTTTAATTTCTGGGGTGATAGTAGCAGCTTTCAGGGCTAATCCAGTTTTGAGGGTCGCTTCGGCGGCCTCATGGACCACTTGATTGTTACTCTGGCGACGCCTGGCTAAACTAAGATCAAAATCGGCAAAGTTAAGCGGTTGACGAATTATCGAAGGTTGCAATACTCTCAGGGCTTCTAGTAATAGTTCTTCTCCAGTTTGGTCGCCGTGCATGACCACAATGGTGGGGATATTTTCCGTCATAATTTTTGTTTTAATTTTAATCAAAAATTTTCAAGTATATGTTAATGCTTAATTGGCTGGTTAATCGGCTAAAAAAGATACTTTTTATCTTAATTAATTCTGTAGTTTTATCAATCTTGTAGAAAAAAATATATAGTTAATATTATGCCCGATCGCTAATTTAACTTAGTCAATCGGGCGGTGGTGAGAATTAATTGAACCAAGATTTAGAAAGCTTGTTCAACTTCGGCAATTTCGGGAATCACTTCCCGGAGACGACGTTCGATGCCCATTTTTAGGGTCATGGTGGAACTGGGACAGGAACCGCAAGCGCCTTGAAGACGCAGTCTGACGACTGGTCCGTCGATTTCGACTAATTCCACGTTACCACCATCCGCCATCAGGTAGGGGCGCATTTCATCTAAAACTTGTTCGACGTTATTGGGGGTCAGTGTTAAAGACATAATCAGCCTCTGGTCAGAGATTTATTACAGTGTAGTTACCTCGATCCTAACGCTTTTTGGGCGGGAATAACCCTTAAGATTGTAAAAGCTGCAGATTGATAAAAGTAAATTCTGTGGTGGATTTTTCGCCCCCGGCATCGATTGCGTTAATCACTTGACAGGAGGGTAAATAATAATTACCGATTTTTTCGTAGGTTTCCTTAAAGTCACGTTTTCCCTTTAATTCATCGGTTTTAGCATTGCGGAAAATGGCATTATAGCGAATAGAAATATAACCTTCTCCCGTATCGAGACTTTCCTCGGTATTAATAGTAAAAGCCATCGGTCCCATGACTCGACTGACTTGACAGATTTCCTGGCCGCGTACTTTATAATTAGACCCCATCGCATCGCCGGTGACAAGAATTTCTACCGCACCGGTGGGATCATCTTGCCCAAAATTAAACTGGTTTTTGCCGTGGGAAGCATCAAAATTGCTTCTTTTGCGGTGAGTAACAATGTCGCGCATTTGATTATAGATACTTTCTTGCACTTTCTCGTCATTAATGCCCTTCACTTCCACACTATAATCGGCATTAACTTGAATTTTGCCCGTATGGACTTCCTGTCCTTGAGTGAGGATAATATCGGCAGTGTAACCTGGAAATCGTTCATCCCAAGTGTAACGGTTTTCGTAGGCGGAGCGGAAAATATCTCGGGCGTTCGTCGTGGCTACAGTCATAATCACTTTACTTGTGTTGATAACTCTATTTATATCATTGTCGCTGATTTTTTCGCCTCTGGCCGAGATTTCTAGAAAACTAGATGAATTTGACAACTTAGGGAAAAAGCCAATTAGAATGGACTAAGGAGCCGTCCCTGACTCGATTTTAATCAACTTCATGTTCGCCAAAAATTAAGAGATTGTCTGACGCACCTCCTTAATAGGATTTTCCGCTTGGGTGCGACTTAAAACTTCAGGATCGGAGATTCCGGGTGATTCCATCCTAATCCACGCCACATCATGTCCATTTTGCCGTAGGGCTTCAACAGCATCAAGAGGGAAATTTTCGTTGGCTAGAAAACGCATCAGTAACGTAGGGGCGAACCGCGTTCGCCCAAATGTAACGCAGCGAACATTTTACCCCATGATGTCGGAGGAGCCAAAATTAGTTAGGTTGGCGACGGATTGACCACATAAATTAAGCTGTAACATTACCCGAAAGTTCTGCGACTAAAGGGTTATCCTTTTTTAGTTGACTTACGCCTAAAATGGAAAAACCTAATACGTTTCCCTGAAGATCAACTCTGGTCATAATTGCATCATTTTCTGTTTCTTGCATATAACCTGGTTGATCAGAAAAAAGAACTTCTAGGAAATCACCTTCTTTGTCAAACCAAATTTTTAAGTTAGTGGCCATAACAATTCTCCTTGTTTAATTCTATTCGTTAAATAGGCTGTCAATAAAAAGGCATCTTTATCAAGATATTTAGTGACAACGCATAGCCATTTATTTCCCATTAATGTATTAAGATAATAACGGTAATTTAAAATCACTTGGTTGTCAGTGTTAGATTTTCTGACTTGTTCGGGATACTGAAGCGTTTCTTCTATTCTATCCTTCAACACAGCCATCTCGGTATGGTCTAAAATATGGAGCAATCTTTTTCGCACAGGAAAGCCTCGATAATCGGTGAGGATTTTGGTCATCAGAATTTTTAGAAGCTCACGAGATATAGTGGCTCTCTTGGGTTTGGTGGGTAAAATGTATTCTAAGATACATTCTTCCCAGCGAGCGAGTGGAAGGAACCACACCAGACACAGAGGACACAAAGATTGATCGATCCTCTGTGAGTTAAACTTATCACACAGAACCTAGAAGAGCCTGATACCAAATTTCTAAATCCATGACAGACATCCACGCTCGAATGCTTGCCAAACCTTCATTCGTTGTGACGCGAATAAAGAAAAATGGTATGATAGTTTCATGACTACATATTACTATAAAGCGCTCGCCCTTGATAATGGAAATATAGGTTATAATGTTGAATATTTAGACTATTGAGAGGTTTCTAATGGCTTCCATTACTGTTAATATCTCAGATGAGCAGTTTCGACGATTACAACAGAACATAGCGTCCTGTAGGGGCGAAGCATTCGGGCATAACCCATCGCTGAAACCGTAGATTTCCTATCCGAATGCTTCGCCCGTACTTTTTCAGCAAGTCCTATTTATATCAAGCAATATTCAGGTTAAAATAGTAAGGTGATCATTAACAAAGAGGTCAACAGATGCAAAACTTGCGTCAGGTTTCTTTACTAACAAATGGACAAGAGCAAGTCTTAACTATTCCTCCTGAACTTGCCCTATCAAGCACAGAAGTTTTGTTACGCAAAGAAGGTCATCGCTTAATCATTGAGCCGATTTCTTCCGGTTCTCTACTTTCTTTGCTGACTACTTTACCAGACATTACAGACAATTTTCCTGACATAGATGAAGGGTTGCTTCCCCTTGATGACATCACATTTTAGTACCACCTAATGACCTATCAATATCTTCTTGATACTAACATCCTGTCAAATTTGATCAAGTATCCTCAAGGTCAGGTTTTCCAGCATATTGTCGATGTCGGCGAAGAAAGCATTTGTACAAGCATCATTGTGGCCTGTGAATTAAGATTTGGAGTGGTTAAGAGTGGTTCCTCCCGTCTGGTGCAGCAACTAGAACGCATTCTTGAGTTCTTGACAGTTTTGCCATTAGAATCAACTGTAGATAAGATAAGCACTATGCCGTAATTCGTAAACATTTGGAGCAAGCAGGAACCCCAATCGGTCCAAATGATTTACTAATTGCTGCTCATTGCCTAGCACTTGATTTGACTCTTGTTACTGCAAATACCCGTGAATTTGAGCGTGTGCCTGCTTTAAAGTTAGAGAATTGGTTGATTGATGACGAGAAAATCAGCAGTTAGAGGTAGAGTGTAGGGTGCGTATTTGCGGCTATCAATTCGGTCAAAAAAACTAAAATTAACAATCCGCCGTAACGCATCACCTTGATCATTCGTGTTGCCTGTATCTCCCCAGTGAGTATAGGCTACATATCAGGGTCTTCGTCAATGTACAAAAGTATCTTGTCCATCTAAAAATTGGTTAAGCCTTTTTGCTGTGTAATAATGCCAGCTTCCAGTATTCAGCGTCTTCCTCAGCCAAATCTGCTTCAATTTCATCGCGATTAGCATGATAATAAGCCAAAGCAGCATAAACTTGGGCAAGGCTTAGATGGCTCATACAGCGAGCGATTTCCTCTGCACTGGCACCTTGCTTATACAAAACAACTACTCGACGAACAGAGGTTCCTGTCCCTGTAATGACTGGACGATCCTTGCCAATATCTGGGGAACGGGTGACTAATGTGCCTATATCAGTAGCAGTAGTCATAGTTTGTACTTTGGTGATGAGCCGTGGATTACTCCCCAGTTTAACATTAATTAAGAGAAGACTTGAGAGATTTTCAGGTTTGGCGATTTTTACTTGATAGCTACCAGCAAAAGATAGCTCCCAACAATTGTATCAATTTATCAAAGTTTGGAGAATAATTTACCGTTGACGGATTTAGTATAATCTAATTAATAGACCACCTCAACAGGATAAAATGGGTTTAGTTTCAGCCAAAATACAACTTAGTAACCCCGTTGATCGTTCCCTATCGCCTCTAGAAACCGCAGCTTTGGCTGATAAGGGAGCCTTGCATCTCTGCATTCCTGCACATATTCAAATTCAGTTAAAATTAACTGAAATCGATCGCAAGGAGGTAATTTTAGCTGATGGTTCCCGTCAACTGGTTCCCTACGTTGGACCGATCGAAATTCGTTTCAAAAACCGCGTCGGTTTCGTCGGTGCTTTGGTGATGGGGGATCAAGTATTGCTTGGCGCTATCCCAATGGAAGATTTAGACTTAATCGTTATTCCCGCAACTCGGACTATTGATATTAACCCCAATAGTCCTAATGTAGCTACCTCGATCGCTAAATAGATAGGCCCCAGAAATTATATTAATTTATCAAAGTTGGGAGAATAATTTACTGTTGATTGATAGCGATCGAGATTGGGAAACCATTCTTAAAATGCGATCGCTTTGAACTTTTCCTATTCCCTTTGAGTTGCTTGTCTAACCTGTTCGATCTCTAATTCTAAAGCTTGTGCTATCTGTTCAAAGTTTCATCCTAATGCCAATAAACGAAGAATAGAGGCTAATTTTGCCGCTAAGAGGATAAATAACTACACCCTACACCCCACACCCCACTTCCCTCAATTGGCAGTTTACTGAATTGGTCCGTCGATACTGCCGGTAAAAAATTGCTTGAGTACGGGGATTTCGGAGTGATAAGCCTCTTGAGTCGGTCCAACCCATTGAAATTGACCTTTATAGAGAAAAACGATGCGATCGGTGGTATTTTCGATGGTGCTGTGGACGTGGGTGACAATAAGATGGGCCCCACAGGCTTTTTTTACCTTGAGAAGTTCCATAATTACCGTCTGGATGCGGGTAGAAGCAACTGGATCCAGTCCGGCAGTGGGTTCATCGTAAAGGAGAATGTTCGCTCGATCAGCGGCGATCGAGGGATCGCTGATAATTGCTCTAGCTAAACTGACGCGTTTTCGCATCCCTCCGGATATTTCAGAGGGATAGAGGTCGTAGGAACCGGACATTCCCACTAAATCCAGTTTTTCTTCCACTAAATCGCGGATTTCGGCTCGTTTTAGCTTTGAGTTGCGATGGAGAGCAAAACCGACATTTTCCCCAACAGTGAGGGAGTCAAAAAGGGCCGATTGTTGGAAAACTAGGCCAACACCGAGGGGATCTTCCCCCTGTTCTACGGTTCTCTGGCGTTTTGTGCCGTATATGTACACTTCTCCTCGATCGGGGGCCAGTAATCCAGCGACTAAGCGCAAAATGGTCGATTTTCCCGTCCCCGATGGACCGATCACGCCGATCGCTTCCCCTTCGTACACCTTGAGATCGACGTTATTTAAGATTACTTTCTTGCCGAAAGCTTTGGTTACTCCCCTTAATTCGACGATCGGTTCGCGCATCACCATCTAGAATATCTTTACAAAAATGCCCTTTTATTGTAGTGCAACGACCCGATCTTTCTTTTTTTTCTTTTCTGGTTTCATGGTTCGCGATTCTATCTGCATTTCGGGAATCTCTCGCAATTCTTCCGCATCTAAGCGATATTGTTCGCAGACAAGACTGAGACGAATACCAGAACAGCTAACGGGATTAACTGAATGGGTGAGATCTCCTTGAAAGAGGATCAGGGTGTTAGCACAAGGACGAATCCGGGCCACGGAACGATTGCTGGTTGCTAGTACCAGTTCCCCCCCTTGAATATCCCTAGGAACCTGCACATAAAGGACGCTAACTAGGAGCGGAGGATCGATTGTTTTACAATAGGAGCGCAGGGAGCGATCGATATGGGGATCAACTCGCGAACCGGTTTGTAGGAGTAAGGGATTAAGATAAAAAGCGTTGCAGTCAGCTTGTAAACTGCGATCAAGATAGGGTTTAAAATAGGGAAAAATTCGTTCGACTTCGCTGAGTTGTGTGCGTCGAAAAGCGATGGAAAAGCCTTTGGTTTTAACGAAATCTCGATTTAAATTGTTAACTGTGAAGTGGGGACAAGCGAGAATCTGTCCTTGTAGTTCGCTCAGATAACTGGGAGTGAAAGCGTCGGGATATTGGGAATAGTAAGGCACGGATAGAATCGGAACAAGATGGCAATCTTTAGGATAGCTTGTTTTTAGGGGAGATGGGGATAATTTTCCCAGAAGTGTTCTGTCTGTGTGTAGTTTAAGATAAGAGTTATTAAGAATGATGTTCTGATCGAAAGCTTGACTAACTCTCCTTAATTCTCTGAAGGATTTATTGTCGAGCCGATTTTCTACCGTAGTGGTTGTTATTGTTAACTTTTTGATTGACTAATCAAATACCTCAAATTCCTGTTCGATCTTGCCAAAATATTCCCCCAAACGTTGTTGAATGATATTAATATACTGAGCTTCAATTTCAATACCAATAGTCTGATAACCTAATTCTAGAGCGGCAATTAGAGTTGTACCCGTTCCAGCAAAAGGATCGAGAACTATATGAATGTTATCCTGTGGTAGAAATAACTCGAGCAGTTTTCTAATCAATGATAAAGGTTTAATCGTACAATGCTCATCAAAATTTTCATCCCGTCCTTTAGAAAAGCCCTCTAAAATATTGGATTGAAAAGAGCCGTCACTTAGTATAGCTTTGAAGGGACCTAATCCAGTCATTTGTATAGTTTCAATATAATTGTTTTTTAGAGGCTTCTGCACAATAACTATAGCTTCCCATTCATTTCTCAGGCAAGTATGCCAACCTTGCCATTGTTTGGCATTAGTATCACCAATTTTGTCAAGTTTTTTCTCAATATTTAATCCTTTAGGAATGCCTGAATGTCGTCTATAAACCAGCACATCTCTAGCATAAAAACCAGCATTTTCAAGAGCAATCTGAATATGAGCCAGTGTTCTTGTGCTACTAAAAACAGCGACAACAGCCCCGCTTTTACAAACACGCATTAGTTCCTTTGACCAATCTGTTGCCCATTCAATATAATTGACCACATTTTCGCGATTGCGTTGATACCAACGCTGATTGCGAACCCCACCAGCTAACCCACTTCCATAGGGAATATTTTTGACCAGTGTGGAACTGTTTTGAATACGTTCTCTGCGTCTTTGGATTTCATCATGATCCCAATTTCTGCCAATGAACTCATAATTATAGGGTGGATCTGTGATCACACAAGATATACTAGATTCTTCTAGTAAAGTGAGAAGTTCTCTACAATCACCGTGCAGAAGTTGCCATCTTTTTGAGATATTCATCGGGAAATATAAAACTCCTGTGTTTCAGAAAATTTGTCAAAAGCTTTCAGCAAATCGAACCCACTGCGATCAAGTATATAATCAAAACTTTGTTGGCCCTGCAAAACAGTCCAGCCACCCAGATGACAAGCTTTAATCGCTGCTGGTAAGTTATCCTCTCGCACAATCAGTAAAATAGGTCTAAGTCCTCTTTCCTGTAATAGTTTTCCATACTGTTTAAACTTTTTAAGTGTGCCAGAATCTCCCGAACCAATTCTATATTTAGTATCAATGGCATCTCTACCTAAAATGCAGTCACAAGGTTGATCATCTGCAATCTTTAAAGCCGGTTGATAATCTAAACAATTAGCCTTAAAAACTTCTGTCACCAGACGTTGCCAACACATTCCTAGTTCCCTGCCCCAATACTGACGATTTTCCCTTTTTAAACTAGGAGTAATTCCAAATACCCTCATAAGCGAATCATAATCATCATTTTCTTCTCCATATATTTTGTCACTAAAAGAACTTTGGTATTGTCTCAAAATTCCCTTGAGGAGGTTTTCTATTTGATCGGGTGGCATCAATAATCCTTTTTGATATAGATAGCTAACTACTGATTATCTCCCCAAATTATCGGTAATCTGTTCAAAGATAATATCACCCCTGGCCAAGGAAAATGAGCGGTTATTTACACAGTTCTTCCATCCTCCCCCTAACATTTTAACAGCCGATCGGCCCTAATCTCTAAATCATTGACTACCCACGGTTTACAATAGTTAAGAACCAACGGCAAGCAAGAATTAACGATGCGGATTTCGATCAACTGGTTACGAGAATTAGTCAAAGTCGCCCAATCTCCCCAAGAATTAGCGGAATTATTGACAATTGCGGGAATAGAGGTAGAAGACATTGAGGATCGCCGAGAATGGGCAAAGGGTGTGGTTATTGGTAAAATTATCGATCGCCAACCCCATCCCAACGCAGATAAACTAAGTGTCTGTCAGGTGGATATCGGTCAGGAAAATCCTAGTACAATTGTCTGTGGTGCGCCCAATGCTAGGGCTGATATTCTAGTTCCTGTGGCTACTTTGGGAACTTATTTACCCAAAATCAATTTAACGATTAAACCGGCTAAATTGCGGGGGGTAAAATCGGAAGGGATGATCTGTTCCCTCGCAGAATTAGGATTAACCAAAGATTCTGAAGGAATCCACATTTTTAGCCAGGAAAATCTCCCTTTAGGTACAGATGTTCGTCCCCTTTTAGGACTCGATGAGGTGATTTTAGATATTTCTCCCACCGCTAACCGTGCCGATGCTTTGAGTATGATCGGAGTCGCGCGAGAAGTGGCGGCTTTGACAGGAGGAGAATTAAGCCTACCAAAAGTGAAATTAGGTGAATTTTCCCCTAAAAAAGATTTATCTCTGGAAATATCAGAAAATAAAGCCTGTCCTGCTTATATTGGTACGGTGATCGAGGGGGTAAAAATTGGCCCATCTCCGCTATGGTTGCAACAGCGTTTACAGGCTGCCGGACTGCGATCGATCAATAATGTGGTCGATATTACTAATTATGTCCTCTTGGAGTGGGGACAACCCTTACACGCTTTTGATCGCGATCGTTTACAGAGTTTTGCTGGAGGTAAATCCGTTACTATTGGGGTACGTTTTGCCGAGGAAGGGGAAAAAATCATTACCCTTGATGGTCAGGAAAGAAGCTTAAAAGAGCTTAATTTGTTAATTACTGCCAATAATAAGCCGGTAGCTTTAGCAGGGGTGATGGGAGGTCAAGATACGGAAGTTAACGAGGAAACCGTTAATCTTGTGCTAGAGTCGGCTTTATTCGATCCGATCGCTATCCGTCGTTCCTCAAAAGCGCAGGGTTTACGCAGCGAATCTTCCGGACGCTATGAACGCGGTGTTAATCCCGCCGCTTTGGAATATGCTTGTCAAAGGGCGATCGATTTGATTCTAGAGTTAGCTGGGGGAACTGTCAGCAGTCAGGTTAAAGCTGATTATCGTGCCGATCAGTCCAGTGGTTGGATCGAATTACGTTTAGAACGTTTGCAGCAAATACTGGGTCAAGTTACCCTAGATAATGGTGCGATCGGTGAAATTCTCGCCGAAGATGTGGAGCGGATTTTAGGCAATTTAGGCTGTGAATTGCAGTTAACCTCAAAAAACCCTGTTCTGTGGACTGTGACAGTGCCAGACTACCGTTATCGGGATTTAGAACGAGAAATTGACTTAATTGAAGAAGTGGCGCGACTGTACGGATATGATCGCTTTGTCGATACTTTGCCAGCAAAAACCGCAGCTGGAGGATTATCCTTTGAGGAAACTATACAGCGTCGGCTGCGGGAAGCTTTTCGCGCAGTGGGTTTGACGGAATTAGTCCAATATTCCCTAGTTAAACCGGAATTAGCGGAAGTTGTCCTCGCTAATCCCCTTTTTGTCGAGTATTCTGCTTTGCGGACTAATCTCCTCGACGGTTTAATCGAAGCGTTTGAGTATAATCAGTCTCAGGGTAACGGTTCCTTAAATGGCTTCGAGATCGGGCGAGTTTTTCGCTCAGAATCGGATAATATCAACGAATACGATGCAATTGCTGGCATTTTTGGCGGTGATTTCTTCCCTGCCGGACGTTGGCTGCGATCGGGTAAAGAGGTAGCCATGACTTGGTATGAAGCAAAAGGCATTTTAGAAGCAGTATTTGATCGCCTTTCGCTGACAGTAAGCTACGAAAAAGATGCCGAAGATGCGCGTTTTCATCCCGGACGAACAGCCTCTTTATGGATTGGCAAACAACGCCTAGGTATATTCGGTCAACTACACCCGCAATTGCGTCAGCAAAAGGGATTAATTGAGGCAGTTTATGCCTTTGAAATCCAGTTCCCGATCCTGTTAGCAACTCTTAGCGATAGTGCCAAAATTACCCCGCGTTTACAGGTCTATTCTACCTATCCGGGGGCGGCACGAGATATCGCCTTCTTTGTTTCCACAGATATACCCGTAGATAGATTGACAAAAACTATCAAAAATGCTGGAGGTAATCTCTTAGAAAAAGTCGAATTATTCGATCGCTATCAGGGGCAGAATGTGCCAGAAAATCATTGTAGTTTGGCCTTTAGTTTAGTCTATCGTGCCAGCGATCGAACTTTAACCGATGAAGAGGTAGAACCCTTAATGACAAAAGTGCGAGAAGCTTTGGTTAAACAGTTCCAAGTTTCTTTAAGAAGTTAAATTCAGCGATCAATTATCAGTTATCAGACATCGACTTTATAAGTAGGTAGGCTTTAAAAATTATCAGATGCCCCCCTTATCAAGGGGGGTAGGGGGGATCCGCACCCCCCTTATCAAGGGGGGCAGGGGGGATCGAACCTAAAATTCATTTTTAATTTAATTATAACCAGCCATTTATTATCTCAAGAATAATCTCATACATCGCTATCAATATCGCTGATTGCCTCTAATTGTTACCAATCAGTTTGAGAGGTTGGAAGGGTTCTTTTTTAAACTCGATCTTCTTTAAGAGGTATTATACTAAATCCGTTGAGTATAGGTAACATATCAGACAGGCAAAAGGCAAGAGGCAAAAGGCAAAGGGGAGAATAAATAATCAGTTTTTAATAACTGAATTTAGTATTACAATCAACATGGGTACATTCAGAAAAGTTAATGGGTGTATCCATTGATGGATAAGGGTTTTTGGCTATTCTAGTAGATGTGTATGGGGGGAAGTTCAGAGCTAACTTAATCAAAAAAATTAAGAGCGATCGCTTTTGATATACTCTTTAAAAATAGATGATAATTGAAATCGGTTTTGCTCCCTTTGAATTAAATAACGTTGTTGCAAGGATTGTAAACCATTGATTAAATCACTGGCAGATAAATCTAGGTTATTTTTTAACTCCTCTCTAGATAAAGGTTGATCAACTTTACTTAATTCTAAGGCGATTTGTTGAGCAAGGGGAGAACAGCGACCAAAAATTTGTTTTAAATGAGACTGCATTTTTTTTGTAATAACTAAGCTATTTTCTGCCAAGAAATCGTTAACCTTGCCATCAAAAACATCTTTAATCAAAACGGCAATATCGGTTAAATAAAAAGGATTACCTTCATATAATTGAATTAATTCTAACCATCTTTCCCCATCTTGTAAACCTTTATTTTCAAGAAAATCAATCGCTTCAAATCCTGATAATTCTAAGCATTGAATAGGAGAATTTTCTTGATTAAGATAGTTCATTTCCGCCGATTTTTCTTGACTAATGAGAATAAAATGGCTCTGGTGTTGGATTTCTGCAATCAGTTTTAAAAAATGTTGATAACTGCTATATTCAGATTGATAATTACCTGCCATTTGACCAACGGCAAAAAGATTTTGAAAATCATCTAAGACGATTAAACATTTATGATTGCTTAGAACTTCTAACAATTGCTGGATTTTGTTATCGGTGCTTTCTTTCGGTTCTTTTTGGCAAGTATTCAATAAATCATTTAGCCATAAATCTAAAGACTTGGGAAATTTTAAACTTTTCCAAATCACCACTTCAAATTGTTCTAAATTGAGATCAATAAATCGTTTAACTAGGGTGGTTTTTCCTATTCCCCATAATCCCAAAACGGCAATTAAGCGAGTATTTTGCTTAAACACCCAGTTCGAGATTGTTGCCAGTTCGTTTTCTCGATCGTAAAAGTCAATAATTTGAGGAGCAAGGGTTAGATCATGATAGATTGATTCAGATTGAGAGTTATTATTACTATTTAAGTCATTTTCGTTAGACAATCTTGTATTTTCCGTAGGACAAAGATTATTATTATTGCCATTAATACTATAAATGTTAGAATTTTTTAATGATTTAATATACACTCTTTCTAAGACAGAACGGGAAGTAGATTTTTTTATATCTTTTTCTAAAACCTCTGATAAAAGCTTCCATAATTTAGCGCCTTCCTCTCTAATATGAGTCTCACTGCGGTGATATTCGTTACCTATTTCTTGATAACTCTGTCCTTGCCAACTCCCTTCAAAAATAGCCTTCTGGATGGTATTTAGCGGCTTTTTATCTCGCTCAATAAGGCGTTCGTCAATCAGTTGTAAGACTTCCGTGATATTCATACAATCGACACAGCAAAAGACTTTTGCGTATTATAGCCCAACTAAATCCCACTTTTTCCAATTTTCAGAAAAATTTACCCGACAAAACTCCCGATAAAATCCGATGTTTAGGGGTTGTCACTTTTTGGAAGCGTTTGGCATGATGGAATGTAGTTAAGCAAAACAGACCTAAAACTAACCATATCTAACTCAGCGACGCTAGTTCTAAGTATTATTGCTTATGTCTCAGTTTAACGTAGGTATTTTATGACGAAGTTCGTTTTAGATAAATATGCGCTCGATTCTAAAAAATCAGAAGCTAAGGCAAAAATCGTCGGTTCATTGGGTTCAAATGCCTCAATTTCAGGGGATCAGATAGAAGTACCCAGTTATGACGCGAGTAAAGTGGTTCAGATTTTGAGTCAAGTTGGTATCAAGTATTCGGGGGGGTAGATTCAAATGTCAGGCATTGTAAAAGTAGATACATTAGAACAAATCTCATCATCTCTAAGAGACTATAAGTCTAAGGGTGTCAGCGAAGTAACTTTTCAATATCTTGCCGGCACAGAGACGACAGTTCATGACATTGAGCTATTTGGTTATAAAATTGGCAAATACACTGAGACTCGTGACAAATATGTGACAGTAACTTTTAAGCTTTCTTAGGGAGGATTTTGAAAATGAGCGGTTTTTTGGAACACGCATTCCGTGAACTCGCGCGTCATGCAACCAGCCATGTCATCAAACACGCACCTACAATTACAAGAGAAGTAGGGGAAAAAATTCAAGAAATTACAAATGAAGTAGGGGGAAAAATTCAAGAGTTTCAAAGAGATCGTGAGCGAAAGAATGATAGGGAAATTGATGTCAGTCAAATTCCTGATGTAGTTCTATATGAGCTTAGACGCAAAAAGCGTTCTTAAGTTACATATCTTATATCTCATATCTCAATATCTCTATCTCAGGGAGCATCTCATTTATGCAAGTGAGTAATTGTATTTATCCATAAAACTGGTTTCTAGCAAGGCTTTCAAAATAGCTTGACATAAAAACCTGATTTAGGGGTTACAAAGGTGAGATGCTCCCATACTCCCCATATCTTCAGATTTTAAGTCAAGTTGGTATCAAGTATTCGGGGGGGTAGGTAAAAGTGCCAGTTGGTATCCTTACAAGGAGTTATTTTTGAACATTCGTAATTGTGGGTATTAATCATGAAAACAAACGTAAAAACAATCTTTTCTATTCTCGTTCTCTCTTTATTTGTAGTTGATTTTGGAGTACAGGTTCCTAGTGCGTACTCACAGCCAAGATTCTTGACAGAAGGAATTGAGTATTTAATCAGATTTGCCTCAAAAAACCCTACAAAAATCAGGAAAGCTTATAGAATTGTTGCTCAGGGTGTGGCAGTAGTAAATACAGCGAACGGAGCATACAGAATTTATGTTGACTGCCAACGGGGACTAGCGAGCAAAGAAATAACATACCTTCCCCAAGATCAACAAGTTAGCTTAGTAAGAGATATGTGTCGTAACTACTTTTGATATTATGCTCTCTAAGATCGTATTCTGTCGCAATTACTTATCTCGTGGGTTGAGTTCACGAAATGCACCCTAAAGTTACATATCCTTATCTGGTCTTAATCATTCGTAAGCTAAGGCAAAAATTACGGGTTCATTGGGTTCAAATGCCTCAATTTCAGGGGATCAGATAGAAGTCCCCAGTTATGACGCGAGTAAAGTGGTTCAGATTTTAAGTCAAGTTGGTATCAAGTATTCGGGGGGGTAGATTAAGAGATGTCATTTGAATATAAAATTAAAAAATATGAAGATTTCATCTATGGATGTGCTTTTATGGCGGCTGGCATTGGTGCGCCAGGGTCCATTGTTCCAGGACTCGATATCGGAGGAGTGAGTGGTACTTGGACGGGTATGATTCTCGGTATAGCAAAAATAGCTGAACGTCAACTTGATAGAAATACCGTTCTTAAATTTGTTGGTGGTATCTTAGCAGGCTCTGCGGGATATTTAGGAGGCTCTAAAGTATTGACATTTGCGCTACACGCAGTGCCAGGTATTGGTACTTTAGGAGCAGTTGGAATTAACTGTTTGTTGAACTTTATATACACTATAAGGCTAGGACGTTATGTTGCCTTACAAATGGAAAAACCTGGGTTTGATACACAAGATTGGGCAGATTTAATTCCCGAAATAACGGCTTTAGTATTCGCTATGCCGACTGTTACAGAACTTCGTGAAGCGTGGAAATATTATAACGACGAAAAGTAATACACCAAGTGTGATCGCCGCTCTTGTAGTTTGTAGGATGGGTTTGGCATGATGGAGTGTGATCAATTAAAACAACCATTCTTGACAGTATTTTACTCAATGATACTTGATTTTAAGGATGGTCTTCGTAGTCTGTGGCAATCTATTCGTAACTTTTTTTCATAGTGTGTTAACTGACCAAAAACTTTAGCTGACCTTTTAAAGGAGTAAACAAAATGGATCCTTTCCATCACAGTCGGATGAACAAAGAGAGAAATCCTCTATGCCCGAACTGTCGTCAAGAATTAACTGTCCGAATTACTTGGTTTGGTGGTACAAGACTTATTTGTCGACGTAGTGTACTCAGCGAGTATCTTGATGTCAACGGCAATTGTTATGATGTAAACATAAAAGAGCTTAAAAAAGTTTCATATGATTTGATTTAATAAGGAAAGACTAAAAATTTGTTCTCTCAAAGAAGCGGAAAAGAAAGCTCGCAACCGTGTTAATGCGTGGATATCGGCCGCTGTAGCCTTAGTGCGATCGCTTTTCTGATCGGGTGCATTAACACAGTATAATGCGCCTTATTTATTATTGTGTCTAATCTTTACAAAAACTCAATCTTTTTATACATATATTGAGGTTCTAAACATTCCCAAATTAAGACTAAATCACTGATAATTTTTCCAATTGGCTGACGTTGTTGGCGAGTGTAAATAATGCCACAATGTTCAATACCTGTAGAGGCCAAACTAAGAAAATCATCATCAAAAGTAAAAATGACTCGTTGTTGGGACAAAGCATAAGCTAGTTGTCTTTCATCAGATGCACCAATTAGACCCTCTTCTGGGGATGTTGTGACATCAACTCCCCGCATTCTCAAGCCGTTTGCAATAGCATTACTAACACTTTCATCCAGATGAAATTTAATCTTGACTGGCATTTTCACCCTGTAATATTTTCTCAATTAAAGATGGTTTGTTTCCTTGTAGTTGTTTAGCAAAAGTTTCTCCTGCTTCAATTTGTCGTCTAATTTCTTCTCGATTGTCATGGTAATAGGTCAAGGCCGCATAAACATCTGCTAGGGTAATAGTAGGATGGTGATAAATAATTTCATCTGGTGACATTCCCATTCTTTCATGCCAAATTACAATATCTTGAACTTTAATTCGATGTCCAGCAATACGAGGTTTTCCACCACAGATACCAGGAGTGATTTCAATATGTTGTGAGATAACTAAAGATGACATAATTACTTGCCAATAATATTAATAAATTGTTATTATCATACCATTTTTTCCCCAGTAAGGCCACATCAGTGCGATGCCGAAGGCACTGCGTAGCAGTACGCCGCTCTTTTAGTGCGATCGCCGCTCTTGTTGGTTGAGTTGAGGCACGAAACCCAACATGATCAACTATTAATTTATTTGGTTGGTGTTGGGTTGCACTTTGTTTAACTACATTTTCGCAATAAAGAGGCGATTAGGGTTGATAAACGGCGAATGCTAATCTTGTAAGCTTTAAAAAGTGCTATCTAAAAAACTAAACAAACTATAATTAAAATTACTGCAAAAATTTAGAGAGTAAAGAAGGAAATATGACAGAAATAGTTTTTTTAGTGGAAGATGCACCAGAAGGGGGATATACAGCAAGGGCATTAGGCGAGTCTATTTTTACCGAAGCCGATGATTTACAATCTTTACGAGAAATGGTAAAAGATGCCGTTAATTGTCATTATGATGATAGGGAAAATCGCCCTAAAATTATTCGTTTACATACTGTTAGAGTTATTGATTTTTGCTTTTTTCAAATAATGCTTCTTCAATTAGAAAATCAAGTTTTCCAGCTATGGAATCTTCCTCAACTTGTTTTTCCCATTGTTGATCGTCTAACTTATTGAGCCAATTTCTTAAATACAAAAATTCATCAGAAGTAAGGCTTTCAATTTCCGCTTGAATTAATTGTAACTTTGTCATCTTAGTATCTTTCCACAACAATAGTTCAAATTTGAGTTTTATGTTATCATTTTTTCTGTAAAAATGGGAAGTTGCGATCGCATTTGGCAGAATATTGGAAGAGCGATCGCTTTTCTGATCGGGTGCATTAACAAAGTATAATGCACCTTATTTGTTGTCTATAATTTAAAAGATTGAGATAAGGGCAGTTTGTTGGGTTGATTTTGCGTTAAAATTAAGTTAGATATGTCTTAATTGATGAAACTTAGCAAGACAATGAATACTTCGATTACTTTTCAAGAAATTGCCGCCGAAATACAATTATTTGATAATATTGAACAAAAAGAACAATTTATTTTTGTGGTGGGTGCTTTAGTTTCTCGCATCATCAGTCTTCATAAAGCCGCAGAAATCATGGAAATGGATACAGAAATGTTCTTGAAAATTTTAGAATTAATGGGAATCGATTTTTCTTATCTTACTACAGAAGACATAGATAGAGAAAAAAAATGGTAATCTCTATGAAAATTGTTTTCAATTCTTCCCCTTTAAGCTTTTTGTCTCAGTTAGGATTTTTAGAAAAATTCCTAGATTCTAATGATAATTTTTATTTGCCTGCAACCGTACAACAAGAAATTAATGCCAAACAAGATCAATCTTCAGAGACTCTTAATAAGCTGATCAATCAACAGAAATTAATTATCCTAAATATTAAATTAATCTCTCTAGCAAATAGTTTAAATGAACGTTTAGGGAAAGGTGAATCTGATGCCATTACTTTAGGAATAGAATTACAAACTGATTATATCATCCTTGATGACTTTGCAGCAAGAAAAGAAGCACTACGCTTAGGCTTAAATGTTAAAGGAACTTTAGCGATTATTCATAAACTTCTCAAAGAAGGAAAGATAGAAATTGAAAATTTGGAGAGTTTTTATCAAAGACTTAGAGAAATTAACTTTAGAGTCAAGCGTGAGATATTTGAGAGCATTTTTGGAGACTGAGTGTGATACTGAAGGCACTGCGTAGCAGCACGCTTATTTTTTCGGGTGCATTAACACAGTATAATGCGCCTTATTTCTTGTTATTGATGGATTCCCACCATAACTTTAAATCACTTTCATTAATTTTTTTTTGAAGATATTCAATCTGATCTGAATAGCTGAGATTTTTCATGTCTTCAGCCATTTTTTCTTGACTGGTTTGTTTAAAAGCTAAACAGTCAAAACTTTTTTTAATTGTCGTTGGCTTGATCAATTGTTACCTCTAAAGGAGAAATAATAGTCAAAATCCCGTAGCCATTGAGTAAATTAATTTGATTATAGCCCTTCATCTTATCTAGGCGCACAATATGTTTAAAATTCCATTTAGGTCAAATAGGATTAGTTGGAAACAGGGGATTAAAGTATCATTCAAAGTTAGAGGAGAAATTATCCCTTACCTATTAGGTCAAATAGGATTAATTGGAAACTAGCCAAAGGGTTTCTTTAGAAACCCTTTGGCTGCCTTTCAATTTTGTCGAAATATCTATAGGACATTCTGGGCGCAGGCGATGCGCCCCTACCATTGGCACAGCAATAATATTATTATTGTAGGGGCGAATTGCATTCGCCCTCTTTAATTGGAAACCCTTTTTCTAGTAAATTGTGTCAAATATATCTTGACAAAAATCGATAAAAATGCTATGAATTGCCGCGTTAAGCCTTCTAGGAATTAGTGTGATCACTCAGGTTCGTTTCCTGAAGCCTTTCGGTTTTGCCAACTGGATTTAGGATAGTTTTCCTTGGCATTTCCATTTTCTCCTTTGGACAGACTATAATAATGCTTGTAGTTAACCATGTACAACTCTGATGAGCGTCAACATTGTCAACTTTAGCGAAGCTGGAAAAAACTTTAAATCTGTAATAGATACAGTGGCCAATGACAAAAACTGTACCGTTATTGTCAGAAGAGATGCAGAAGATGTTGTCATCATGTCTAAAAGTTATTATGACAGTCTGATGGAAACGGTTTATCTCTTGAAATCTCCGGCTAATGCTCAACATTTAGAAGAAGCGATCGCAGAATATCAAGCAGGTAAAATACAAGAACATGATTTAATTGATGCGTAAGTTAGCTTGGGGTAGTAAAGCATGGAAAGATTATCTTTATTGGCAATCTCAGGATAAGAAAACCCTGAAAAGAATTAATCTGCTCATCCAAGATACTCTAGCCAATCCTTTTGAAGGAATCGGTAAACCTGAACCCTTGAGAGAGAATTTGTCAGGTTTTTGGTCTCGTCGCATTGATGAAACTAATCGCCTTGTTTATGTTGTCGATGATGATTATCTAACAGTTATTTCCTGTCGTTATCATTACCAAGATTAGTGCGATCGCTGATTTTGTAGGGTGCGTGTTTGCGGCAATAATCTCTGATAAAATGCCTCTTAGCTGGGAGCATCCCAATTGTGCAATGAGTATAAATGCTTAAGTGACCAACGAAGCTACCTTTGGGGTTATAGCACCATTGAGATAAGCACAACGGAGCCTTAAATATTGTGGCACATTTTCCCCTTTCCACTGCGCTCCTACAATTTTCATCCGAGAGCTAATCTGCTTAATCGTTGACTCGACACTGCCTGAGCCGATACAGATTCCCAATTCCTGATACAAACCCTAATCAGGTATTCGGGAGCGGCGCTTATTCACATCAGCCCGAAAGTTGACCACCCCTGTGCCTTTCCAATCTTTCAATTCCTAATAGCCTAAATCGATTTCTCCTGCCCACAAGTGATTTTCCACCCGCTTGAGGACTTGATTAGAACCTCCCACCTTATGTAAGTTTTCG
>JAADBR010000006.1 GCA_009995705.1 Microcystis aeruginosa W13-11
CTCAATTAGTTCGTGAAAACCAAACGATTGTGGTTGAGAATTTAGCCGTCAAGAATATGGTCAAAAACCCGAAATTATCTCAGGCAATATCTGACGTTAGTTGGGGAGAAATCATTCGACAATTAGCCTATAAATGCCGTTGGTACGGCAGAAATTACATCGAAATAGATAGATGGTTTCCCAGTTCTAAACGGTGCAGTAATTGTGGGTATATTGTGAAAGAGCTGCCGTTAAATGTTCGAGAGTGGGACTGTCCGAACTGTGGGACACACCATGACCGAGATATTAACGCCAGTAAAAATATTTTGGCCGCAGGGCTTGCGGTGTCAGTCTGTAGAGCGACCATAAGACCAGAACAGAGTAAATCTGTTAAGGCAGGTGCGGAACCCCGCAAGGGAAAGAAGCAGAAACCTAAATCGTGAGGTTTGGGAAATCCTCACGAGTCAGACGAATTTGGGCAAGGGCAAAAATAGTCGGGATAATCCGGCCGTAATCAGTAGCGATCGCCTTCCAACCGAGATCAGCAATAAACCAACCCCATAAAGCCGGTCCTACCAAACTTAACACGGTTCTCACGGCTCCGTAGCGGGCTGCCGCCCTAGTCATGCCCTGTTTAGCCGTTTGTAGGGCGATTTGATTAACAATTGTCCCACCCTGGACTAGGGCAGTTTTTGCCCCTTGATAGCGGACAAAATGGAGAGCGAACTGCCCGGCGATATGTTTGAGCAGAATCGGTTTCAGGATAGAATTAATGGCGATGACGCTACTACCTTTGAGGACTATATCAAGGGGATTGTGTTGTAGGTGAACCGGTAAGGGTTGGGGAGTCTGGGAATCCGCGAGCGCCTTTTGAATTTGAATCGAGAGGGATTTTTGTTCCGATGGGGGGAGACGTTTCCAAGCTTTGTTAACCAGATGAAGATAGATTTCCGCTTCAATTTCTGTTGTTGGCATTTTTTGGGAGTAGGGAACCTTGAGAAAATGACAGACACGGACGAGAATTTGACGATAACTAACTTTTTCCGTTTGACCTTTTAATACTGTCACACCATCGGCAGCCAGGTAACGAAAACGATCCTCGACGCTATCTAACCAACTTTCCCAATCTTGACTTTGAACGGCGATTGCATCCGGCGCTCGTAGATAATCGAGAGGGTTAAAACGACGGCAAAAGAGGATGTTAGTGATTTGCTGTAGTTCCTCCTCGGTGGCTAACTCCAAAGCTGTGCGTAGTTCGTCCAATGTGGTTTTTCCTCCTGGTCCCCAATAATTAAATCAGTTTCGCTAGTGCCGATTACTAATAATATTAACTCAAGGGTTTACAGGATTAGGAAGGCTAGTGACAAATTTTTCGATTAAGGTTGGGATCATTGGTGCGGGTTTAGCCGGGTTAACCTGCGCTCGTCAGTTGTGCGATCGAGGTTATACTGTTAAGCTATTTGATAAGTCTAGAGGCATTGGTGGTCGTTTAGCCACGCGACGGGTTAATCGAGCGAATCAAGAGATGGCTGTGGATCATGGCTTGCCTTTTTTGACTGTTCAGGGGGAAAAAACGGCGGCTTTAATCGATAATCTCCTGAGAGAGAATATAGTTACTTCTTGGTTTGATTCTAGCTATGTTGCTCCTTCTGGCATCAATAGCGTGGCGAAATTTTTAGCTCAAGGTTTAGAAATTGAACGAGATTTTTTGGTTACTCGTCTGGAAAATCGTCAAGGAAAATGGGTTTTAAACAATAACGGTCAAATTCGGGGAGAGTTTTCGGTGATTGTCCTAGCTATTCCCGCCCCGCAAGCAGCGTTATTGTTAGAAAACTCTCATATAACCACTATGCCAGAATTGCGATCGATCGTTTACGATCCCTGTTTAACGGTAATGGTGGGTTATGGCGATTCTTTACCCGCAGTTGCTCCCTCCACCGATATCGCTTGGTTAGGACTTGATAGCAGTAAACGGCAATCATCCCCTGATTATGTCTTTGTTGTGCATAGTAGTGGAGATTTTGCGGTTAAATATCTCGATAGCGAGGATTTAGAAGCAGTTAAGCTATATTTGCTCGCTCGTGCTTCTTTGCCTCTCCCCGATTGGTCCTGGATTCACCGTTGGCGTTATGCTTTAGTCCGTCAGGGTTTAGCTGTACCCTGTTTAAGTGTTAATAGTCCTTTACCTCTAGTTGCCTGTGGTGATTGGTGTCAAGGGGGAGATTTATCGAGAAATTCTTCCCTAGAAACGGCTTTAACTTCTGGGATAGCGGCGGCTAATCAAGTTCAGCAGCTACTCTCTTAAGAATCCAGAGACAAGTTCAAATTCTTAGGTTAAGCTTAAGTTAACAAAAGGTTAAGTAGTATAATAATGTTAGGTATCCTATACTGGGGGGTCGGTGACAATGGAAAAATTCAATTCTAAAGATAACTTTCTCTACCCTAAAACCAGCTACAGGGGTTTATTTACGCCACAAAATTTGGTTTTTAACGCTAATTTGCAGGAATTCGCCCTGAGAGTCTCTTTTATCGCTGGTTTACACACGGGGGGAAAACTTACCTCCACGGAAGCTTACGAGAAAATTAACCAGCTTTGGCAAGAGTTGAATACCAGTCAAAAATTCCTACTAGCTAATCATTTTGAGGATGACTGAGATTGAGAGATGGGGGTTTTTCAGTGACCAGTAAACAGTAACTAAAGTGGCACAGTAACAAAAGTGGGTCAAGTAGTTCTTACGTTATCTCAGAGCTTTCTGGCCATAGCTGGCAGTATTCTGAGAGACTGGGACTGGGTAGGTGGCGACTAATTCCAGTTTAGTCGTCAGAATCGAATATTCACAAGACTGCGGGTTGTCCATCCGCTCCTGAGCATTGAGGATTTCTAACCGTTCTCCAACATTTGGTGAACTACCTACACTTTTCTTGCGGGCAAGTGTAGGTTTTCTACCCAACAGATAGCGGAATCGTGGATTTCTTGCGTCCTCCCCTACCCTATCCTATTTCCAGTTGGCTGTCGTTATTATCGATCTGACTGTCTAACAGTATTTGCGTAGGTTTCCATTCCCCATTCATTGTTTGACAAGTACACACCAACCATACAGATTGGTCTCCATTCTCGAACTCAAGGTGGCAATCTTGGCAGGTTTCTTGGAAGTTTTGATCCCCGAACTGCAATTCCCCATCTATATTACCGATATGGTCACTAAGCCTCAGTTCGGTGGGCATCCATTCTCCATCGCGAGCTTGGCACTCAGCACTCAGGATTGTGCTGTTAGGGTCGTAGTTGATACTGCTGCAAGTGTGCGAAAAATTAGGCATGACAACTATGTGTGTTAAAAAATATCGTGATCCAGCATAGTGCCTTAACAGCAGACATTCCGCACCGCTTCATATACTTTTATATATTTTTACACTCCTCAAGATGTTTACAATTCTTCACCTTGATCAAAATCCATCATTGTAGTTATAATCCTTACTAGCAAGGGGTGGTCAGCAATATATTAGTAAAAATCATCAATTGAATGTTAAGAAGTGCGGAAAGTGGGATTTAATACTGCACACTTAAAACTCAAATCTGATAACTGATAACTGATAGCTGCACGACTACTTAGTACAAACGCTTGCGGGGGCGATAATTAGCCACGGATTCCACTAAACCCAAGGCGATAAAATTGGTTAATAAAGATGAACGTCCATAACTTAACCAGGGTAGAGGAATCCCTGTAATCGGGGCCAATCCCACGGTCATGCTAATATTAAGAATTGCCTGAAAAGCGATCATCGAGAGAACACCGATCGCTATTAAAGAACCGAAGTTTTCTTTAGCAGTATTAGCAATAACTAACAAACGCCAACAAACTAACCAGAAAGCTATTAAAACTAGAATACTGCCGACAAAACCGAGTTCTTCCCCGACTACGGAGAAGATAAAATCGGTGTGTTGTTCGGGAATAAAATTTAATTGGGTTTGGGTGCCTTGGTGTAATCCCCGTCCCAATAATTCTCCGGATCCGATGGCAATGCGGGATTGAATTAATTGATAACCTCCCCCCAAAGGATTCTTTTCTGGGTCAAGAAATAGGGTTAAACGATCTTTTTGATATTCTTTTAATAAACCCCAAAAAACCTCGCCTAATTTACCCACTGCCAGATTAGTTGCCACCACGATGAAAGTAGATAAAAAACGGTAGGGAAGGGTAAACCAAGCAAGTACAGCGATGATAATTGCTAAAACAATCCAAGCAGGAAAAAGTAAATTAAACAGAAAAACCGATGGGATGGGAGATAAGAGGATAATCATCCAAGGGAGTTTGGCATTAGCCCAGTAAATCATGCCTAGGGTAATTGCACCAAAGACTAATCCTGTCCCCAAGTCCGGCTGCGCCATAATTAACACCCAGGGGATGGCAGTGACGACAAAGACACGAGCGATCGCAAAAAGATGATCGGCGGGACGATGATGTAGGAGGGCTGCCAGGGTGATAATTAAACCTACCTTGGCAAATTCCGACGGTTGCACGTTAAAACTGCCGATATTAATCCAACTTTGCGCCCCATTCGCCGTCACCCCTAGGACAATTACCGCAATTAGGGAGAGATTGGTGAGAAGATAGGTTAACCAGTGCCATTTCAGCAGACTTTCGTAACGACAACGGGCCAGAAATGAAGCGATCGCCAATCCCACGCATCCGAATAACCAGTGTTGCCACCAATCGAGAGCAGTGGTATGTCTTTCGGCACTACGAATCATTAAACCACCGAAAACGGTTAAACCCGTCACCAAAACGAACAAAAGCCAATCAATTTGGGCTATATCCCGGAAAATAAAGCTAAACTGCTCACTAAAACCGCTTAGTTTCCTACTAACAAGGGACTGTCTTCTCACCATTTCTCTCCCCACATTTACTGACTAACTAGGGTTTGCTCAATCAATCTAAAAACATTGTTCGATAATACTTTTAGACCTTTTTGAAATCCAAAAGTACCGGTCTTGGGAGTGATCGGGGGGAAAATTCCTGGACTTTTTCCCTGAAAATGGGTAAAACCCCACACCCTACACCCCACACCCTGCCCCTAGGGAAAACTTTTCGCCGCAAACCCTAACTATAGGCTGCTACGGATACTTTCGCCGCCACCTGACGAGCGATCGCTATTAGGGCCTTAGCTGAGGCCGATTCTGGTTGCCCTAAAACTACTGGTACACCAGTATCACCGCCTTCCCGGAGGGATATTTCCAGAGGCACACATCCCAGTAAAGGAATACCCAATTCTTGGGAGGTTTTTTCCCCACCACCGGACCCAAATAGATCATAGGAGCGATCGGGCTGATCGGGGGGAATAAAATAACTCATATTTTCCACGATACCCAAAACCCGCGCCCCTAGCTGTTGGAACATTTTTAAACCCCGACGCGCATCAATTAAAGAAACCGTCTGGGGAGTGGTGACAATCACCGTACCGGCTAGGGGGACCGATTGAATTAAAGTTAATTGTGCATCCCCAGTACCGGGAGGCATATCGACGATTAAATAGTCTAAATCGCCCCAGTTGACTTGATAGAGAAACTGACGGATAATGCCGTTTAACATCGGACCGCGCCAGATTACCGGTTGATCGGGGTTGATCAAAAAGCCCATGGAAACCATTTTGATGCCATGGTTGAAAGCGGGTTCCAATATCTCGCCATTTGCACCCTGTACGGTCACTTGTACGTCATTTAAGCCCAACATTGTCGGCGCGTTGGGGCCGTAGATGTCCGCGTCTAATAGCCCCACTTTTGCCCCTAAATGAGCCAAGGCGACGGCGATATTGACAGCCACGGTACTTTTTCCCACACCGCCCTTACCACTGGAAACGGCGATAATATTTTTAACCCCCTCCACGCCTTGGCGATCGGGTAAAGCTTTTTGTTGCGGGGTTTCGGCAGTTACATCCACGGCGACACTTTCCACCCCGGGCAGCTGTTTAACGGCTTTTTGGCAGTCTTCCACGATAAATTCGCGTAAAGGACAGGCAGGAGTGGTCAAAACTAGGGTAAAGCTAACTTTTCCGCCATCGATCGCCACATTGCGGATCATGTTCAATTCCACTAAGCTTTTTTGCAGTTCTGGATCTTGAACGGGACGTAATACTTCTAAAATCGATGCGGTATCAAGGGGCATGGTTTCAGTGTCTCTAGTCAAGTATTGTTCTTATGGTTATTTATCTTAACCTTGATACCGGCACAGTTATCAGTGGGGAGTGGGGAGTTTTTTGCTGTGAACAGTGAGCAGTAATCAGTGAACTAAAAACTCACACCTGTTCGGTGATAACTGATAACTGATAACCAATCACCCCCATCTCCCTAGATTACGGTAATAGGATCGCCGACTTTAATTGTACCTGTCTTTTCGGGGATGACATTTTCTCCGAACATGATGCCCCCGGGGAAACGGCGAAAAGTGCTTAAGGTTTTTAAAGGTTCCTGTTGGGGATTTCTCCTACCTGTTTCTTGATCGGTGGTGGTAATAATACAGCGACTACAGGGTTTAACCAGAGCATAATTTATCTCTCCAATTGTGATCTTTTGCCAACTACTTTCGCTAAAAGCTCGATCGCTACTAATAACAATATTAGGCCGAAAACGATTCATCGGCACCGGTGCAACTAAACGCCGATTTAAGTTCTCTAAAGAAGCAGTATTAGTTAATAAAATTGGATAACCATCGGCAAAGCTGACGGGAGTATGATCGTTCCCTGCATAGCGAGGATTCACAGGACGTGGATAATCGGGAGATTGTCGCAATAAACGACAAGGAATGTCCAGAATTTTCTCGAACCATTCGGCAATTTCATCCCCTTGATCCATGGCTATGGTTTGGGATTCCCAGATTTGAACCGCTCTTTTTTCTCCTGTGAAATTAGGCTGAAAAGTCAGGGAATCTTGAGATGTTTTCAGAGAAAAATTATCCTCTGTTATGGTGACAGAAACGGTGGCTAACTGCGGATATTCTCTTTGGGTGATAAATTTACCCTTGCCATCCACTAACATCATTTCCCGATCCCAGAGTAAACCTTTAGGAGTCACTTCAGCTTGGGATAATTGAATACCTCGACAGGATTTAATCGGGTAGATATAGAGATCAGTAACCTGCATTTTCTTTCAGTAGTTCTACATATTTTTTAGCCACATCTTCCCACGTCCAGAAATTAATTTTATTGGGAATATCTTCGGGTAACAAGCGAGGAATTGGATTGAGGATAAATTGCTCTAAACAGTTGGCTAAACTGTCCGCATCTCCCCTAGGATAGAATTGCACTCTTTCGGGACAATTATATAATTCTACCTGTTCTTGAAACACTTCTAAATCGGAGGCGATAACGGGAATACCCTGTAAAATTGCTTCTGCTATTGCTAATCCAAAACCTTCGTATTTTGAGGGAAATACCACACAGGAACAGATTTGATAATAAAATTGCAAGGTTTCATAGTCTTGATAACCTAATCCCTTGATATGACTCTCAAAAATTTCTTTATTTTCCTGATAAAGTTGGGTACATTCTTTGAGATAGTCTTGGTATTCTTGGGTTTGGGACTGTTGAGACAATTGCAGATTTCCATTAACTAGATTATCGGTTTCTTTACCGATAAAAACTATTTGAAATTTTAAACCTTTTTTTCCTAGGGTAATGGCCGCTCTGAGCAAAGTTGTATGATCTTTGTAAATACCAAAAGAGGAGGGAAAATAAAAAGTAACTAGCTCACTTTTGACTAAATCGCTCTTGGGATTAGACTCCTCGATAAATCCAGCTAAAAGTACAGCTTTTAATTTACTAGCATAGGTAACATTAGGAAAAATTTTTAAAACATCTTCTTTAGTTTTTTGGGAAATTGTGAACAGTAGATCAGCCCGATCTAACCATTCTTTTAACGCTTCATTGTAGGGTTCTTGATAAGATTCTGAGTAAGTTAAGGGAGCAAATTGCCAAAAGACATCATAAATAATGCCACTTAAAGTAACCTTGACATTGGGGGGAGAAATCCGATTAGTCATCCCATACAAACAATGATCAGCTTGATAACTCTTGATAATCTGATTAATTCTTGCTTCGCTGCGTAAAAGTCCAATTCTACGAGAGAAAATATGATAAATAAAAGTTAGTCTTAGGGTTTTATAAAAGTTCGCTAGAAGACCATAGAAATAGATTAATTTTGTTTCAAAACTATGGGGATAAAAATCAAAATTTTCGTAGATGAGTTTATCGGAATCGGGCATTAAAGATCTAAAATATTCAATTTCCTTACGAGGGAGGACGATAATAATCTGTTCGACGTATTCTAATAAGCTAGGTATCAAAGAGATAATGACTCTTTCTACTCCTCCTTTGCTATAAAATAGGATCGGGATGACAATTTTCATAGATTTCCTTGCAGATAGATGGCAATAAAAAGATTGATTCTTGACTCGAAACTAATTATATTATAGGCTCGGATTGTTCTAATGAGTCGAGAAATCGAGTTAAATTCAAGAAAATAAGACCTGATCAACCATTGAAAAGGAGTCTCCGAGACAGTAGTCAGCATTCAGAGAAGAAAAAACGAATAGATTGTTTACTTACACTAGAAAAATGACCTTTTTGCCTATATGTCCTTAAATTAGGGATTTTAGAGTTAAGTGCGCCCTTAAGATCTCACTTATGCGGGATATCTATGAGCATTTCCTCTAAAACCCTAGCTACCCTTAGGATTAAGTCTTCGCGATCGGGTGCGGCGATGATTTGCAAACCTAAAGGTAGCTGGGATGGACGTTTAATCGGCAAAGAAAGAGCAGGCAAACCGATAAAAGAAAAAGGTTGGGTAAATCTGCCTAAATTGGGTCTAATTAATAGCTCTTGCCCGTCAATAATCATTTTTTCTACTCCTAATGGCGGCGCAATACAGGGAATTGTCGGGGTGAGGATAATATCGACTTCGGCGAAAATCTCTCGCAGACGATCGCGATACCAACGGCGAAAACGTTGAGCCTGTAAATACCAGCTAGAGGGAATTAATGCCCCTGCCAAGAAGCGATCCCGGGTTGCAGGGTCAAAATCCTCTAATCTGGTCTGTAAACGCGGTAAATGCCAATTTGCACCCTCGGAAGCGGTAATTATATGGGCGGCTGCTCTGGCGCGGGCGGTTTCGGGAATGGTGATTTTTTTGGTCACTCCTAAACGTTCGGCGATCGCTGTCACCGCCTCGAGTACTTCCGGTTTGGCTCCCTGTTGAAAATAATCATCGGCAAGGGCTATTTTTACGCCCTCTAAGCCATGAAAAGGGGCTTTAAGGTTATTTTTGGCAAAAAGACCCCAAATAGCCGCCATATCCGCCACATTGCCGCTAAAAAATCCCAGATGATCCAAACTACTAACGAACAAAAATAAACCCTGACGGGATACGCGCCCAAAGGTGGGTTTTAGCCCCACCACGCCACAGCAAGCGGCGGGAACCCTCACGGAACCATTAGTGTCGGAACCGAGGGCGAGAGGCACTAAATTAGCGGCAACGGCAGCGGCGGAACCACCGGAGGATCCCCCCGAGACGCGACTGGGATCGAGGGGGTTGGGAGTTGCTCCATAATGGGCATTTTCAGTGACAAAACCGTAGGCGTACTCATCCATATTGGTCGCCCCCACCAAAACTGCCCCAGCTGCTTCTAGGGTTTGAATAGCGATCGCATCCTGTCTTGCTGGGGGATTATCCCGATTGATTTTGGAACCTGCTAAAGTGATGATTCCCTCGATATCAAAGAGATTTTTGACGGCGAAGGGGACTCCTGCTAAGACACCGACGGGTTCCCCATTGGCGATCGCTAGATCAATTTTTTGGGCTTGAGCGAGCGCTCTAGGGTGTAAAATGTCGGTAAAGCAATTTAAATGGGGATTTTTTGCCTCTATCGCCGCCAAAGTCTGGCTAATAACTTCTAAGACGCTAGTTTGACGATTTTGGATTGATCGAGCTAAATTGCTCACAGAAATAGTCATGGTTCAAAGCTGAGGGCGCTTTCCCCGTCATCCTCTAAGGGAAATTCTGTCACTAAGCTGGCGATTTCTTGCAAGCGTTGCCAGTTTTCAACCACAGAATTTAAATAGCGATCGGGAATGGTCAAATCTAGGATTTTCGCCATGATTATAACGTATTCTTCTAGATTATTCATAGATTTCGTTCTGGTTGGGGTTAAGGAGATCAAGATTTGCTTGAAAGCAGCGCTCAGGAATAAAATCGACACCTAGTTCAGCTGTGAAAATTGCTAGGATATAAGAAAAAATCTCCTGTAAATACAATAGCTATCCCTAGGGAGGAAGTATAACTTGAATTTGTTCTTGACCACCGACTCCCCAGCATCATAACCTGAGATATGATCATATAACTGTATATTGAGATATTTTCCCCTCCTTCACCTCCAGATTAAATTAAACTTATATATGACCAAAAACAAGAGGTAACAAGCCTACCCTTTCAAGAGAATGAAAATTAAAAGCTACTGAAGACCACTGGTAGTCACTGATAACTGATAACTAAAATGACCATCTTACAAGACGAAAAACTCCTCTTTACTCCCGCAATACCCCACAGTGATGCCCTTAGAACTATTTTTGCTTTTCCTAATCAGTATTCCGTAGGTATAACCAGTTTAGGTTATCAAATTGTTTGGGCAACTTTAGCCCTGCGAGCAGATCTACAGGTTAGTCGTTTATTTACGGATTTTCAAGAATCTTTACCCCGTTATCCCGAATTAGTTGGCTTTTCCTTTTCCTGGGAATTGGACTATGTTAATATCCTCTCACTGTTAGAATCTTTAGAAATTCCTTGTCACAGTGATCAACGGCAAGATCAGCAGGCGATAATTTTTGGGGGTGGACCAGTTTTAACCGCTAATCCCGAACCTTTTGCTGCTTTTTTTGATGTAATTTTATTGGGAGATGGTGAAAATTTAATTGCTGATTTTATTAATGCCTATCAAGAGGTGAGAAACGCTGATCGCCCGACAAAACTCCGTCACTTGGCTCAGGTTCCGGGGGTATATGTTCCTAGTTTATACACTGTTAATTATGATAGTTCCGAAGGTGAAATTACGGCAATTCTACCCATAGATAATAATGTTCCTACCTTTGTTAGTAAACAAACCTATCGCAGTAATACCCTTTCAGCTTCTACGGTGGTAACAAAACAATCGGCATGGGAGAATATTTATATGGTAGAAGTGGTGCGAAGTTGTCCAGAAATGTGCCGTTTTTGTTTAGCTAGTTATCTAACTTTACCCTTTCGTACCGCTAGTTTAGAATCCCTGATTCCCGCCATTGAAAAAGGTTTAAAAGTGACAGATCGTCTTGGTTTATTAGGTGCTTCTGTCAGCCAGCATCCCGAATTTGAAACCTTACTTGATTATCTTTTTCAACCACAATTTGAGGGAGTTAGACTCTCGATCGCTTCAGTTAGAACTAATACTGTCACGGAAAAATTAGCCAGAATTTTATCCCTAAGAGACAGCAAATCAATTACTATTGCCGTAGAAAGTGGTTCTGATCGCCTGCGAGAAATTATCAACAAAAAGTTAGCCAATGATGAAATTATCCAAGCTGCCATTAATGCCAAAGCGGGCGGTTTAAAGGGGATAAAACTCTATGGTATGGTGGGAATACCGGGAGAAGAAACCGAAGATATAGCGGTGACTGTGGAAATGTTAATAGCATTAAAAAAAGCCGCCTCTGGACTGCGAATCTCTTTCGGTTGCAGCACCTTTGTGCCTAAATCTCATACTCCTTTTCAGTGGTTTGGCGTTAATAAAATGGCCGAAAAAAGATTAAAATCTCTAGACAAACAATTAGGTAAACAGGGCATAGAATTTCGCCCAGAGAGTTATAATTGGTCAGTGATTCAAGCCCTATTATCTAGAGGCGATCGCCGCTTAACTTCCCTGTTAGAATTAACCCGTGGCTATGGTGATTCTTTAGGCAGTTATAAACGGGCTTTTAAGGAACTAAAAGGACAAATTCCCCCCCTAGATTATTACGTTCATCAACAATGGCGTTTAGAACAGGTTTTACCCTGGAGTCATTTACACGGTCCTTTACCCTCAAATGTTTTAATAAAACATTTAGAACAATCCCAAACAAAAAGGTAAAATATTGCTAATAAGCTAAGAAACATTTAAACAATGTCTTGACTATCAGACCCCAAATGAGGTATTCTATCAGGGTAGATCGGATATTGGTGCAATTCAGAATTGAATTGGTACTTTTATTAACTATTAATCTCGATTAAACCATTAATTTAATCTTAGTTGATCAGCCCATGAGCCAGAAAAATGATACAGTTACCCTGCTTTTATCCCTGCTGATTACCCTAATATTTTTTGGGGCTGGTAGTTGGTGGTTATACAATCGTTTTCAAGGAAAAAATACCCCAACCAATCGTTCTGAAATCGAGAAAATATCACCAGAGCAAAAATCGGTATCGGCACAAGCAAAATTTAGTCAAGGGGAAAACTTATTAATAGGTGAAGGGGCTTCTTCTGACAAACAAGCTGCTATACAGGCACTCGGAAAAGGAGACTTTCAGCAAGCAGTTTACCGCCTAGAAAAATCCCTGCGAGCTAATCAAAATGATCCCGAAGCTCTCATCTACTTAAATAACGCCCGTATTGGTGAAGCTAAGTCCTATACTATCGCCGTTTCCGTGCCAATTGGGAGCAATGTCAACACCGCCCTAGAAGTTTTACGAGGAGTCGCCCAATCTCAAAATCAAATCAATCAAAGCGGAGGAATTAATGGCATTCCTTTAAAAGTTTTCATTGCTAATGATGCTGATAGTCCCGAAATTGTCGCTCAAATTGCCCAAAAATTAGCGGCTGACAACAGCATTTTAGGAGTAGTAGGACACACTAGCAGTGACACCTCTTTAGCGGCGGCTGCTATCTATCAAAAAGCAGGGTTAGTAATGATTTCCCCCGTCAGTACCTCAGTTAAACTCTCCAATTTTGGTGACTATATCTTTCGTTCTGTTCCCAGTGATTTTGTGGCGGCACGGGCATTAGCTGAATCTAGCTTGCAAAAAAATCCTAACGTCAAGGCAGTGGTATTTTTTAACTCCCAAAGTAATTATAGTCAATCCCTAAAATCTGAATTTACCACCGCTTTAGGATTAGGAGGAGGTCAGGTGGTGAGTGAATTTGATCTATCTTCCCTCACTTTTACCCCTTCTAAAAGCCTTCAACAAGCTCAACAGGAGGGAGCAAATCTCATCGCCCTTCTTGGGGATAGTGGTACCCTAGATAAGGCTTTGCAGGTGGTTCAAATCAATGGTCAAAAATTACCGATTGTGGCGGGTGATGACGTTTATAGCCCCAAAACTCTGGATGTAGGTGGAAAAAATGCCCTGGGCATGATTGTCGCTGTCGCTTGGCATTTGGGAGCTAATCCGAATAGTCCTTTTGTCAATAATTCCCGCCAATTGTGGCAAGCAGACGTAAATTGGCGCACTGCTACCGCCTATGATGCTACCCAGGCTTTAATCGCTGGCATTAAGGACGAATCTAGCCGAGAGGGAGTTCAACGGGCGTTAAGAAGCAGTGATTTTTCTGTGCCTGGGGCGACTAATCCAGTGCGATTTTTACCCTCTGGCGATCGCAATCAATCAGTGCAATTAGTGGTAGTTCAACCTGGTTCTCGTTCTAGTTTTGGGGTGGATTTTGTGCCAATTTCTCGATAAAATAACAACTAAATCAAGATGAATTATAAGTAAGTATTTATAGATAGATTTTGCCTCTGATCCCCCCTGCCCCCCTTAATCCCCCCTTGATAAGAGGGGTGTCTGACAACTTTTAACACCCACCTACTTATGTTAGAAACTCCCCCTAAATATTCAGTTCTCGGTTTACCGGTTCATCTCCTCGATAACTATAGTCGTTGGTTAATTGATCGCGCCTATCAAGGTTTTGGTTCCCACGTTGTCACTCTTAATGCAGAAATGGCAATGTTAGGAGAAAATGATGCTAAAGTAGCCCAAGTTATTCGAGAAGCAGATTTAGTTATTCCCGACGGTGCTGGGATTGTTATTTACTTAAAATTAAGGGGTAAAAAACAAACGCGCTGCCCCGGTATTGAATTATCAGAATCCTTAATTACTGAGTTAGGAATGCAGGGAAATAGTTCTCCTATTGCTTTTTTTGGTGGTAAACCGGGGATTACAGAAAAAGCGGCAAGTAATTGGCAAAAAAAGATCCCTAATATCCGTATTCTGACTAACCATGGTTATCTATCCTCCGAGGAAATGTCCGATTGGATTCAGGTATTAAAAGATCAACAACCTCGGTTAATTTTAGTTGGTTTGGGAGTACCCCGACAGGAATATTGGATTAGGGAACATCGCAATCTCTGTCCCCAAGCTATCTGGGTAGGTGTGGGGGGTAGTTTTGATATCTGGTCTGGGACAAAAATCCGCGCCCCTCGCTTTTTCTGTGACAATAATTTAGAGTGGTTGTATCGACTCTATCAGGAACCTTGGCGCTGGAAAAGAATGTTAGCTTTACCTAAATTTTTCTGGCGCTCTCTTTTTTATTCCTAGTAATAGTTATTTTGACACTCCCGTCGCTAAAAGCGAGGGCTTCGGCCGTGAGCTTTTGCCGAACGGTCTTCACCCCGACATTCAAGATAAATTCTTTTCGATAAAGGCAATCACTCGCTCTAATCCTTCCCGTGTTTTTAAGTTGGTGAAGACAAAGGGTTTATCCCCGCGCATCTTTTTGGCATCTCTATCCATCACCCCTAAATCTGCCCCCACCATCGGGGCTAAATCTATTTTATTGATTACCAATAAATCCGATTTGGTGATACCCGGTCCTCCTTTGCGAGGGATTTTATCTCCAGCTGCTACGTCAATCACATAGATGGTTAAATCTACTAATTCCGGGCTAAAGGTTGCCGCTAAGTTGTCACCACCACTTTCTAGAAAAATTAGCTTTAAATTAGCAAATTTTCTCTCTAACTGTTCAATGGCAACTAAGTTAATTGAGGCATCCTCGCGAATAGCTGTATGGGGACATCCTCCCGTTTCTACTCCTAAAATTCTTTCTGGAGCTAAAGCTTGCGATCGCACTAAAAATTGGGCATCTTCTTGAGTATAAATGTCATTGGTGACTACGGCGATCGGATATTGATCCCGCAAATTTTTACACAGGGCATCGAGCAGGGCTGTTTTTCCTGAACCCACCGGACCGGCAATTCCCACGCGCAAGCAAGACATAGTTTTTTCGGGAAAAAGTGAAAAGGAAAGGGTTAAAAATCTCGGGGCTATCGGATAGAAAAAAGAGGGGGTCGCAGGGCGACACGGATTTCCATTATAATAAAAGGTTAACACAAATCTGAAAATTTGTCAAGCCCTTTTGCCAATAAATTTGGGGAAATTATCGGCAAAAAGATCACCAAAAGTCAGTGATTTGGTAGCCAAAATCCGTTAACATCTGCCTAAATAGGGGCAAACTTAAACCGATAACATTACTGTGACATCCCTCTAATCTTTCCACGAATAAACCCCCCTTTCCTTCTAAGGCAAAACAGCCAGCACATTTGAGGGGTTCTTCGGTGTTGACGTAGGCAATAATTGTTTCATCGCTGATATCGGCAAAGTGAACTTTAGTAATCCCACAACGAGTCAAGGTTTGATGATTAACTCGATCGATTAAAGCATGACCTGTATAGAGTGTACCCACCTGACCGCGCATTTTTTGCCAACGATTGATCGCTTCTGATTTATCCTTAGGTTTGCCATATACTTCTCCCGCTACTTCTAAGACGGAATCACAACCAAGAATTAATCCTGTATCAAATTGGGGGGAAATCGTTTGCGCTTTACATTGGGCTAAAGTTTGGACAAGATGGAGAGTATCATCAGCATTAATTGTCGATTCATCAAAGTTACTCACCCGCACAATCGGATCAATTCCGACCATTTGTAAAAGTTTTTTACGCGCAGGGGAAGCGGAAGCAAGAATCAAGGGAATAGACATAAGTTTTTTCAGTAAACAAGATAGGAGATGGTTAGGTAGGGTGGGTTAGGCAATGACAAATTATTAGACTTAATTATCAATTTATCTATTTGCCATAACCCACCATCGGTTATCAGTTTTTTAGCCATTTCTGCTAGGAATTGGCAGGATTTTCGGGGGGGGGGAAATAACGATCTAAAATCTCAACCATGCGGGATTGTCTTTCTTCCCTGTCAAATCGATTGTAAAAATCTGACTGAACCTCATAAAAATCCGACATCGATCGAGTTAATTGTCCTAGCAGTTGATAAAGTCCCCGTCTGTCTTTTTCCCATTCTTTTTTAAACTCAGCAAGACTATTAGTTAACGCTTCGATCGATTTCGCGTTAGGATTAGCGATCGCTCTAGTTTCTTTTAATCCCTGATTGGTTTCCTGTAGTCCTAATTTAGTCTCCTGTAATCCTAATCTAATCTCCTGTAGTCCTGATTTAATCTCCCGTAGTTCTGTTAGGGTATTTTCAGCAAGAGATTCGAGTCTATCTAGTCTATTTTCTTCCGAGTTACTCATATTCAGTCATTAGTTACCACTTTCTTACTGTTTACTGATTCAGTAAGTAATCCCAATTAATTGTTAGATAGTGGGACAGGCTTTTGGTTCTTTATATGTTATCTTTAATTGTAACCAGCTACCTATTTGATGATAGGTGGTGCGTTACGACGGATTGTTAACTTTAAGTCAAAACAGGAATTTTTGCCGTCTAACGCACCCTACATTTTACTGAAAATTTCCTATCCTCTGACATTTAACTAACCGAGAAAGAATCAACGATAGTTTCAAAGAGTTCTTGAATTTGCGTCCAACGTTTTTGGGAAGTGGAAAGATTAAAAGAATAGAGTTTATGATTATTAACCGTGACGCTGGCCAGATTATGACGTTCTTGGCCGTTGGCTAATTTAACTTGATATTCGAGGATATAATAATCTTGGCCGTCAATTTGATGGGATTCTGAGCGAATTAATTCTACTTCCTTATCGAGATTGGGGTTAAGACTGTTATTTTTCAGGAGACGATAGCCAACTTCCGAGGGAGTCCCTAAATCTGTTAAAGTTTTATTGTCGGGGACGGGATTGATAATAACGCTTAAATTTTCGCTCGTTTCGATCAGGTCATGAAAAACCACATCTACTCCCGCAACTTTTTTCACATCCACCTGCGTCCAACCCTTAGGATATAAAAATTGATAGCCTTGGCTGCCACTGGTATATCCTTGCAGTCCAGCGATGGGAGTTGCACAAGCGGTGAAGAGGAGGGTGGTAATTAGGAGGAAAGTCGCCAAAAGAGATTTAATCATGATATTTTGACCTGTAAGTAGGGCTGTTTAATTTTACCTTGAATTGTTTAGGTGAAGGGATTATGAAAATTAAGAAAAAACTGACAATTATTATCGCTATAGCGACTTTTTTACTGACTATCTCTCCCCTAAGCGCTCAAACTACCGCTAACCCCGTGAAAGCTGTGGAATTTTATAATCGGGGGGTGGATCGTTTAACCGCAGGGGATTATTCAGGGGCGATCGCCGATTTTACTCAAGCTCTACAATTAGAACCGAAGGATGCCGATGCTTACTATAATCGCGGCTATGCGGAATTAGTTCTCGGCCAGTACGAGCGAGCGATCGCAGATTATACCCAGGCCTTGACAATCAACCCCAATTATGTTAATGCTCTCGGTAATCGTTGTTATGTGCATTATCTGACGAAAAAATACGAGGCAGCCGTGGAAGATTGCACAAAAGCGATTGCTTTAAACGGAAATTTTGCTGATTTCTTTATTTATCGCGGTAATGCTAAGGATGACTTAGGTAAACACCTAGAAGCGATCGAGGATTACACAAAAGCTTTGAGTTTACAGGGAACCAGAGGACAGGATCGCATTTTCTATAATCGCGCCTTGGCCTATAACCGAGCCGGACAGCAGGAAATGGCTTTAAGGGACTATGATGAGAGTCTGAAAATCAATGCTAATTTTGCCGAAGCTTACCACAATCGGGGTTTGACCTATTATAAATTGGGAAACAGGGAAAAAGCGATCGCTGATTTAGAGGCAGCAGCTCGTCTAGCGTTATCTCAGGGTAAACAGGGGACTGCAGCTAAGTCTCAATCAGCAGTGGCATTAATTCAGGGTCAAAAGCCCTAAAATAGGGAGTAGTTGTGATTTTAGCACTAAAGAGGAGTGAAAGGGGCTAAATCGCAACTACGAGGGACTAAATTTTAACCAGCTTGAGATGCGTAAAAAGCGACGGCTAACAGTCCACCCACAAGTGTAATCGCAGCAACACCCCAGAAAATATAATTACGTTGTTGCGATTTAGTCGGGGGGGTCGCTTGATAAACTTTCGGTTCGGCGGCGAAATTATTTAAGCGTCCACCCTCTTCGTTTGTATAAGGCATAATCAAAACCTCAAATATGACAATTTTTCGGGAAAAAAATCCTCTTATTACCATCGTACAACATATCAGCAACCGAGTCGGGTATGTTGGAAATTCCCACGGGGATACCAATTCTTGGTCTTGGGGTAACTGCCGGACTCTGCTATTTTTATTAGCGATCGTATTTCCAATGATTGAAACTGCGAAAACAAGTTAAAAAAGGCTAATCATACTAAATCCGTTTTTAATACTATGATTAACTCCCAAGTTATGGATTGTTTTTCCCTGCTCCCTGATCCAGCGTTCCCCACTCTCCTATACCTTTTAAACAGAATTTAGTATTAGGTGTTGGGATAGGGGGAGGTAGTTGCGTTAATATTAGTTACTGTATCTAATAACACTGGAAAAAAACTATAGATGAATTCTCCCTATGCAGATGTCTCTCCTAGTAATTGGTTATCTATCACCCAAGGACTTGTGGAAAGACATCCCCTATCTACCGATGCAATTGTTGATGTTGTTTTAACATCTTGGCAATCAATTTTTAATTCTCAGTTAGGTACAAAAGGTTTTAGAATTGGTAGGGATATCTTCCCTAAACCTCAAATTATGGGTTTTCTACTTCATGAGTTAATTCCTTTAGAACTAAAAGCAAAATATCCCGATACCTGATGACTTTTTTTCAATTGAAGTCAAAACCGCCTCTGATCCTAGACATATATATGGCAATAGAAGCTATGCTCAAAATTCTAATAACAGCAAAAAAGGTAAGTCTGGATGCTATTAAACTAATTCGTTTCGGTTGGATTGATTCTGAGGATTGGATTGGGCAAAAGGTAGCCACAGGTCAACAATCGCGTCTTTCCTCTGACGTAGAAAATTATAAATTGCTCCAATTGTATCGAAAAATCTAGAATAATGATTCTTGAATATAAGTATTGCTTCTTTCTTTTTTAAATCTTTTAAATCTCTCTGCAGCTATCTCGCAATAGTCTTGTCGAATTTCAAAACCCACAAAAATTATTCCTAATCCTAAGGCCGCTAATCCCGTAGAACAAGAACCAGCAAAGGGATCAAGAATTATTTCTACGGGATTAGATGAAGCTTGTATAATTCTCTCGACAATTGCTAAAGGAAATTGTGCGGGATGTCCGGTTCTTTCCTTAGAACTGCGCTTTTCTCCTGTAGTGACTTTAGGAACTTCCCACACATCAGAAGGATTTTTGCCGAGGGGATTACAACGATATTTACCATTTTTCTTTTGATTGGGATACTTAACGTTAGGGTCACGAATATTATCTAAGTTAAAAGTATATTCTTGGCAATTTTTGAGATAAAAAAGCCATTTTTCATTGCGAGGACTAAGACGATTTTTTGTAGAAACACCGGACCCATATTTCCAGACAATTTCTTGTAAAAGATAAAAGGGAGACTTATCCCAAAGAAGATAGGGAATCGGAACACATAATCCCTTTTCTGGTACTTCTAAATAACCAACATTTAGCCAAAAAGCACCGTTATCTTGAGTAATCTGATAAATTTGCCCGAGCCAATTAGCACACCAATCAACATAGTCATTGATTGAAAGAACTCGTTCATATTCTTTGCCAATATTATAAGGTGGTGATGTAACAGTGAGGTCAATTTTTATGTCACTATGAGATAGTTTAGACAAAAAGTCTGTGGCATCTCCTTGATAAAGAATAAAGCCGTTGTCCGAGTAAAAAGGTTGACCAAGATGACTAACCAGAATTTCTTTAAGAGAATTAAATTTGTTGGCTCTATCTTTTTCTAACTCTGGAGAAAATGGCTGTAGTAAGGAGGAAGGAGCAATCTGAGTTGATTGATGATCAACAATTCCCTCTGCTAGATAAGAGTTTTGTTCCTTGCTGGCAATTGGACGAGACTCATCTTCCCTAGACGATAGTTTTTTTTGTTTCCCCTGGGACTCTACAACCATAATCTCAAAGGACAGGTAAGTATTTTGATAGTTTTAATTATGCCCTTATTTTACCAAAATATCACTGGAGTTGTGCTTAATTTAATAACTTTTGTAATCATTCTCCTTCCCTTACCCTGGATGGGGGGGGGTAAAACCCCACCAAGAGTTAAAGATTGACTGATAAAGCAGCGAGTTTTCCTTGAAAAATCTCAACTGAGTAGATTGATAATTAGGAGATGCACCCGAAAATTATCCCTAAAATGGAGGTAAATAACCCATGGCATTTTTGACTCGATCAAGAGTTTGATTGGCCACCGCTTCTGCTTTGAGACGACCTTGTCGCAAAACCGTGGCTAAATAATCTTTATCCTCTCTAATTTCGGCGTATTTTTCCTGAATAGGTTGCAGAGATTCTATGGTGACTTCTGTTAACATCGGTTTAAATTGTCCCCAACCTAACTCGGCACATTCTCCCGCGACCACCTCTTGACTTTTTCCCGATAAAATGCTATAGAGAGTTAATAAATTATGGCATTCAGGACGTTCTGGATCATCGAAAGTTAAACCCTTAACTAGATCGGTTTTACAGCGTTTAATTTTCTTGGCAATAACATCGGGACTATCGAGAATATTAATCCGACTCATCTCGGAAGGATCGGATTTAGACATTTTATTCCGGCCATCGGTTAAACTCATCACCCGCGCTCCTTCCTTGCGGATCATCGGATCGGGAAGTTTTAAAATTGGTTGTTTCGGTTGCCCAAAAAGATGATTAATTCTAACAGCTATATCGCGGGTTAATTCTAAATGTTGTTTTTGATCTTCTCCCACGGGTACTTTATCGGCATCGTAGAGTAGGATATCAGCAGCCATCAGTACGGGATAATCGAGTAAACCTGTGCCAACATTTTCCCCCTGCTTAATCGCTTTTTCTTTAAATTGAATCATATCAGTTAACCAATTTAAAGGGGTGATACAATTCAATAACCAAGTTAATTCCGTATGAGCTTTAACGTGGGATTGGACAAAGATCGTCCCATATTCTAAATCAATTCCGCAGGCTAAATATAGAGCGGCAATTGCTAAAGTATCCTCCGCAAGAGTGGCGGGATTATGGGGAACGGTGATCGCGTGTAAATCGACCACACAAAAGAAATTATCATAGTCTTGTTGTCCCTCTACCCAATTGCGGATCGCACCGAGATAATTGCCTAAATGTAAATTGCCAGTTGGTTGCACACCAGATAAGATTCTTTGTTTACCCATAACTCATGCGATCGCTTTTTATCATGATTTTATTGTATCAGTTTTTGGTGCTAATTTCATCCTAAATCCAATTGGGAAAAATCATTCTCAGATAATAATCCCGCACTGATAGGGGAATGCCTAAATAAATTGGTAGCCAATGAATAAAAGCAAAAGTTATCAAAATTATCAGCGAGCGCGAGCCATTTTTATAAATAGGACTGGAACTTTCTAAACCATCGGCTAAGAGCCAAGCTAGAGCAATCCAAGTGAAGCTATAGGCAGCCATATAATGATAGAGAAAAGTACAGCGACTAATTTTTAACCAGGGCAGCAGATTAGCAATATAGTTACAGATAAGATAGGCGGAAATTACTCGCTCTTTTCGGTTAAATAATCGACTAAAAACCACTAAAATTGCTCCTGTAGAAAACCACCACAAAAACGGATTTCCCATAGCATGAACATCATAAAGTTTATCACCTACTCTCTTAAAATAATAAGCCACAGGTCGCCCCATTACTAACCAACTATACCAGGGAGAACAATAGGGATGGACATCAGATTGATTGCCCTTTATTCTCTGATGAAATAACCAAATTTCTTGATGTACTTGCCAAAAATTATATTGATGGTTGACGAGAAGATGCGGTATCCACAGCAAACTATAGGTAACAAGAGGAAAGACAATTAAGGCGATAAAAATTTTCTCTAATCTCAGGTTAGTTACCTTTGTCCAAAGATTATCCTTTGACTGCTCTTGATTAAATAATTTTATTAACCAAGCAATACCGATAAAAATAAATATTCCCAGTAAAAATCCTAAGCCATTCCATTTAATATTTGCCGCTAAACCGAAAGAAACTCCCGATAATAATAGCCAATTGAGTTTCTGATTTTTCTGGAGTGCTAATAAAAAAAATAATTGTCCAGACAAACCGAATAAAATTAAGTAAATATTATTGAGAGCATAGCGGGATTCCACCAGAAATAATCCGTCTAAACTAGCGAGAAAAATTGTGATTAAAAATACAGTTTTTCTCTGGGTTAATTGATAAGCAATTGCGCCAATAATTAGGGGAATAAAAGAACCAGTCAAAGCATTTAACCAGCGATAACTAAAAGTTGAGCGCAGGGAACCCGTTAAATTATTAATGGTTTCAGGATCGGCAGGAAAATGGGAACCAATCCAGATACTAATAGCAATTAAATATTGACTTAATGGTGGGTGAGACTGGAAAAATTCTTTACCGATTAGATATTCATTGCCGTATTTAGCATAATAAACTTCATCGAAAACAAGAGTATTAAACTGACTGAGATTCCAGAATCTTATTCCTAGGGAAAATACAAATATTGCTAGGATAGATAGGTTAAATTTTACTTGAGAATTCATGGAAAGATAATAGTTATGATAACTGGGAATTTTCTGTTAAACGCAAGCGAAATTCTTTGACAGCAAGACGGGGATTAGGGTGGTTGACGTATTCGGCTAATAATTCTAAATTTAAATCTGGTAATAAAGCACTTTTAGGGATTAAAATATATTCGCCATTCTCTTGTAAAGAATAGATTTTTAACTGATTATCTTGCCAAAACCAAACCTCTTGAGTTCCCAATCTTTTATAAACTTCTAAAACTTTCAGGCTACCACTGGTTAAAATTATTTCTATCGCCAAATCAGGAAACTCTTTTTCTGTAAATAAACAAAAACATTTATCAGGTTCTTTTCCCGCTTCTTTTTCCTGTTTTCGCAAAGTGGTGGAACCTAATCCCCAGAAATCAATTTCAGCATATTCTAAATAAGCTTCCACTAATCTACCGATATCTTCTTTGCTAACTTCGTGACGACGACTAGGAGCCATAATTTCTACCATTCCATCTAAGTAAGTAATGCGATAACTCGAACTATCTTCTAAATGTTTTAAGAGGGTTTCGTACTGTTGCCAATTAACCCCAGAAATTAACATTCTTTGTTCAGGATCATTAGCTTCTAACTCGAAACCTTCTAATCCTTGTAACCAAATCGTAGCCATCATAAAATTAATTACCTCGTCTATTTTACTTAATTACTCAGGAAGACTTATTTTGATTTCTTCTGGCGTTGATTTTAGCGCGTAAAATCCTAACTTTATAGGGATCGGCATCTTTTCGCCACAGAATCTGATAGCCTTTGATTGTAGCACAATGCTCCTCTAAACATTTTTGCCAACCCTGTAAACGTTCGATCGCTTTTCGATCTTCTAACAATCCCCAATCCTTTTCTAATTGAGTTAAGCGAACCAATTTATCATAGTTGGGATAATCCGCCGTTACTAAAAGCTCTTTTTCGTGTAAAATTGGCGGATTAGGACTATCCCGATAATCGCGAAAACTAAAATCAGCCGAACCTAAATATACATCCATGCTAGTAGCTAAAATCGGATGAATTTCTGTATCAAAATTTGGGTAATAGAGATAGGAAATTTTGGGTTGACGAAAAGATAAACGAATGACGTTAGCATTTTCTAACCGTCCGATAGTTTGACTGGCACAACCTTCATATAAGCGTAATAACATCGGTAATTTTTCCAGAACGCTAATATGAATAGTTAGGGAATAACGGGAAAGTTTGCCTAAAGAACTATTTTCACAAGTACGAGTAATCGCTGGCAGATTTCCCGCACTTATTAACACTTCTTCTGCTAAAGCGCAAGCATTGCGATAACTGCCAAATAAAGCTTTAAAATCGGCACGGGTAGCGGGAGATAATTCCCGTACTTTCGGACATTGGCTAAATTGACTTAAAGCTAAATAAAGTAAAAGATCGGCGCGTCTTTTATCGGCAATTATCTCCCATTCTTCCCCTTCTGTTACTTGTAGAATCACTTGAAAAGCGCGTCTAAAAGTGCCAAATTCTGCCTTAATTTCTTCCTCTTGTAATAATTCTCCCGCAACGGGTAAACGTCCCTGCTGGGTGTAAAATTCCATTAGGGGAGTTAATAAATCTTCGTAATCTTCAAAGCGTTTGAGATGGGTTTTAATTTTAGGGGTGGTAGCGCGGGAACGACATCTCGATAAACGAAAGTTTTCGGCTTTTTCTTCTTCTCGAAAAACTAGATAAATTCCCAAAGTTATTGGAATAGAATCAACTCCCAAAGTGTTATCAATATACTGTTTTAGTTCTTCCTGTTGATAGTATTTTTGAAAAGTATTGCGACGGGTTATAATTCCATCTTCATAGGCCATTAAACCCCGTTCGCTATCATCAATTAGAATCTGTGCCGAAACAATTAAAACTTGACGGGTTAATTGCCAAGCTTTTAATAAAGCTTCTTGCCGTTCTTCGGCGGATTCAATAACATTAATTACATAGCCTAAATTAACAATATCAGATTCAATTAAAGGACTATCGGGACGATAATAAGGATCCCAACCTTCACTTTGATAACCCTGTTCAGCTATGCGTTCTATATCACCTCCATAACCACAACCGTAATCAAAAAAAGTGGTTTCAGGAAGAAATAATCCCGCCGCTAATGCTAATCTTGCCGGACGAGAAAGGGTTTTGCGAACAAGAGCAGCTTTGTGGCGATCAATTATTATCGATTTTTCCCTTTGTCCCTCTAGATTACAAACTAAATAATCTCCAGCAAAATCAAGGTAATGCTTTCTTAAAAGCCGTTGCCATTCCTGTTTAGTACCGATGGGATAAGAACTGTTTAAAAGTCCTAAAGCACTCTCGATTTTTGTGAGATGTTCGAATTCTTCATAAAGAGGATAGTCCCTGGTAACAAAAGTTTCTTTTCGGTGTAAAATGGGCGGATTATCAGCATTTTGATAATTCCATTCACTCAAGATTAATGTCCCCAGATCTACCACTAAACTTTTAATTAAAACTGGGTGAGGTTCCCGATCAAAATCTGGATAAAAAAGATAAGATATTTTCGGTTTATCGGTGCTAAATTTAATTATTGTTGCCTCAGATAAATGCTGATTAATTCTTGCTTGTTGTTCGTAATTCTGGAGGATAGGATCCAATTGATGTAATGCTTCTCGATGAACATAAAGCGCCCCCGGTAATAGTTTACCGATGGGACTAACTTGACACAGTTGCACTATTAAAGCAAAATTATCAGCCATGGCAATTAATCTGTCTAATAACAAATTCTAGAGACAGAAACAACTAAATAAATCTAGTTAAATGAACCCGATAGCGCTCTTTTTTGGTCACAGTAACCTCACCCACTTCTAGACGACCTTTTCCCCGAAAAGAAATCAAATCACCGGTTTTAACGTTATAACTAGATTGACTGATATCTTTCCAGTTAACTCGCACATCCCCGGCGCTAATTGCCTCGGCCATTTTACTGCGAGAAATGCCAAAACCCGCCGACGCGATCGCATCCAAACGTAAGGAAGCTTCCACGGTATTAATTTCTTTTTTTTGCGGTGCTCTAACTTTTAATTCCGTTAAAGGAATCAGGCTAGTTTTCACTGGAACCGAACGCACTTGTCGCAAATTAGCAGATAAAAAATCTGCCAATTCAGGCACTACAATCGCCTGCGCTCCTCGCTCACCTAAAACGATTATATCGCCAACTTTTTCCCGAACGATACCCGTCCCCAACATTGCCCCTAAAAAATCCCGGTGGTTAGCGGTATCAAAAAGAAAATTACCGGCAATATCAAGGGCAGACAGGGGAATATCTGTTACCGCCAAAGGTAGATCAACTCTAGCAATACCGAGGCGCTGTCTTTCTGCTTGGGGATAACCGCCCCATTTTTGCATTGACACATCAGTTAAACGCTGAAAAACTCGTTCTACTTCCGCTAAAACCGCAGGAGAAAGAAAGTCTGTCGTCGTCACTTCCCAAGTCTTAATCGCTTGTTCAGCTTTATCAATAACTTTTGCTATCTCCTCGCGGTTTTCAACACCCTTTAGTAATTCTTCTCTTGGTAACATTGTTTTCTGGTAATTAATCAAAAATTCTTAGGAAAAAATCAAATGACCGATAACTTATTCCTGATAACCGTTCACCGTTCTAGGGCGTATCCTTGCAGATTTTCGGGGTTAAATTGACGCAGGATAAGAGTCGCTTGATTTTTCAGGTTTTCCGAACCCTGCACGATAATAATATATTTTCCCGCGCCGAGACGATTGCGATAGGGAAGTGCATCGCCACTGCCGGACGATAAACCCACGCCACCACCGACAAAAATACTGCCCATCGCCCCCCCCATCGCCCCGGCAATACCGCCGACGATATGATTGCCCGGTTCTCCGGCCCAATCAAAGGTATGCAATCCCGTAATCAGGTTAAAAAGGTAGCCCCCAGCAAAACCGAAGGGAATTAACCAAAAAGCCATGAGAGTAGCCCGTTTTTTGGCCTGTTGAAAGGGATCGATCAAACCGAACTCATCAGCACTTTTATAGCCGCGACCGAGAATGGTCACTTGAGATTGGGGAATTCCCGCCTTTTCTAGGGCAACGGCAGCTTCTTCTGCTTGTATGCGATCAGCTAACACGGCAATGAGATAATTCATATTCTCCAACTTTTCAGTCTATCTTCATCTCCTATTGTAAGGATTTTGGGGACTGAAAAGCCGCTCGATCAAGAAAATATTCAAGGGGATGCGTTAGTCAATCTTGGATAGGATTGATTAATGTGGAATTATTAGCAATTCAAGAAATTGATCTATTTGGTTATTTCTGGCACTAATTTACTATAAAGAAAGACGTTTTAATTGTTATTATTAACAAGAAGTTTTTTAGGATTATTATCATTGAGATTAGACTGTAAAGCTTGACTCATTCCTCTCATTATTTGAATTTTTTCATCGGCTACACCTGACGCAAAAACTAAAAAATAGATTAGATTTTTAGTAATAATAGCCAGTCTTAAGTAATTCACTTTTCCGCCAATTAAATTTATAAGAAAAAAGAGAAATAAATAGCGCAGTTCCAGCTTTCTCTTATTGACCTAGTACAATTTAGAGGCACGGCAGCTTATTAGTTAAAACCGACTTGACTGCTGAAATAGAGAATTGATTCCCTGACCGAAGATTAACTTCTCTCTTGTGTTTAGTTGTGGCGCTGGGATTCCTAACCGTTGTATGATGGAAAAATGCGAAGACTCACAATAACTCGACCCGACGACTGGCATCTTCATCTCCGCGACGGTGCGGCACTGAAAGCGGTTCTACCCCATACAGTGCGTCAGTTTGCCCGTGCCATTATCATGCCGAATTTAAAACCCCCAGTGCGCTCGGTGGCCGATGCCGCCGCCTACCGCGATCGCATTCTGGCAGCAGTTCCAGAGGGTCAACAGTTCGAGCCATTGATGACCCTCTATCTCACCGATAATACCAGTCCCGAAGAAATTATGGCGGCGAAAGCCTCCCAGTTTGTCAAAGCGGTAAAATACTACCCAGCCGGTGCCACAACTAATTCCGACTGGGGAGTGACGGACATTCGTAGGGGCGATCGCGTTTTTGCCGTCATGGAGCAGCTGGATCTGCCGCTACTACTGCACGGAGAAGTTACCGATGGTGATATTGATGTGTTCGATCGAGAGAAAGTGTTCATTGAGAAGCAATTAATCCCACTGATAACAAGATTTCCGAAACTGCGGGTCGTCTTTGAACACATTACCACTGCCGACGCGGTCAAGTTTGTTCTATCTGCTAACAACAATGTCGCCGCCACAATTACGCCCCAACATTTATTATTTAGCCGAAACATTCTCTTTACCGGTGGCATTCGTCCCCATTTTTATTGCCTGCCGATTTTGAAACGAGAGGATCATCGTTTGGCACTTTTGCAAGCGGCCACATCGGGCAATCCCAAGTTTTTTCTAGGGACCGATAGTGCGCCCCATTCTCGCTACAGCAAAGAAAGTTCCTGTGGCTGCGCGGGTTGTTATTCGGCTCTGCACGCTCTAGAGTTGTACGCGGAAGCTTTTGAGAGTGTCGATGCGATTGAGCAACTGGAAAGGTTCGCCAGCTTTCACGGTCCAGATTTTTATCAACTCCCCCGGAATACGGAACAAATCACCTTAACCAAAACCCCTTGGCGTATTCCCGATGAATTGCCCTTTCCCGAATCGGGACTGGTGCCGTTACGAGCGGGTGAAGAGATAAGCTGGCAATTAGGGCAATAAAAACCGCCAGTCTTGATAGTTGCGGTTAAGAATTCACGATTTATTAAAGACTGATTATTTATTCCCCCTTTTGCCTCTTGCCCCTTGCATGAGTGCCTGCCCTGATATGTAGCCTATACTCAACGGATTTAGTATCACATCTGATAACCCTAAGTTAAATAAGCGATAGTTACCCCCGAACCCCCCTCATTTTGGGGTGCTAATTGAAAGCGTTTTACCTGGGGATGACGGGATAGGAAATCGTGAACACCTTGACGCAATTTCCCCGTACCTTTACCGTGAATAATCCATAATATACCCGATGGGGTAGCCCTGATGATCGCCTGTTCGATATCCGTTTCTGACTCTGCCACCCTGGAACCGCGAATATCGACGGTATTATTAGCAGTACGAATTAAAGGAGTCTCTTGGGGTTTTGTGGGAGTTTGGGGCAAATTTTTGGCAGGTTTTGGCGCAGTTTCCACTTTTTGACCATCCAAAGACTCAATCTGGTCTAAGGGTAGGGTCATCTTCATCATCCCGAAACGCAGGGAAATCTCCTCTGATTCCGGTGAAATTGCTAAAACTTCGGCAGTTTGTCCCAAATTGGGCAAGCGTACCCTTTCCCCCACTTGCGGACGATAGTTAACCTTAGTTTTTTCCGTTTTTGGTAATAACCTTTCTGCGATTGCGGTTAATTCCTCTGTGGCTTTTTGGGCATCTTTACCGGTTTTTGTTCCCGCTTGCAATCGGCGAATAACGTCATTAATCTCTGCTTTTGCCGATAATAAAGCCTTTTGTATCTCCTGCTCCTGATAACGCTTTAATTCTCGCTCTCTCTCCTGTAGAGAATTAGCCCGCGTGGACACTTCTGTATAAAATTTCTCCGTTTGTTGGAGTAATTGACTAGCCTCCTTAGCTTTTGACTCCTGTTCCCGTCTTTGCGCTTCCAAACCAGCAATTACTTGATTTATCTCCTCCGATAACTCCCCCAGATGATTTCTCGCTTCGGCCACAATTTCGGGACTTAATCCCAAACGCTGGGCAATAGTTAAAGCATTAGAACGCCCCGGAATGCCCCATAATAGTCGATAAGTGGGGGAAAGGGTGCGATCATCAAACTCTACCGAGGCATTTTCAAAGCGAGAATCTCGATACTTTAACGCTTTTAATTCCCCGTAGTGGGTGGTAGCCACCGTCAGTAAACTATGATCGGCGAGGTATTGTAAAATAGCGATCGCTAAAGGACTTCCCTCGGCCGGATCCGTACCTGCTCCCACCTCATCAAGTAAAACTAAGGAACGATGATTTAAAGCCGCTAAAATGCGGACAATCCGGCGAATATGACCCGAAAAAGTCGATAAACTCTGTTGTAAAGACTGTTCATCCCCGATATCGGCCAAAACCTGATCGAACCAAGGTATCTCCACCGGTTCCCGCGCTGGAATAAACAGGCCCGCTTTCGCCATTAAAGCCGCTAATCCGAGAGTTTTTAAAGTAACGGTTTTTCCGCCGGTATTTGGTCCGGTGATGGCAACAACGCGAATTTCTGGGCTAATCTGCACATTTATTGGTACGACCTCCCCCCCCTGTTCGTGGTGTTTTTGCCACCAGAGCAACGGATGACGCAAATTCCGTAAAGTAATCGTTTCCGAACCATCGATAAAGTGGGGGGGATTACCCTCTAACCATAAACTGTAACGGGCCCTAGCGGTGGCCAGATCGAGCCTAGTAGCGATCGCTAGTAAATATTCTAAATCCTCAAAAGCTGCGGCGATCAGATTACTTAACTGCCGGAGGATTTTTTCTTCTTCGATTTGTTCCAGACGACGATATTGCCGCAGTTGATTGCCTTGGTCAACGATAGAGTGAGGTTCAATGTAAAAAGTCGCCCCTGTGCTGGAAGTATCGTGAATTATCCCCGGTATTTGCTCTTTTTGCGCTGCTTTGACGGGAATCACCCAGCGTTCACTTCTTTGGGTAATCACCGCTTCTTGGATAGCACCGCCCTGCTTTTGCATGATATCCTGTAATTTTCGGTAAATTCGCTCTCTAATCACCTTCATTTGTCCCCGAATTTCGCGTAATTGGGGACTAGCGCGATCAGATATCCGGCCATCTTCATCGATACAACGGTGTATTTCCTGTTCTATCTCTGGATAGGTGCGAATTTCGGCTACCAACTCTTTTAAGACCGGTATATCTTCCTGTTCGTCAATTAAACGCCGTAAACGTCGCACTCCCGCTAAAGTCGTGGCAATATTTAAAAGTTCCTGTCCCGATAATAACCCCCCCAGATGCGCCCTTTCTAGGGCATCGCCGATGTCGGTAATGCCATCAAAGGAAAGACGGCTATCTAATTTTTGTTCTAAGCTATAAACTTCTTTGGTTTGGCAGAGTAGGTTTAAACTTTCCTCTTTGCTTTCTGGTAACAGCAATTGACGAATCGCGATCGCACCTAGTTTAGTCGCTGCAAAAGTAGCTAGGTGTTGACATAGCCGCGGCCATTCCAATAATTCTAGGGTTTCGTCTTGAATCAATTTTGTAGTTTTTTATAATACGCTTTGTATTTCTAGTCTAACCGGATTTGGTCTGATTTTTACAGGGGGCGGTCGGCGGTCGGCAGTAGATAGTAAACTCACATCTGATAACTGATCACTGATAACTGATGACTGATCACTGTATCTAAATTCCTTTCTGGAGAGAGAATTGCACCTGTTTAAATTCTTGTTTTAAACGTTGTTTGAGTTTGTCGGGGATGGGACGGGAACCGTAGGCGGTATAATAACCAGCTAGAGAGTTTAAGGCTGTTTGCATAGTAGTGAAAGAACGCAAACCCCCGGATTTTTTATCTCGCCGGTAGAGGGAGATGTAATCGTTGATTTGTTCCTTTGCCTGCGACTCAACTGCCCCTTTATTCGGGTCATCTTTGACTAAATCAAGGGCTGCGGTTAAAGTTTCAATCACCGTCAGGGTATCCTGTCCATAATTGCCCGTTAACCCCGAACTACCAGAACAACCCATCAATCCGATGACCAGGACGAGAACCAAAGCTAATAAGCGAGAAATGTAAGGTTTTAGAGACATATTTTCAACACCATAAGTTAATCCCAAGTCACCTTATCCTATCAGGAAACTGTTACCAGTTCCCCATGGTAGTCAACCTACTGCAAAAATCAGGGGTAAACTGGGGGGGAAATAGCCAAAATATAGGCTTTTTTGACGACAAAAGCCCTATTTTTGCCCAAAACTTAGATGCCATCAACCTGAAGTGAGTTGATTTTGGACTAATTCCGGCCGCCATAAGGCACTGGTGACGGTTTTAGGGTCGATCGAGATTGGACTTTGCGATCGATTAATCTAGAAGTTGACATCCTCGCCGCCGTAAAACGGACGGCGATTCCTCACCACGCCACTTTTTTAGGGTGGTCGCTGAATGGGGTTGACGCTTCACCGAAAAACGCTTAATTGCTTAAGTCTGACTCTTTCGACCCGTCCGTTTTGAGTGTCCGGATGCCCTCCGGCCACTTTGAACAAGTCGAAAAAATCTAATGTTCAACCTTATTTCCTAGAAAGTTTTACTCGTTCAAGGCCGAATTTGAATTCTTTTCTGAACAAAACCCCCTACTATCTGTTGTCAAGGTTCAGTTTTTAGCTTGGTTATCGCTTTTTCCATTGTAGCTTAAAGCCGTCCTAAAAGGACGGGGTTTTAACCCAAATTTTCGATAAGTAGGTAGGTGTTAAAAGTTGTCAGACACCCCCCTTATCAAGGGGGGCAGGGGGGATCGGCACCCCCCTTATCAAGGGGGGATTAAGGGGGGATCAGAGGCAAAATCTATCTTCAATTTAATTATAACTACTTACTTAAAAATTCTCCGTTGCTTTCGTCCTGTTTCGGAAGAAAGAAAGTTACATTTTGTAATCTTTAGACCGCTCAAGCTGGAACTAGGGTGAAATGGGCAGTTTGACGGTAAAGCTTGTTCCCTTATCCACTTGGCTATCTAGGGCGATTTCGCCGCGGTGGAGTTCGACGCATTTTTTAACCACTGCTAACCCTAATCCTGTGCCGATAATATTTTCCACATTCTGACCCCGATAAAAGGGTTCATAGATTTTACCTCTATCTTCCTCGGCAATGCCGATACCGTGATCCCGGACTTGAAAAACAATACGATCGCTATCTTTCCCCAAAATCAAACTAATCCCTGCTCCTGTGGGGGAATATTTAATCGCATTTAAGAGTAAATTACTTAAAATCGAGTAGAGCAGTTTCTCATCTAGATAAGGACGAATCATCAATCCCTGACTGACAAATTTAATCGGCGTATTATTTTTATTGATAAATTGAAAATCCTCGACTAAATTTAAACAAAAAGCTTCAATATCGAGCGGCTCTAGCTGACAACTGAGATTGCCAGATTCTGCCCTAGTTAAAATTAAAATATCTGTTAAGAATTGATTCATTAGCTTGACAGAAGACTGGATTCTATATAGGTTTTTTCTGCTCGAATTATCTGCATCTTTTAAACCATTTTCTAATAACTGCGAGGCAGAAAGAATCACAGTTAAAGGGGTTCGGAACTCATGGGATATCATAGAAAAAAGCTGAATTTTTAGATCAGAAATTTCTTTTTCTTGTAGTAATAATCGGTGAATTTTCTCACTTTTTTGTCGCAGTTTCTCTTGCCAAAAAACTAAAAAATAAACTCCGCAAATAATTCCAAAGCTAGTAAAAGTTCCCAGTAACCCCAACAGAGAATTTTCGCGAATACTATCCCTAGAACTAGCGATGCTACTTCTTAAATTCCTTTTCTGACTAGCTTGTAAATAGGTAAGAAGATTTTGAAACTTATCCCGAAACTCGACACTTTTAACCGTGATTGCATCTTGGGAAATATCATCGGACTGATCGGATTTATAGGTGGCGATCGATTGCTCAAATAGGGCAATTCGCCGATACATTAAATACCCGATCTGAGCCACCATTTCCCGCTCGAAATCTGTGCCGTTTTCTAGTTGTTTGGCTAGGAGTTGCCAGTTAGATTTCATCAAAGCGATCGCTCGACGATGACGACCTAATTCACTGGGGCTGCCAGTTTTGATATAACCCTGTCTTCCCGATTCGGCCACGGCCATGTTAGCGTAAAGATTACTGAGATTATCGATGATCTCGTAGGTAACTTCCACCTCGGCAGCGCGCTGACGCAGGGCGAGGGTATTGCGATAGGAAACTAGGCTAATAGTTCCCATCAATAAGACAGTTAGCCCGAAACCTCCCGCGATCCATTTTCCTTGTTTTAGCCAATTCATCAGGAGTTAACCGACGCTATCTCCAGCTTACTCCATCTCTAGACCATGCGAATTTTAGTAGTAGAAGATGATATTCAACTAGCCGATATTTTGCGAGAGGCATTGAGCGAGCGACAATACGTTGTCGATGTGGCTAGAGACGGAGAAGAAGGCTGGAATTGGCTAGAATTAGGCAAATATGATCTTTTAGTTCTCGATGTCACCCTGCCAAAATTGAGCGGAACTTTACTCTGTCAACGTCTGCGACGAGCGCAATCCCATCATCCCGTCTTTGCTAATGCCACCGTTCCCGTTCTATTATTAACCGCAAGGGATACGGTAATCGATAAAATTGACGGATTAGACGCAGGGGCCGATGATTATGTCACTAAACCCTTCGATTTGGGGGAATTAATGGCGCGGATTCGGGCCTTGATCCGACGTGGCAGCAGTACCAGCAGTATTTTATTATCTTGGGGGGGTTTGCAGTTAAATCCCAGTACCCACGAGGCCAGTTATAACGGTCAACTTCTTTCCCTCACCCCCAAGGAATTCGCTCTCTTAGAATTACTTGTTACCCATGGGCGCCGGGTCTTAAGTCGATCGGGTATTATTGAGCGAGTTTGGTCTTTGGACAATTCTCCAGCCGAGGAAACCGTTACTTCCCATATTCGCGGTCTTCGTCACAAGCTAAAATCCCTGGGCGCACCGGAAGACTTTATTGAAACCGTTCACGGTCTTGGTTATCGCTTGAAGTAATATCTGCCTTTAGACAGTGGACAAAATCATTTCTGCACGAAATCTGCACGAAGTTTGCAGAGGGTTTCCATAATCATCCATTAAATTATAAAGTTAGACAGGTGCAGGACTTCTAGACAATCAGAGCGGTCAAACCTGTGACTCTCCTCTCCTAAACGGGGCTGCTTGACATGATTTACACGCGATTTGACTATCACGGTTGGCAGATTGAATTGATCCTAGAAATGCAGGGTTATTCTTTTCAATGTTGGCGAGTGGATGGCAGCGAAGGAATTAGCGATTGCCTAGTTTATGCCACCTCGGAACAAGCTTTAGCGGCTGCCCGACACCGGGCGGATCTAGAGTCCGCTTGTCTTGCTCTACTGCGATTTCTCAATGATATCGGCGGCCGGAATTATTATCTCACCGGCGATGATCGCGATGCTCTCAGCCAGTCAATTTTAGAATATGCCCGTGTGGGAGGTGTTTCCTGATTTCTTCTTTGGAAGTTTTTCCCTCATTGAGAATAATTCTCGCTCCGATGTATTGAGGGTTGGCTGAATATCTGGACTTCCCCGTTGACAAAAGGCTATAATACCATTTTTCTAAAGTAATGGCAGAGATGGTTAATTACCCTCACAACCAACCCCTCTCCCAGAAAGGGAAAAGCGTGTAGGATGCCTGCCACAAATAAAGAAAAATGGGATAAGCAACCCACATAAAGTTCATTTTGTCAAGGATTGTTAAGAAGCGCTTACCCTGATTGACTTAGTTGTTCAAATAGTTTAAGATACGAAGATAAAGGCTGACCTAGCGATGTCTTTCAGTTGTGGGACTTAAGCATCTCATAAAGTTGCTCCTCCTGTCAACCCGCTGTCTAATTCGGACTCCTTGTACAGCAAGTCTTTCATGGGTTTTCTGCACCACTAAGGATATTTATGACAGCTTCAGAAATCGCACGATTAATTATACGCATTGAAGAAACCGTTAATCCAGATAGTGAATATTACGGCAAGCTTGTCAAATGGTGGGAACAAGAGAAGGAACTTTGGCATTACGGAATCGGCTTATCAAATACACACTTCTTTAACATAGGAACGATAGAAGCTAAGGAACTGCAAATACTAAAACGACATGATATTATCGAACGTGATATTATCGAACATCGCAATCTTGATATCAGAGGAGTTCCTGGGATTTACTCGCTCTTTGAAAGCGATGAGATTATTGAACGACTAAAGTATTCCTTAAGATGGTTGAATGATTTGCCAGAAAATTCATCGAAAAAAAAAATAAATGGCAAAGCTCTAGCTTTTCTGATATTCACTGATGACGAAGCTGGAACAGACAAAGATAGAGAACCAATTGATATAGATTTTGCCAGCTATCTGAAGCAGCAATCACCGCAACTTAAACATAATAAAATTAGAGATTTCTTCGAGAAAGGAAAAAATTGGGTATATATATTCTTGGCTATATTTGGGTTTTTGATAGTCGTTGCCATTGCTTTGATAAGCGGTGAATTTGGAAGTGATCAACCCTGGATAAAATGGTTGCTTTCAGGGGCGTTAATCTCGCTTAGTATATTGCTTGTAATCATCATATCAAACTGGATATCAAATTTTAAATGGTCTGGCTTCCAGAAGAAAAGTTTCTGGGATTGGTTACAATTATTGATTGTCCCTTTGATGTTAGCTTTTGGTGCTTTCTATTTAAATTATGCTTCTGAAACTAGAGACAAGCAAATAGCTGAAGAGCGAAAACAACAAGAACTTTTAAAAGATTATTTCTCCAAGATGCAAACTTTGATTATAGAAGCCAACAAACTTTCAAAGTCTCAATGGGAACCGCTAGAGCATTTTGCTAATGAGAAATTACCCGGGCAGTTTCAACCTATTGCTCAAGCTTTAACACTGGCTGTTTTAGATGAATTAGATGGATTAAGGAAAGGGAAAGTTATCACTTATCTGGCTGAATCAGGATTTATAACCAAAGAGACCTTCACAATTAATTTAAACGGAGCAAATCTACAAAAATTAGAGTTAAAGGGTGTTTCTCTAAATTCTGTAATAATTAACAAGGCTGACATGACGGGAGCTAAGCTTACTAATGTAGAATTCACCGATTCAGACTTGGGAGCATCCAATTTTAGTCAGGCAAATCTAGACGGTGTAAATTTTTCATCAGCTATCTTGCAAGGCTCTAATTTTTATGATGCTAATCTTAAAAATATAGAAATTTCAAAACCTTCAAAAGATTTATCAGGAACCGATTTTCAGGATGCCTGTTTTAGTGTCCATCCCAACATAAAAAGTCCGGATAATCCTAAGGATGAATACTTAACATCAAAAAAAATAAAAGATTTAGAAAAACAAAATATTATTAAATATGTCGCTCCTGATGAAAAGTGCGAAAAACCTGAACCAAAAGATATTACTCGAGATAAAAAGCTATGAAATACTACTACAGTTTAATCCCAACTATTTTAATTTTAATCATGAGTTTTGCTGAGTCAGCATCTTCTCAAAATCAATCTGATTTTTCCTATGGAGTTGTTTATAGCTCAGATGAAGTTATTCAAAAAGCACAAGGAGAAATAGATCAACTTCCTAGATTATTACCACAATATCGAAACCTCGGTCGTTTATTTAAACGTAGAAACTTGTATGTCGGTGTTATTGTATTTCCCAGTCCATCAGATGCTAAGGAATCTCTACCAATAATCGAGAATACATATTCTCGAGGCTCTTTTGTCGTTAATCTTCAAGAGTGGTGTCGTCCCGACTGGAATAAAAATACAGCAGTATTAAAAGGTGTAAGTTATTATGACTGTAGGAGAGGAGAAATTATACTGGGTAGAACTGGAGCAATTATAATTAATAAATTTAGTACGATCAAGGATGCTAAATCCGATCTAGAAAAGCTCAAAAAAAATACCTTTCAAAGACAACAGCACAATTTAACAATTTTTAAGCGTGGAGATTCTTATTTTACAGCCGTGATTAATTACGCTAATAAAGAGGAGGCTAGTCAGAACCTTAGAGGGGGTTATGCTGTCGATATCAATCAGTTTTGTCCCCAGCCTGGTGAGCTTTCAAAAGATGATTACATAGAATGTAAGTCAGTGAATTACTGAATATTAACTTCGAGATATTGAGGTCGATAAGTACGAACGTAATTCAACACCTGGTCGAGATCCGCTCGGTTGGTCAGGGCGATACACCCTGATGTCCCGTCTTCGCCATTGGGTTTTTCAAAGGACGGATCGTAGTGAATGCCCAAAGCTGAACGACGAGTCCGAAACAAAGGCTGTATGGGGAGGAAACGATCTCCTGCTTCTGGAATTGTTCCCAGAACAGGCTCTCTGGCTACCCGATATTTCCCGTCCGGCAAGGGCGCTTCTGTCCCAGCTTGATGGCGATTATAATTTTGAGTATGCGCTCGTCCCGCGACGGTCATGTAAGCGGCGATTAACTGCCCGTTACCGTAAAGGCTGAGTTGGTAAAGTGGATTGCCTAGCTTATTGGTCAATCCTGTGGGGGTTAGTGTCATGTAATTGTCCGGCGTAGTTGAGGCCGTTTTAGGACTACAGACAACGAAAGCTAGACACAGGAGAAAAAGCAGCGCTAATTGCTTAAGCCGATTTGGGCCGCGACAACGCTTGAAAAATTCCGCCATATCGTTTAAAACTTTTAGCATATAATGATTTTATTTTCGGGCTACTTTCGGTAATAGAATCGTGACAGTGGTTCCATTACTAGGGATAATAGCAATTTCGATCGAGTCTCCGTGTAGTTCCACGCATTTCTGGACTACCACCAAACCCAACCCTGTCCAGGCGATGTGACGAACATTTTTATATAACTGTTTTGATCTTTTCTGCTTGGAGAAATTGCGATAAAATTAACGATCATAACGATCAATAAAAAAAATTTATGGTTGTCACTGTTAATAATTCCCTGACACTAAGGGAATTTCTGCAACTACCAGAAACTAAACCCGCTAAGGAATTTATTGATGGTCGAATTATTCCTAAACCCATGCCCCAGGGTAAACATAGCACTATTCAAGGTGATTTAGTTCCGGCTATTAACGCTAGTCTAAAATCCCAACGAATTGCCCGTGCCTATCCTCAATTGCGTTGTACTTTTGGCAGTCGTTCTCTAGTTCCTGATGTCTCAGTTTTTCTCTGGGAAAATATTCCCCGTGATGCACAGGGAAAAGTATTAAATACTTTTGCGATCGCTCCTGACTGGTTGATTGAAATTCTCTCTCCCGATCAAAATCAGACTAAAGTTGTTAAAAATATTCTTTATTGTCTAGATCATGGCACTCAAATGGGTTGGTTAATCGACCCTGAAGAAGAAATTATCTTTGTTTATTTTAGTGATCGAACTATCGCTATTTTTGAGTCAGAAAATGCTCTTTTACCCGTCCCCGCTTTTGCGAGCAATTTTCAAATCACCCTCGGTCAATTATTTGACTGGTTAAGAGGTTAACGGATTATCAGTTATCAGATATGAGTTTTTAGTTTCCATATTTGAGTTATCAGTTCACTGATTACTGATTAAGTGGGGAGGCACAATTATTTGTAGGATGGGTTAGCGCACTTCGTAACCCATGCGGGGGTTGGGTTTCATACTTAAACCCAACCTACGTTCATCTTATATTTAATCCTACTTACTGTTTACTGATTACTGTTTACTGATTACTGTTTAGCCGACACTTTGAAACAATTGTGTCCAATCGAGATTGGGAGCATCTGGGGGAGCGACAATTTCGATAATTTTATTGTTAGCGGCGGGATAAAATAGGGATTCTACGCAAACAGAAGCCACTTTCGTGCGGGGAATATTGCCCTCAGATAGGGTATCGGCGGATGACATTTTAATAGCATTAAGATTATCCTCGTTTTTAAGGCCTCCAGGGCGCACAATCGTGTAGGTTAAGCCACTATTGATTAAATAGTCCTCCGCTTGTTTTTTCCAGAATAAAATTAACCAAAAGAGATTAAGGGGATGGAAAAAGTTCGATACACACAGGGAAGTAACGAGAACAAAATGTTCGATTCCTTTCTTTTTAGCGGCATCGATGAGATTTTTAGTTCCCAAGTAATCTACTAACAAAGGTTCCGTGGGATTAAAACTCGGTCTGGCTCCCGTGGCGCATAGCAAAACGCTACAATCAGCGATTAGTGCCTCTAACTTATCGGCCTGTTGCACATCTCCGACGACGATTTCCACCCCTGCGGGCAAAATTTCCGCCGCTTTCTCGCGGTTTCTCACCAAAGCGCGCACAGGAATCTGACGTTCGACTAATTGGGCAACGATTCGCCGTCCCGTTTCCCCTGTGGCTCCTGCTACAAATGCTTTCATCGCTTCTTGACCAAATAGTTTTTAACAATACGTTACACTAATCTCAATTCTACAAATTTCCCCGATCCTTTGGCGGTTAATCGCCAAATTTTTCTAACACTATCATTTGCCAGGTTTATAAATCATGCAGTGTCCCCCCATTAACTCCCTAGCTCGCGAATCTGTAGAAGTCAAAGAAGACAATCAATTTCTCGGTTTTCAAACCCGTTTTGCCGGATCTATGGATATGTATAGCAATCAGGAGACGGTTGCCGATTATCTCCGCGCGCACGAAGGTTGGTTTTGTCGTTGTGCCGAACCGATGAAAACTCTGCCCTTCGGTGAGAATGGTTATATTATCACCATCGGTAAATATGGAGCTTTTGGCTATGAACTGGAGCCGAAAATCGCTGTGGTTCTGGAGCTGCCCGTCAATGGAGTCTATCATACTCGCAGTGTTCCCATTCCCGATCAACCGTTTTTGGGCTATCTAGTGGATTATCAGGCAATTATGAAACTAGAGGAAATGCCGCTATCTTCTCCTAGTCAGGAAATTGAGGCAATTTTTCGGCAACAGGGACGGGATATTCCGGCGGTTATCACCCAAGTCACCTGGGAACTGCATATGGATGTTATGGTTAAGTTTCCCAAGTTTATTCATAAAATTCCCCGTTCCATTCTCCAAAAAACCGGTAACAAACTGTTGACGCAAATTGTTCGCCAAGTTTCCCCTCGCTTAACCTACAAAGTTCAAGAGGATTTTCACTCTAGCTTCAATTTACCCCTACCCTCTGCCTCTAGTCGTCTTTTCTATCGTCTCGACTCCTGCGAGGGTGGGTTGCTTGCCTAGGGTTTGGGGGGTCTGTCAACAGTAATCAGTAGAGCTTGCTGATGGGAAACCAAGGAAAAATAAAGATTTGCTAACGGTGCTGGTCAGTCTAAGCTAAAATTATTAAGAAATCGTTACTTGTAAAAATAAACCTAAAACTACTTCAATATTTTATGTCTCTGCCTATCCGTAACGTTGCTATCATTGCTCACGTTGACCATGGGAAAACCACCCTCGTCGATGCACTGCTCAAACAGTCGGGGATCTTTCGAGAAGGGGAAGATGTACCCACCTGCGTCATGGATTCCAATGACCTCGAAAGAGAACGCGGTATCACCATTCTGTCCAAAAACACCGCCGTTCGTTACCAAGACACCCTAATTAACATCGTCGATACTCCTGGTCACGCCGACTTTGGTGGCGAAGTGGAAAGGGTTTTAGGAATGGTAGATGGTTGTATCCTGATTGTCGATGCTAACGAGGGGCCGATGCCCCAAACCCGTTTTGTGCTGAAAAAAGCCCTAGAAAAGGGATTAAGACCGATTGTCGTGGTTAATAAAATTGATCGCCCTAACGTGGATCCTAACCTAGCCGTGGACAAAGTTTTCGATCTGTTTGTGGAACTGGGTGCCGATGACGATCAATGTGATTTTACTACTCTGTTCGCTTCCGGGATGCAAGGATTCGCCAAAGAAAGCCTAGAAGACGAAGACAAAGATATGCAGCCCCTGTTTGAGGCGATTTTACACCACGTTCCACCACCGGCCGGGGACGTTAACAAACCCCTACAGTTGCAAGTAACCACCCTCGATTACTCGGAATACTTAGGACGCATCGTTATCGGCCGCATCCATAACGGCGTAATTAAAGCCGGTCAACAGGCCGCTTTAGTAAAGGATACGGGCGCAATTGTCAAGGGTAAAATAACAAAACTTCTTGGTTTTGAAGGCCTCAAACGGGTGGAACTAAACGAGTCCAGCGCCGGTAATATCGTTGCTGTGGCTGGTTTTGCCGACGCTAACATCGGGGAAACGGTAACTTTAGCCGATGACCCGCAAGCTTTACCCCTAATTAAAGTCGATGAACCGACCCTACAAATGACCTTCTCGGTTAACGATTCTCCCTTTGCCGGTCAGGAAGGCACTTTTGTCACCTCGCGGCAAATTCGCGATCGTCTCATGCGAGAATTAGAAACTAACGTCGCTCTGCGGGTGGAAGAAAGTGATTCTGCCGAGAAATTTCTGGTTTCGGGACGGGGAGAACTGCATTTAGGCATTCTCATCGAAACCATGCGTCGGGAAGGCTACGAATTCCAAGTATCCCAGCCGCAGGTTATCTATCGGGAAATTAACGGTCAACCCTGCGAACCCTACGAATACCTCGTTTTAGATGTACCCGAAGAGGCGGTGGGTTCCAGTATCGAACGTCTCGGCCAACGGAAAGGGGAAATGCAGGATATGCAGACGGGCAGCAATGGCCGTACTCAATTGGAATTCGTGATTCCGGCCCGGGGTTTAATCGGTTTCCGGGGCGAATTTATCCGTCTGAGTCGCGGTGAGGGGATTATGAACCATAGTTTTCTCGAATATCGTCCTTTCTCCGGGGAATTGGCCACCCGTTACAATGGCGTGATTACTGCCTTTGAGGAAGGAGTCGCCACTTTCTACTCCCTCAAAAACGCCGAGGACCGGGGGGTATTCTTTATTACTCCGGGGACAAAAGTGTACAAAAACATGATTATCGGCGAAAGTAACCGGCCCCAAGACGTGGAGATCAATATCTGTAAAACTAAACAGTTAACTAACCATCGTTCTGCCACCGGGGATGAATTGGTTCAGTTACAATCCCCCGTGGATATGAGTCTCGAACGCGCCCTCGAATACATCGGACCAGATGAGTTGGTAGAAATTACCCCGAAATCGATCCGTCTGCGTAAATTACCGGTGAAAAAGTTAGCCAAACGTTAATCGGTTTTGACAAAATCCGGCGGCAATTGCCATGGCAAAATTGCCGCTAAAAGGGGCAGCAACGGCTCGAAAATGATCTGTAATTGGTTATGATTGAGATCTAACAAAGAAATCCACTCAGATTTTCAACAAAACTGAGATGATAGAAAAAAGTGCCTTGAGTTTGAGGGTAAAGAATCTGCTGTGAGCTATTCTGCTACTTTGATGCGACATCCGATGTTTCCCGCCGCGTCGGACAGCAATCGTCTGCGTCTCTTTTCGGGATCTGCTAATGTATCTCTTGCCCAAGAGGTGGCCCGTTATCTGGGTATGGATGTGGGGCCGATGATTCGTAAACGTTTCGCCGATGGTGAATTGTACATCCAGATTCAGGAATCGATCCGTGGCTGTGATGTCTATTTAATTCAACCCTGTTGCAATCCCGTCAACGATCATTTGATGGAATTGTTGATCATGATTGATGCCTGTCGTCGTGCTTCTGCCCGACAAATTACCGCCGTAATTCCCTATTATGGTTATGCTCGCGCCGATCGCAAAACCGCCGGACGGGAATCGATCGCTGCTAAACTGGTGGCTAATCTGATCACGGAAGCGGGGGCAAGTCGCGTGTTGGCCATGGATTTGCATTCAGCCCAAATTCAAGGTTATTTCGATATTCCCTGCGATCACGTCTATGGTTCCCCAGTGGTGGTGGACTATCTTCTCAGTAAACAATTACCCGATATCGTTGTGGTTTCTCCCGATGTGGGTGGGGTGGCTAGGGCGCGGGCCTTTGCCAAAAAACTCGATGATGCGCCCCTAGCAATTATTGATAAACGCCGGCAAACCCATAATGTGGCGGAAGTGATGAACTTGATCGGCGATGTTAAGGATAAAACGGCGGTTTTAGTCGATGATATGATCGATACGGCCGGTACGATCGCTGAGGGGGCGCGGTTACTGAAAGCCAAGGGGGCGCGACAGGTTTATGCTTGTGCCACCCATCCGGTTTTTTCTGGTCCTGCGATCGAGCGTTTATCCAGTGGCATAGTCGAGGAGGTGATCGTCACTAACACGATTCCCGTCCCGCAAGAACATTTTTTCCCGCAACTGAAAGTCTTGCCGGTTGCCCCGATTCTAGGTGAGGCAATATGGCGCATCCATGAGGACAATTCCGTGAGTAATATGTTCAAATAGATGCTGGAATCCCCCTAGTTTTAGGGGGGATTTTTATATTTAGCCCTTTTCTGTGGAAATGGGGTGGGTTAGTGGTAGTATCAACCACTCCATCTCGCTGAGAGAGGGGGAAGGTGTAGAGAGAGCAATTCTCATTTTAAGGTTTCATGACATTAAAACCCTTGCACCCAGAGGGGTTAATAATTTTTAACGAATCTCTAGATCGCTGAAACAACGCAAAATCGTTTCAAAATGAGAATTGCTGCAAATTAACAGTGATCCGGTATGTGTGGGAAAATTGTCTTAAAATATTATCTACGCTGCTACTATCACTAAGCTAGAAAATTAAAGAGCGCATTAGCTTAATCCTTCTCAAAAGTTAAAATTCTATGGCTGAAAGCTTGAACCATAAATCCGAAAAACCTTCTCCCCCTCCCGTACCCCAAGAAAATCCTTGGCTAGAAGCAGTTAAAACCATTGTCACGGCTGGAATTTTGGCTTTTGGCATCCGCACTTTTGTGGCCGAGGCCCGTTATATTCCCTCTTCTTCCATGGAACCCACTCTCCAGATTAACGATCGCCTAATTATCGAGAAAGTTAGCTATCATTTTCATAAGCCAGAACGGGGTGATATAGTGGTTTTTAGTCCGACAGCCGCTCTGAAAGCCCAAAATTTTCACGATGCTTTTATTAAACGGGTGATTGGACTGCCGGAGGATAAGGTGGAAGTCAAAAACGGTCTAGTTTACGTCAACGGTAAAGTTTTAGCGGAAAACTATATTGCTGAACAACCTAATTATGCTTTCGGACCGGTGACAGTCCCCCCCGATCAATATCTGGTTTTGGGCGATAATCGCAATAATAGTTATGATTCCCACGCTTGGGGCTTCGTTCCTCGGGAAAACTTAATCGGTCGCGCCGTGGTGCGTTTTTGGCCTTTCAATCGTCTGGGAGGATTTGATAACCCCGACGCTGCCACAAGTCAGAATTAATGTCAAGAAAATTTAGTCATGCTCAATAAATTCTAGACATTCTCGACCTGTGAAAGCCTCCACTAGTCTAACAGCAATTCTCATTTTGAAACGATTTTGCGTTGTTTCAGCGATCTAGAGATTCGTTAAAGAATTTTAACCCCTCTAGGTGCAGGGGTTTTAATGTCATGAAACCTTAAAATGAGAATTGCTGGTTAAACAGGCTACAGACTCTCTTCCCTGCAACCTAATAATGGACAAGGTTTTCGCTTCACCTTTTCAGCCTATTATCTACATTATAAAAGATACCAAATCGGTTCTATAAGCTTTTCACCCAATCACTAATCAACTGGTTAACCTCTGTGGGAATTTCATCGTGGGGACAATGACCGGCAGTTAGATAATATTCTGTGAGAGAAGGATAGTATTGACGGAATTTAGACCCGCGTTCCCTAGTATTCATCCAAGGATCCCCCTCACCCCATAACATCAACAGGGGACAACTTAACTTTTGCAGGAGAATATCCACATTTTCCCCCCGGGGAGATTTAAACACAGAAGCAAAAACTTTGGCTGCTCCCGCATCCAGGGAAGGACGACGGATATCTTCTATTAACTGCTCGGTAATGGCACTGCGATCGAGATATACTTTCTCTAGGGTTTTGCGGATAGTTTTGGGTTGACGGGTATAGAGAAATAAGAGATAACTAGCCCAAGGTTGCAGCAAGATCGATCGCAGTAATTTTTGTGCTAAATTAGGCTGACGATTGCTTTCTGTATCGCTAAAGGGACCGGCACTATTGAGGAGAATTAATCCCCGAACATTCTCAGAGTGATTAGCAGCCACACAGAGGGAAGCGTAACCCCCCAGAGAATTACCCGCTAAAACCGTCGGTTGGCCCACAACTTCCTTGATAAAATCATTTAATTGTTGCTGCCAAAGACTGCCACTATAGACAAGATCCGGTTTAGCTGACCTACCAAATCCTAACAGATCGATCGCCCATACTTCCCATTCTGAGGCCAAACCTTGCACATTTTTTCGCCAATGGTCGGTAGAAGCGCCAAAACCGTGGACTAATAATAATGGGGGTTTTCCCGCGACTCTAGTACCCGCTTGCACATAGTGCATCGAATGTCCTTGCCATTGCCAATTTTGCTTTATCGTCAGAGCAGCTGTATTCATCTGGTGTTTTGTTAAGTAATCTTAATAATGCTTAGTCTAACCGATTGAGAAACTGGAGACAAAGCTAGAGATTTTTGACCAAACCCCTTGACCAAAAACGAAACTTGACATATACTTATATGTACAATGGGAATCCGTGTCTGCCTGCAAACCCTTCATTTTTGGGCAAATAACCCTAAAAAACACTCTCAAAAAAATTTTGAGCAGGATTAATATCCTAGTATGGGTGGCTAACCCTAGATAATTACTCCTGAATAACAGCTATGAAGATTTCGACGATTTTACAGGGATTAATCGACAAAAATCCCTTAACTGAGGCGGATATAGAAGAACTACTAGCGATCGAATCCTTAAATTTTCACCAGACTAACCCTCTCATCCTACAGGAAAGGGCGGAACTATTGACGATTCTCTGGCCGCGAGTCTGGCAGAAATGTCAGAAGTTAGGGATAAATCAGCCAAATCAGATTTTGATCAGCTGTTGGCGCTTCTGGATTCCTTGGGCGCTAGAGCTACGCAGCCACGCAAAACCGTTGATTCAAGGCATTTTGGCTCCCCAAGGCACGGGAAAGACCACCTTAACATCCATAATGTCGATTATTTTAGCCTATTTTGATTTAAAAGTAAATAATCTCTCTTTAGATGATATTTATAAGAACTATAATGAGCGAATAAAATTGCGTCAAAAGGATGAAAGATTGCGCTGGCGTGGTCCACCGGGTACTCATGATATAGCATTAGGAATTAAAGTTTTAGAACAGGTTTGTCAGCAAGAAAGTCCGATTTTAATCCCGCGGTTTGACAAGTCACTGCATCAAGGACAAGGAGATAGAATTGCACCGGAACAAGTGGAACGAGTTGATATTCTTTTTTTCGAGGGTTGGTTTGTGGGCATGAATCCAATAGAAGAAACAGTCTTTGATCATGCCCCCGATCCGATTAATAGCGAAGAAGACCGACAATTCGCTAGGGATAATAATCAAAGATTGCGAGAATATCTACCCCTCTGGTCAAAAATCGATCGTTTACTGATTCTTTATCCCCTTGACTACCGTTACAGTTTACAATGGCGACAGGCGGCCGAAGCAAAAGGAGGTATGACCCCATCAGAAATTGAGGAATTTGTCAAGTATTTTTGGAAAAGTTTACATCCGCAATTATTTCTCCCACCCCTGCTCAAACAAGCAGAGCTAGTGGTAGAAATTAATCGGGATCATAGTCTGGGAAAAATCAGTTATCAGTGAGTAGTAATCAGTAATCAGTGAAAAGAAAGCCCCAAACTGGTCACTTAACAGACTGAAAACTCCTATCTGGTAACTGATAACTGATAACTGATAACTGATAAAGCTTATGATTGAAGTGGAACATCTGAGTAAAATTTATGGTTCGACCACGGCAATTAGTGACGTGGATTTTACCGTAGAAAAAGGAGAAATACTCGGTTTCTTAGGACCCAATGGAGCCGGAAAAACCACGACTATGAGGATTTTATCTGGGTATATTCCTGCCACGACAGGAACAGCAAGGATAGCAGGATACGACGTACATCAACAATCCTTAGAAGTGCGTCGTCGCATTGGTTATCTTCCTGAAAATCCCCCCTTGTATCCAGAGATGACCGTGGAAAGTTTTCTTGATTTTGTGGCACGGATTAAAGGCATCTCATCGGGGGATAGAAAAGCGCGGGTAGATTTAGTTTTAGGTAAATGTCAGTTACTAGAAAAAAGAAAAGTTATTATCCGCAAGTTGTCCAAAGGTTATAAGCAGCGTGTGGGAATTGCCCAAGCGATTATACACGAGCCACCGGTAATTATTTTAGATGAACCGACAGTAGGATTGGATCCGAAACAGATTATCGAGGTGAGAAATCTGATTAAAAGTTTAGCGGGAGAACATACAATTATTCTCTCCACTCATATTTTACCAGAAGTGAGTATTACCTGCGATCGAGCGACAATTATTAATCGGGGGCGCATCGTAGCCAATAATATTACTACCGCTATCCCTGCTGGTTCAAGTTATGAAATTGAGATCGAAGGTGATAGGGATTCCCTGCTAGAAATCCTTCAACAATTGCCCCAAGTCGAGCAGGCTGCAAAAGTCGGCGATAACCTGCTCAAAATTGTTGGTCAAGCGGGAACAAACCTAGGGGCAGAACTTGCTAGAATAGTCGTCAACAATGGTTATAACTTATTAGAAATGCGTCGCACCCGTAAAACCCTAGAAGATATCTTTCTGGAAGTAATCGGCAGCGGGGAAAGTAACCAGCAAGAGGAGAGACATGATCAATAATATCTGGGCGATTTTTCGCAAGGAATTTCAAAGCTATTTTACCGCCGCCAATGCCTATATCATTATGGGGATATTTTGGTTAGTAGCGGGATTTTTCTTTAACTCCCTTCTCTACGGCATTATTCTCGATATTGGTATCCAAGAACAATCGGGATTTCTGGTAGCCAGAGATACGGTATCTGAATTTATGACCACTTTCATCGGAATTATTTTATCCTCCTTATTGTTGGTAATTTTGCCAGCCCTGTCTATGGGATTATACGCAGAGGAAAAAAAACAGGGAACCCTAGAACTTTTAGCCACTTCCCCCCTGACTAATTGGAGTATAGCCATCGGTAAATTATTGGGAGTGCTGGCCTTTTTTACCGTGATGATTACCCCCTTTTGGATTTATGAAATAGTGGTTTTTAGTACCGCAGTTCCCCCGGTGAATATAGCCAGTATTTTAATGGCTCATCTAGGATTAATTTTACTGGCAGCGGCCATCCTAGCCATCGGGATGTTTATATCTTCCCTCACCAATAGTTCTATCCTTGCTTACATCATCACCTTTATCACCATCTTATTTATCTGGATACTGGATGTCATTGCTAACAATGCCGAAACCTTCTTTCGAGATCGCATTGGGGGAGAAGTGGGAGAACAGATCGGATTTTTCCTGAAAGAATTGCTCTCCCATCTATCTTGGTATCAACCCTTTAACAATTTCGTGCGGGGAATTTTTGACAGTAGTAGTTTAGTCATCTTCCTCAGTTATATTCTGCTGGCAATCTTCCTAACTACTCAAGCGATCGAAGCGGACCGTTATCAAAGAAACTAACTATGAGATCCTGGCAAAAATACAGTAAATTTTTCTATATACCCGCCCTCTTTCTGGGTAGTGCTGGCTTAACCGTGGGGTTAATCTCCGGTCAATGGTCATCCCTCTCTCTGGGGTTATTAATTGCCGGGGCTATTTTGTTTCTAGGGTGGCTGTTGTTATTAGTAATCACTTCCAAAGACTTTTGGCAAAAAAGAAGTACCCGCACCGGTACTCAAACCCTAATTACTACTATTATTGTCCTCAGCGTTATCGGTTTAATTAACTTTCTCGCTCTCCGTTATCCCTATCGAGTTGATTTAACCGAAAACCAAATCTTTAGTTTATCCCCCCAAACCGAAAGACTATTAATCAATCTGTCAAAACCCGTCAAAGTCTGGATTTTTTCAACCCGGGGAATCAGTGGCAACGAAGAGGAACTTTTAGCTAATTATCAACGCAAAAATCCCCAATTTCAGTACGCGATAGTTAACCCGGAGAAAAAACCCAATATTGTCCAAGAATTTAAAAAACTAGCTGATAATAATCTGTCTAGAGTCTATCTACAGTATGGTGACAAAAAACAACCCCTGAAAACTATTAGTGAAGAGGAAAGTCTCACGGAAGCGAAACTGAGTAACGCCATCGAAACCGCTAAAACCAATCGCACTTTAACCGCTTATTTTCTGCAAGGTCATGGAGAAAATGCTATCAAAGAGCCTCAAGGTGGATTAGTGCAAGCAGTCAATAGTTTAGAAGCAAAAGGTTATCAAGTGGAACCACTTAATCTAGTGGAACGTTCCACCATTCCCAATAATGCCGATGTCATTATTATTGCCAGTCCCAAAAGAAAAATATTTCCCCAGGAAGTCACCGCGTTAAAAAACTATCTTGAGCAAGGGGGCAAAATTTTATTAATGATTGACCCCCAAACCGAAACTGGATTAGAACCCTTATTAACCCCTTGGGGTGTGAAACTAGATAATCGGATTATTATTGATGCTTCTGGTGCTGGGGAAATCATCGGTTTAGGACCGGCTAGTCCCATTATTACCAATTACGGCAATCATCCCATTACTCGCGATTTTGCCAACGGTATTTCTATCTTTCCCTTTGCTCGTCCCATCCCTACCGTTCCCATCGAAGGAATTGAAGCCGTATCTTTAATGATTACTAATGATAAAATGTGGGCCGAGAGTGATTTAAATGATCAGAATCTCCAGTTTAACCCTGAAAAAGATTTAGCTGGCCCCTTTGATTTAGGAGTTGCTCTAACGGGAAAAAAAGGTAAATTAATCGTGATTGGTAATGCCAGCTTTGCCAGCGATGGACTATTTGAACAACAGTTAAATGGAGATATATTTTTAAATTCTGTGCAGTGGTTAGCCAGTGGTGAAACAGCCACCTTATCTATCCGGGCTAAGGAACCAGAAAATAGAAGAATTAATTTAAATCCCCTGCAAGCTAACGCTATTTTTTGGATAGCGATGGTAGTAATGCCTTTAGTAGGATTTACCCTAGCTGGATTGACTTGGTGGCAACGTCGTTAATCGAGTTAGAATCTAGAACAATCATCTCTTTTATTCCCCCTAACTGCTATGACCACAACCCAAACTATCCCCCAATTGTTGACTTTTGATGACTATATTAATCAATATCCTGATGATGGACAACAATACGAATTAATCGCAGGAAAATTATCGGCCATGATGCGACCGATCGGAAAACATGAAGAAATTGGCGGATTTGTTTCTGGAACCCTATTCTTAGAGATAAATCGGCAGCAATTGCCCTATTTTATCCCCAATACTGCGGCAGTAAAACTCCTTCGCCCCCATACGGGTTATCTACCCGATATTATTGTCTTAGACAGAGAAAATCTAGTTAATGATCCCTATTGGGAAACCGCTGCCTCAATTTCTTTGGCAACATCAGCTAAATTAATTATTGAAATTGTCAGTTCCAATTGGCGAGATGATTATCTGAAAAAATTCGACGACTACGAACAATTAGGAATTGCCGAATATTGGATTATCGATTATTTAGCCAAAGGTTCGGCCCGATATATCGGCAGCCCCAAAGAACCCACCATTTCTATCTATCAATTAATCGATGGAGAATATCAAGGTAATTTATTTAAACAGGATCAACGTCTTATTTCAGGGGTTTTTCCAGAGTTAAACCTCACTGCTAATCAAATTTTTCGTGCTAGAGTTTAAAGAAAAACCCGTATTTTTAGATTAGACTTATTCTAAAAATCAAAAACTTACCTGAGAGTCAGGAGTCAGAAGCTTATAATAGAAAATAACTCAAGATCGGAGAAATCAATCTAATGTTTGCCACAATAGAAGATAAACAAGCCCTTTCCCTCGAAGTATTTCTTGCCCTTCCAGAAACTAAGCCTGCTAGGGAATATTATCATGGAATTGTCACTCAAAAACCTATGCCCAAAGGAAAACACAGCATCTTACAAGTTGAGTTAGCCTCTGCCATTAATCAACAGACTAAACCTCAAAAATTAGCTTATGCTCTACCTGAATTGCGTTGTACTTTTGCAGAACGTTCAATTGTGCCAGATATTGCGGTGATTCGTTGGGAGAATTTGCCAAGAGATATAGATGGAGAAATGGCCGATCAATTTTTACGTTATCCCGATTGGATTATTGAAATTATGTCTCCTGAACAATCTGTTACCTTAGTGATGGAAAAGATTATTTTCTATTTACAACAAGGAACAGAATTAGGTTGGTTGATTGATCCTTCAGCAAAGTCAGTCACCGTTTTTCAAACAGGATTACCGAAAGGACATATTGCAACTGAAGGAAATAATGAGCCTTTAGCAGTGATTAAAGGTTTAGAACGTTGGTCAATATCAGCAGTGGATATTTTTGCTTGGCTAAAGGTTTAATTTGTTCTGTCAGCATCGTTTAGTTTATCAGTTTATTCCAGAAGAGTAAAGTTATCAAAGTTATAGGGACGTGGACTCATTATGAATAACCCCTCTTATTTATTTTATACTGGTAGCATTAATGATTGATTTGGATTGTAAAAATTAGGAACATGAAAAGCCTATGGTATAAGAATTTTGCCTTCCGCAAAGCGGTATAAATACCCTCAAGATAACATAAGAATATGATATAAAGCCTCTACTCAATTGACTGAATGAAGGGACATTTATAGTATTTTAGAAACAATTTAGCCAACTTTTGTGGTTTCTTTTTCGGTGGATTGGGAGGGTTTTAGTTTGCGTTTCAGGGTTGAAGCTGCGCCTAGTATTCCGAGGGAGAGGAGGAAAGTTATAATCTGAGGAACACTATTAGATATGTAGATATGATTAGATAAGGTACAATGAAAGATGTAGATGCATCTACTTAAGCCATGAAACAAGTTCTCAAAAATATTGAGGTATCAGAGATTCCCACACTAATCGATACATGGATAGATATTCCTGTAAATTAATCGATAGTAAAAAATGTGGGATATCCCGAACGATCAGCATGTATGGAATAATATGTATTGACTGGAACACCCTCTAAAGGTGGTATGGCTAAACGACAACGATGGAAAGTTTTATCAAGAATAGTTTTGTCCATACATCTTTTTACCGATTTCACGGGGATCAGGCAACTAATCCTACTAAAAGTTGCACCAGGAATACCCGGCACTATCGAAAATCTGCCATGATCATTTATACACTTATATACTTGACCAGATTGAGCTATTAAAAAGTCTTTGTTTTCACTTAAGTTAAATGTTTTAGCTTGTCGAGACACAGTTAGTCCAAATAAAGTTAATACAGCCGTTATGTATATTACACTTGTTTTCATTAATGTATCTTCTCAAAGTGCGATTGCCCTCTAGCCCCCAGGTGAAGCAACAACCTAACCCAGTACAGAAGGTGGATAACAAAATAATACACACTCCCCCCACAACTGTATTAAAAGCTACAATTTAATAAATCTTTACATTTCTTTCTTAATCTCTATAAAGAAAACTCAGAACCAGAATAAACAACCCCCAGAAGACGAGACAGAGAAACCCGATCCGACTTCCGTAGTGCGATCTCGCCTAGCGAGCGCGTTGCGACCGCACTATCCGTAACTTGTCCCCTCACCTCTGAAAACCGATGTTATCCTTAAGGTATTCCCCCAAAATCCTCAAATCAAATCGTTATGAACAATGCTGACCTAGATACCAATTCTCCTTTGTTGCAAACCCTTCAGACATTACCTGTCCAACAACAACAAGAAAT
>JAADBR010000007.1 GCA_009995705.1 Microcystis aeruginosa W13-11
TTGAGTAGGAACTTGCAAGCCTTACCCAAAAGAACCCAGGAGGAGAGGAAATTTATTATGCGTTTAGCCCCTTTATACGAACAAGATAGAGAAAAAGCTATTCAACAAGGAGAAACCAAGGTAGTGCTGCGTCAACTAAAGCGACGTTTTGGTGAACTGCCCCCGCATATCACTGAAACTATCCAAAAACTCTCAGTAGAAAAATTAGAAGACTTAGGAGAAGCATTGCTAGACTTTGAGACTCAAGCTGACTTAATTAATTGGCTGAACTAATAAATAGGCTTTGAAGATGATAAAATAATTATCATCATTGATTTAATAACTTAGGTCTTGACTCGCTTTCTTTGGGACAAATGAATCTTAGTTTAAGTTTATTGTTGATTCCCTCGACCACCCCATTCGTTGGGAAGCATCTCGCCTTTCCATTAAGCAAAAATGCTTAATGAGGTAAATAAAAAAGTTAAAAAAGAGAACCATTCGGATAGGCACAGCGATGACGAAGGACTTGCGGTACATTGCCAAAAATATTTATATAACCTAAAACTATCTTAAATATAATAATCATAATAAATAATGATTAAATAACCCTTGACTTCCCCCCCTTGTGATAGCTTCGGGTGTAGTATATTGGCGCAAAAATAGCGTTAAATATGACCATAATTTTGTCTTATTACTTTCATCAAATCCATGAAAAAATTACTGACAATGTTAACCCCCTTGACTCTGATGGGACTAGCTGGGGTTACTCCTGCTCAAGCGGCAATAGTAGCTGGTTGGAATGCATTTAATGCCAATACCGCATCCTATCCCAAAGCAGCCGATACTGTAGGTGCGAATATAACCAGCACTGGGTTAGATACCGCTGGGATAAATCGGGCGATTAGTTCTTCGTTCGTGCTGTCTGGATGGAATACAGGTGGCACTGTTAATACCAACCAATACGTCGAATTTGCCGTACAACCGGCTGCAGGTTTTCAAGTCGATTTTACTAACTTGCAACTCAATGCGTCGCAGAGTGGAAGTGGGCTAAATTTAGTCTTGCGCTCTAGTGTTGATGGGTTCACCAGTAATTTAGGCACACAAGTTAGCCTAACAGATATCTTCAATACCTACAGCTTTGACCTAAGCAGTTTAGCACCCCAAACCGGACCAGTGCAGTTCCGTCTCTATGGACTGAATGCTGATTCATCTCAAGTCTTCCTCTCTGGTGAAAACTCTACCAATGTTGCCGGGGGTGGGTTTGTGGCTATTAATGGGGATATCACTCCCACTGGTGGCGGTCCTGTGTCAACTCCGGAACCTAGGGGTATAGTGAGTTTAATCGCTGTGGGTGCGTTGGGTGCCGCTTCCCTTCGTCGTCGGGGATAAATTATCCTTGGCAGGGGCAACTACAGAGGGGTTGCCCCGATATTGGTTAAATATTATCAATATTCTTTTACATTTCCTCGGCAATTTGTTAAGGTGATAAGGTGAAAGAGGAATAACAATCAATAGAGCCAATGACTCCCCAATTAATGATTCAACCTTCGTCTTTAATGAGAGAAGGGGTTGAACTGCGCGAATTTGGTAACATTTATTTATTCAGGTTTACTTCAGAGCTACAATCTCGTTTTGAGCAGTTATTAGCTAAGAAGAAAACTGACAGTCTCTCTGTTGACGAAGAAGCGGAGTATGCTGGAATTTCTGAACTAGAGCGCGTTTTTACGCTTATTAACGCCCAACTTGCCACAAAAAGTCAATGGTGTCCCTATCAACTCGAAGAATAGTCCGACAACGAGCCAAATATCTTTGTGAATATTGTCATTCTCCAGAATACTTGAGTCCAGACCTTTTTACCCTTGACCACATATTGCCAAAGTCCTTTTTTTAATTAGAGAAAATATGCAGATAAAAGACATGACTCCCCAAGAGTTACAAAGTTTAATCCGTAATACAGTAGATGATACTCTAGATGAATACTTTGGTGATCCGGATGAGGGAAAACAAGTTAAAGAATCTTTTAAACAAAAGTTATTAGCAATCCAACAAAAAAGATTACAAGGAAGACCGACTATTCCCGCAGCCGAGGTGGATAAAAGATATGGGATAGAACCTTAAATGAGCTATTCTGTTACTTTTGAACCAGAGTCGATAACTGATTTAGATTTGATCACCGATTTTATCAGACTGAGGATTCTTAATAAAATTGCATGGTTAGCCATCAACTTTGAACAGATAACCCCCCTAACTCTTACGAGAGAATGGTCAGGGTTTTATAAATTAAGAGTAGGAGATTATCGGGTTATTTATGAATTTGATCGAGAGAGTAGGATAATTATTATTATTAGAGTAGGTCATAGAAGTGAAGTTTATGACTAAATAGGGCTTGCTGAATAAATGTGGAATGTAGGCAAGGTAAGGGTTTTGTGGCTTTTCTCGCGAAACAGGTGCAAGATTTTGAGAGAATCGTCGTTCAAAACCTTACGTCTTCATCGGCCCGTGTCCTGTAGGGGCGAAGCATTCGGGCAATAACCTATCGGTGAAACCGGAGATTTTCTATCCGAATGCTTCGCCCGTACTTTTTGTCGCAAACCCTAAATACTTACTAAAATAATGGGATCAGCAATAACCTAAGACACATTTTAACCGTCCATCCCTAGAATAGCGAGATTATTTTCTAGTAAAAATTGCCAAAGACAGCCCAATTATTGACAAAATTATGGCAGCATAAATCGATCGATAGCCCTGATTAATTACGGCACGACATATAATAAAAAACGGTCTCCCTAAACCAGTTGCCAAAATCGCCACCATGGACAGTCAATTACTTGATAAACTCGGACAATTACAAAACCTCTTAAAAACCAGCGAAAAGGCTCTGATTGCCTATTCTGGGGGCGTGGATAGTACCCTAGTGGCCAAAGTGGCCTATGATCTGCTAGGGGGTCAAGCATTGGCAATTACGGCGGTTTCCCCTTCCCTACTGCCGGAAGAATTAGAAGAAGCGATCGCTCAAGCTGATTATATCGGTATTCGGCATGAATTGGTGGAAACCGAGGAAATGAATAACCCCAATTACACCAGTAATCCCGTTAATCGCTGTTATTTCTGCAAAAGTGAGCTACACGACACCCTTAAACCCCTTGCTCTCGCTCGTGGTTATTCCTACGTCATCGATGGCGTTAATGCTGATGATTTAAGGGATTATCGTCCCGGGATTCAAGCAGCTAGGGAGCGCGGCGCTCGTTCACCTTTGGCGGAAATTTCTATCACAAAAAGCGAAGTCCGTCAACTATCTCGTTACTTAAATTTACCTTGGTGGGATAAACCGGCGCAACCCTGTTTAAGTTCCCGTTTTCCCTACGGGGAGGAAATTAGTCTGGAGAAATTGCAAAGAGTCGGGCGGGCGGAGATTTATCTGCGAAAATTAGGTTATCGTCAATTACGGGTGCGATCAATCGGCGATACGGCACGGATTGAATTACCAGCAGCAGAAATTCCCGACTTTATTAATCGGACAAATTTAAGCCAATTAGTCGCTGATCTGCAAAAATTAGGCTTTATCTATGTCACCCTCGATCTAGAAGGTTATCAAAGCGGCAAGCTTAATCGAGTCCTCTAGTTTAGTGATCAGTGATCAGTAAACAGTAATCAGTGGACTGAAAACTCAAATCTGCTCTAACAGTTATCTTAATGGTGAGGTACGAAGTTTTCCTTTTGGGGACTCGGTCGTCAATACCAAATTGGGTTATGCTTATAACTCATAACTGGTCACTGATAACTGATAGATGAACCTTTTTCTAGGGTTCCTAAGTCTTTACCCCTAAACCTCTAATTGCCAAGGCGAGGATAGATGAGTCAACTACAAAATGCCTTTACCCTATTCCTGAGCCTGTTGGTGGAAGCGATGCCTTTCTTACTGCTAGGGGTGATTCTCTCTAGTATTCTGTTAATATTTGTCGATGAACGTCGCCTAGTTGCTCTGATGCCTCGAAATGCTGTTTTAGGAGCATTTGTGGGGGGATGTATCGGTTTTTTGTTTCCCGTCTGCGAGTGTGGCAATGTGCCGGTGGCGCGACGTTTACTTGTGCAAGGAATGCCGAATGCAGTAGCGGTTAGTTTTCTGTTAGCAGCGCCGACAATCAACCCGATTGTTATCTGGTCCACTTGGGTAGCTTTTCGCGATCAACCGGAAATTGTTTTCTATCGAGTTATCTTTTCTTTGTTCATCGCTACGGTTATCGGTATTATCTTTAGTATCCAAAAAGATCCGCGACCGCTCCTCCAAACCTCTTTGGCAAAAAGTCTCAATTGGCAACTGCAAACACCGGAAAAAGAATCTATCCCACTACTACTACAATCCGGTTCTTTTCTGATCGGTAATTCTGGTCAAACTTTGCGCTTAGACGAAGGTTTTGCCGCTACTGCTGTCCTACCAGCAGTGCAAGCTATCCCGATGAAAAGGCGCTGGTTAACTTTTCTAGAAAACGTGGTGATGGAATTACGGGAATTAGGAGGAGTGTTAATCTTAGGAAGTGCTATAGCGGCTGGTTTACAGGTGTTTGTTCCCCGGGAATTTATTCTTAATTTGGGTCAAGATCCGATTACTTCAATCTTGGCAATGATGCTGTTAGCGGTAATTGTTTCGATTTGTTCCACAGTTGATTCTTTTTTTGCCCTCTCCTTTGCCTCTAGTTTTACCAGTAGTTCCCTGCTAGCTTTTCTAGTGTTTGGTCCAATGATTGACCTGAAAGGGATTGGTTTAATGTTGTCTATTTTTAAACCCAGAATGTTAATTTATCTCTTTGCTTTAGCAGCGCAAATGACTTTTTTACTCACCTTAGCTCACAGTTATTTATTCTAGGTCAGTCCCTGGATAGTTTTTCCCATGAATTCATCACGTCTAAAAATAATCGCTCCCCAATTTATCGATATTATTGCCCTCATCGGTTGGGGTTCATTACTATTTAAATACTGGATCACTGGACGGTTAAATTTACTGATCCATCCTAATTACTTTATTCTGGTTCTCATCACCAGTATCGCTTTATTTGCCCTAGGATTGGTCAAGCTTTGGACATTATTAAGACAGTGGCAAAAAAAGATTAATTTAGATAGTAACGATAATCGATCGCATATTACTATTCTTCCCCAACATTTTGGCTCAGGTTTATTAGTAATAACTGCCCTTTTAGGCCTATTTATCGCCCCGCAGCCCCTCAGCAGTCAAATCGCATTAGAGAGGGGAATTAGTGAATCTTTACCCCTAACTCGCGTGCAAACTCAATCCTTTGGTACTACCGTTAAACCGGAGGAAAAAAGTTTAATTGAATGGGTAAGAACTTTGAATGCTTATCCTGAACCCGATGCTTACACAGGACAACCAGTAAAAGTCACGGGTTTTGTGGTACAATTACCCCAACTACCCGATAATTATTTATTGATTAGTCGCTTTATTCTTACCTGTTGTGCCGTAGATGCTTATCCCGTCGCTTTACCGGTGAAACTATCAGGAAGTCGCAGTCAATATCCCAATGATACCTGGCTAGAAATCACCGGAGAAATGGCCACGGAATCTTTACCCATAGAGGTGGGAAAATCAACCAGCAGAAGACAATTAGTAATTAGGGCTAAATCGGTGAAACCTATACCCACTCCTGCGGATCCCTACGGATATTAACAGTTATCAGTGAGCAGTTATCAGTTGTTTCTAACCATCTACTATAATGATCAAGACCTTACAACTACAACCGATTGATAAATTAGCAATAACATTAATTGTATCCCTAACCTTAGTAATTGGTGGCTTAATTTGGTTGGGTAATAGCTGTGGTAATCAATGTCTTTTACAAACTGGCCCAAGAGTCAAGGAATTTAGCTGGGAAAATCGAGAAATTGGAGCGGAAGATCAAGCATTTATTATTACTTTTGATCGCCCCATGGATCATGCTAGTGTAGAAAAAAATCTAGTTATCGATCCTGCGCTGCCGGGGAAGTTTAGTTGGGCCGGAAGACGATTAGCTTATACTCTCACTTCTCCCATTCCCTACGGAGAAAAATATCATCTGCAAATTGAAGGTGCGCGGGAACAATTTCCCAGCGGTAATCGATTAGGACAAACCCTAGCAATCTTTGAAAGAGAATTTAAAAGTCGGGATCGTGCTTTTGCCTATATTGGCACTAATGGGGAAGAACAGGGAAGATTAATTTTTTATAACTTGACCGAGGAGAAGAAAACCCTCTTAACCCCCGCAAATTTGACCGTTATGGCTTTTGAATTTTACCCTGATGGTAAAAAAATCCTCTTTTCGGCCGTGGCTAAAAATCAGGGAATACAGGGAATTCGTGAACTGCAGCTTTACCAAGTTGATTTTGGCCAATCTTCCCCAAAAATTGAGTTAGTGCTAGACAATAAAGATTATCAAAACAATCATTTTGATTTAGCTAAAGATGGGAAAACCCTTGTCGTGGAGAGAATTGAGCGCCGCAATCCGATTAACTTCGATTTATGGGCAGTTAAATCGGGGGAAAAACCCAAACAATTAAACATTCAAGGTGGAGAATTTTTGATTGCACCTGATAGTAAAACTTTAGCTGTCACTCAGGGGGAAGGAATCGCCCTTTTGCCTTTGAAAACTGAAACAAAACCCCTAGATTTTTTACCGAAATTTGGGCGAATTTTGAATTTTTCTGCTGATGGTACGGCTGCGGCAATGGTAAATTTTAATACTGATAATGCTAAAATGCGTTATATTCGATCGCTTTTTTATGTCAATAATCAAGGATTACAAAAACGCTTACTCAATCTACAAGGTTCGATTATAGATTGTCAATTTAATGTCACCGGTAGTGATTTATATTGTTTGTTAACCGAGTTAGTTACTAACAGTCAAGAGTACAAAGAAAAACCCTATTTTGCTAAAATAGATGTGAAGACTGGTCAAGTGACTCCCCTACTGGAATTAGCCGATTATCGTGATATTCACATTAGTTTATCTCCCGATAGTTTAGCAATTATTTTTGATCAACTTCGCACCAGTTATGATAGTAATCCGACTAATACCCTGACTACCGATTCAGGAGAAACAATTATCGGTGGTCGTTTGTGGATGTTAATTCCTCCCCTAAAAGATGGAGTGAAAGCAAGTAAATCTGATTTAATTGAATTACCTCTAGCGGGAATTCGTCCCCAATGGATGCCGTAGAATTTCATTATTAACTTAGGAATTATTTCGATGCTGTCAAACTTAGAAAAATTAGCCAAATTGCGTCAGTATTTTGCTAGTGGTGCCACTCGTTCTTATCAATTCCGTCGTCAGCAGTTAGAGAAGTTAAAACAGGCAATCATTAAATATGAAGCAGAAATCTATCAAGCTTTATATAGCGATTTAAAGAAAAGTCCCGAAGATTGTTGGATTGCTGAAAATGGTTGCCTTTTGGTAGAAATTAATAGCGCTTTAAAAAATTTGCGCTCATGGATGCAACCCAAAACTGTTAAAACTAATCTCTTAAATTTTCCTTCCTCCAGTCAAATTATTCGGGAACCTTTGGGAGTGGTGTTAATTATTAGTGCTTGGAATTATCCCCTCCAATTGTTATTAGTGCCTTTAGTTGGTGCTATTGCTGCTGGTAACTGTGCGGTATTAAAACCGAGTGAATTTGCCTCAGCGACGGAAAAATTAGTAGTTAAAATAATTCAGGAAATATTCTCCGAGGAATATGTATTAATTGTCTTGGGAGATGGTGCGGAAGTAATTCCGAATATGTTAGACAGTTTCACCTTTGATCATATATTTTTTACTGGCAGTACTAGGGTAGGAAAAATTATTTATCAACTAGCGGCAAAAAAGTTAATTCCTGTTACTCTAGAATTAGGGGGAAAAAGTCCCTGTGTTATCGAAGCTGATGCTAATATTTCCGTGGCAACTCGTCGCATTGCCGTGACAAAATTCTCTAATTGTGGTCAAATGTGTATTGCAGCTGATTATGTTTTAGTACATCAATCCCAGCAGGAGAATTTGATTAGAGAATTAGCTAATACTATTGTTAATTTTTTTGGTGAAGATGCCAGATTAAGTGCTGATTATGGTAAGATAATTAATGAGAAACAATTTGATCGCCTGATTGACTTGCTCAAAGATGGTGAGATTGTCTTTGGTGGCAAAACTGATCGAGAAAATTTATATATTCAACCAACTTTATTAACTAATGTTTCCCTTGATGCTCCTATTATGCAAGGGGAAATATTCGGACCAATTTTACCGATCATTGCCTTTAGCACTTTTGAGGAAGCTTTAGCAATTATTGCTAAAAACCCTAACCCTCTAGCTTTTTATCTGTTTACTACCAAGGCAAAAACCGAAAAGAAATGGTTAGAATCAGTCCAGTTTGGGGGAGGTTGTATTAACAACAATAGTTTTCATTTTACTAATCCTAGTTTACCCTTTGGTGGTCGTGGAAATAGCGGTATTGGTAGCTATCATGGTCGTTTTTCCTTTGAGAATTTTAGTCACCAAAAAGCGATTATGAAAACACCTCTTTGGTTCAATCCTGCTTTAAAATATCCGCCTTTTAAGGGGAAGTTAGGCTTATTTAAGTTATTGGTTCGCTAAAAAGCTAAAGTTTAAGTTAAAGCTTTTAAGAGAGCTTGAAATTTCAGCTGAATTTCTGCTAGTTCTTTTTCTGGATCGGAGCCGGCAACAATACCCGCACCGGCGTATAATCGCGCTCGATCGCCTTTAACTAATGCCGAACGAATACCAACAATAAACTCACTATTATTTTGACAATCAATCCAACCCAAAGGAGCGGCATAAAGAGAGCGATCAAAGGTTTCATAATGACGAATTTGTGCTAGGGCGATCTCCGTGGGAACCCCAGCAACAGCAGGAGTGGGGTGTAGTTGGTCCACAATTTCGAGGGGATGGATGGAGGGTTTTAGTTTGGCATGGATAGGAGTCCAGAGATGTTGAATATTAGAGAGTTTTAACAATCTAGAGGGAGAATTTTGCGGATTTAAGCCAATTTGTCGCAGTTTTTGGTTAATAAAGTCACTAACAGCCCGATGTTCCCGTTGTTCTTTTTCACTAGCGAGGAGTTTATTGGCTAAAAGAGCATCTTCGATCGCATTTTCTCCCCGGGGGGCGGATCCCGCTAAAGCATCGGTGATTAATTGCCCCTGATGGACGGTTAACAAGCGTTCGGGACTAGCGCCAATAAAATGATCTCCCCGTCCATTGCCGAGGGAAAAAGTGTAGCAATCGGGATGACGCTGACGCAAATTATCGAGACAGTTTACCAGATGAAAAGGACGAGGAGAAATCACGTCAAGAGCGTGAGCGAGGACAATTTTGCTAAATTTTTGAGCATGGATAGATTGGAGGGCATCGGCAACAGCCGCCTGAAAATTATAGGTAGGATGAATATAATAACTACAGGGATCCTGGTGAGGATTTTGTCGGCAATTGCTCGAGTTGTTTTGGACAATTTTGAGGTTATTAATAGTTTCTTCGAGGGATTTTTCTATTTCTTTTTCGCCGGTGATTAAGAGATTGGTCAGGAAAAAATATTCCGACCGTTTTTTGATAATTTGAAACTTAGGCAGGGTCAGGGTAGCTGAGGGAAAGGGGGTAGCTGTTGCCGAGTCGAAAAAAGTGAAACTGCAAAAGATGCGGGGAGTAATCTCGCTATAATTATCAATTTTAATAATCCTTTGCTGACAGTTTTCAATAAATTTTTGAGCTTTTAAAAAACGTTGTTTGCCGTGGAAAGTAGCAGTAAAAGCGATGCCGTAGCCGAGAAAAGCAGTTTCTCGTTCGGGATTTTCCCAATAATAATGGGTGGGATAGCTAGAAGCAATCCGAGAGAGAATTTCTAGGGGATCAAGGGGGGAAATTTTTTGACAAAAACTGACGATTGACCGATTTCCCTTTTCTGCGGCTAAAAGTTGCGGGTTGAGAATAAAGTCATAGAGGCCGCGAAGATCAGCAATCGGACTATCAGGATAGGAAAGGCGAGGAACGGCAGAAGTCATGTCAAGTTTTTTGTATTTTTTGCAAAAAAACCATGATTAATGGTATGTAATCCCCACAGATGTGGCCAGAGTCAAGGCTCTCTTTTTAACTATGGTATCGGAGAAAGGGTCTTTAGGCAGAAAGGGAGCGGGATATTTGTGGCGATTAACCTCCTTGGCAACACATCAAGGCTTAAAATCTCCAGAGATGGCTATTATTTAAATGGGCAAAAAAATTAATTTAATAATTTCTATTTTACAAGTTTGTGGAAATTGCCACCACGGGACAAGTGGGGATACATTGTTCACAAACCACACAACGGGAACGCAAAAACTTAAGACGAAAACTTTCGGGATCAAGGATTAAAGCTTCCGTGGGACAAACTCCCGTACATAAGCCACAATCGACGCATTTTTCTTCATCAATAACGATTTCGCGACTAACTTGGGAAACGCCAATATTTTGTAATTGTAACCATTCGATCGCCGCTTCTAACTCATCGATATCTCCCGATAATTCTAATACTAATGTTCCCACTTGATTGGGGGCAACTTGGGCGCGGATAATATTAGCGGCGACGTTAAAATCCTTTGCCAGTCGATAGGTAACGGGCATATGGACGGCTTTTTTGGGAAAAGTGAGAGTAACGCGTTTTTTCATTAGGATAGGATAGGAATAATTTTTGAGAGACTATCCATGACAGCCACCACACCCACCAACAAAACCAGAAATCTGCTACTGGCACTAACGGCAGTTATCCTTAGTGTAGCGATTTTCTTCGGCTTTCAAACCACCGCTAGTTCCGTATCTTTGGAAGCGCAAGCGGAAAAAGCGACACCTTTCGATCTTGCCGTCAGCAATGGTAAACCCACCCTGACAGAATTCTATGCTAATTGGTGTACCAGTTGTCAGGCGATGGCCCCTGAAATTGCCGAAATTAAAAAACAATACGGTAATGCCATCAATTTTGTTATGCTCAACGTTGATAATAATAAATGGTTGCCGGAAATTCTCCGTTATCGTGTGGATGGTATTCCCCATTTTGTCTTTTTAAATAACCAAGGACAACCAGTTGCCCAAGCGATCGGAGAACAACCAAAATCAATTTTAACTGCTAATTTAGAGGCACTTTTAACTAATTCTACCCTACCCTATGCCACCACTACGGGAGAGACTTCTGATTTTAATATCCTTGTGGGTGCTAGTCAAACCGATCCTCGCAGTCACGGCAGTCAAGTTAAGCAGTAAGCAGTAAGCAGTTATCATTGGAAAGCTTAGGGCGGAAAGCTAAGTAGCTGGTTATAATTAAATTAAAAACGGATTTTAGCTTCGATCCCCCCTGCCCCCCTTGATAAGGGGGGTGCCGATAGGCGGGGGGATCCCCCTTGATAAGGGGGGTGCCGATAGGCGGGGGGATCCCCCTTGATAAGGGGGGCATCTGATAGTTTTTAACGCCTACCTACTTATCATTCAAGAGTCAACTATCAATCGGTACATTTCATTGACTAAAATCTTTTAACTATGGCCATTATTGTTCAACATTTGACCACAGGTAACGAATATATATTCCTAGGAGTTAGTGGGGGTGAAAGTAAGAATATTTTACCCACCAAAATGTTAGGAGATTTCTTCGCAACGGAGAATCCAGATAAATCTCGATCGCTGACGGTTTGTGACGATCAAGGCCGCATACTTTGGTTTCCCGTCACAGAAATGATTGTGGTGGAGGTAGATGGTCAAAAACCCGAAGAATTATTACCAGAAATTATCCCTCCTGAACCAGTTCCTTTACAATTAGATAAAGAAAATCAACCTCAGTCCCCAGAAAATCAAGGAAACATCGATGAATTTGCCGAAGATGACGATTGGATCTAGAATTAAATATCTAATTCTAGCGGTAATAATTGCCCTATTTACTATTGGCTTTAATTCCCTCTATTCTGTTTCTCAAAACTCGATCTCTTCCTTCCCTGTTGCCGAAGTTCAAACCCAATATCTTAACGATTGGACACTGGAATTAGAGGCAGAATTTCAACAAAGGGCTAAGCAGGTTATTAACCATTTTGCTAATCGGGAAAGTTATGGCAATTTGTGGGGAGAAAACGAGAAAAAATCCTATGCCATGGCCATGTTTGATTTCTTGGCAGGAAACCGGCAAAAAGCCCTAGATTTCCTGCAGCAGGATGACCCACAAAAACGGGAACAGGCCCACACTGATTATATAGATTATTATTTTTGTTTTACTCTAAAAGGACAAATTAGAAAATATTTTCTGCTCGGAAAATATCTCGATCCAGTTTATCGTCAGAGAATGTATAATGCGGCGAAAATTTGGACAGAAACCGACCCTTTACAACGGCCTCATCCTATCCACGGCACTGGCCAAGGAACGGGTAATGATTGGAGTATGAAAAGACGGGGTTTATGGGTAGATAGTCGCAATACTGATAACCTGCGAGCGATGAGGGAAACATCGATTTATCTAATGGCCGAAGAAACAGGAAATGAGGCAACTCGTCAACTCTATAAAAGTAAAATTAAGCGCTACGTTTCAGCTTTATATAACATCGGGATGGGAGAATGGGATTCAGAAGTTTATCACGGTCACACCTTTGCTCCCTATCTCAATCTCTACGATTTTGCTCAAGATACGGAAGTTAAACAATGGGCAAAAATGGCCTTAGATTGGTTATCCATGGCCGCTAGTGTTAAATATTATCGGGGTGGTTGGGGTGGCCCTGTAAAACGTGATTATGGTGATGGCCATGGCGTAATGCGATCCCACGCAGGTCGCACTTTTTGGTTATACTTTGGTGATACTCCCGTCGCCAATAATCGCCAAGAATTGGACTGTCTGTATCTAATTACCAGTCGTTATCGTCCTCCTTTAGCAGTGATGGAATTAGCCCGAAAAAACTTTAATAAACCGGTAGAAATTCTCGCCAGTAAACCCCTATATGAAAACTGGAAACCGGGCAATAATCAAAGTCCGGGTTATTGGGAAACTCAATTTATTGGGGCTAGTTATCAAATGGGTAGTCTGGCGGGAACTTTCCCCGACGGCGATGTGGCCCCATTTAAATTAATGGCCTTTAATCAACAAAAAGGTGTGGATTTTTTTGTGGCTAACACGGGCAAAAATGGACTAAAACCTGGCAAAAATCCTTGGGATGAAATCGGACAATATCGCAATCTTTTAATCTGGTTACGACCGGCAGATCAAGCTTTTTTCTGGCAATTACCGAAAACTGCCAAGGTAGAAAAAGATGATAATATCTGGTTTATTCAATTAGAAAAAACTTGGTTAGCTCTGAGATTAATCAATCTTTCTTCTCCTGAAATGATCGAGATTCCTAATTCCCCTTATCCCGATGATCATACCTACCAAGCTTTACCCACAGGTAACAATTATGCGGGTTTTGCGCTGGAAGTGGGGGAAGCGGCAACCCAGGGCAGTTATGAGAACTTTAAGAGCATATTTAAGCAAAAAAGTCAAGTAAATTTAACTCAAATTAATCAAGGCAGCCTCTTATTTAAAGGCAGTCAAGGGCAGCGTTTACAATTTACCTATAATCAAATCAATCTACTGCCGATATTAATTCGTAACGGTCAAAAGCACGATTGGTCAAAAAATTTTGCCCTTTATAACAGTTTAAGTCGAGGTAACTCTCCCGTTTCTTTGGGATGGAAACAGGGCAAATTAACCGTGAAAGCAGGGAAATATCAGTTTTCCAATGCTTTGATTCTGTCTCCTCCTTAAGTTAGCTCTTCTCGACTATTTATGAGGATTGATCAGAGCATTTGCGCTTGATTTAATAACTCTTGCAGTTCTTCTCCTTCGATTACTTCCGTGGTCAAAAGATTAGCGGTAATCGACTCTAATAAATTGCGGTTGTGACTAAGAATTGCTAGGGCTTTTTGGTAACTAGCGTCGATAATTTGTTTAACCTCTTCATCGATCGCTTTGGCCGTATTTTCCCCGATCGAACGCCGGGGACTACCCTGATTATTGCCTAAAAAATTAGCCTGTCCTGTTTTATCGTAGGCTAGGGGACCGAGGGATTTACTCATACCATAAATTGTCACCATTCTTTCCGCAATATCCGTCGCCCTTTGTAAATCATCGGAAGCGCCATTAGTGACACTGCCAAAGATTAATTCTTCAGCTGCCCGACCGCCCAATAACATAGTAATTTGTTCTTTAAATTCGGTTTCTGTCATCAAAAAACGGTCTTCCGTGGGAATTTTCAGGGTATAACCCAAAGCGGATAAACCCCGAGGAACGATGGAAATTTTCTCGACCCGACCACCTCCCGGCATGACAGCGCCAACTAAAGCATGGCCAACTTCGTGATAAGCGACGATTTTCTTTTCTTTTTCCGATAAAACCCGACTTTTCTTTTCTAAACCAGCGATAACTCTTTCTATCGCCTCTTTAAAATCAATTTGACTGACTTTTTCCCGATTATTACGGGCAGCCAAGAGGGCGGCCTCATTGACGAGGTTGGCTAAATCGGCACCAGCAAAACCGGGGGTTTGGGTGGCGATCGCTTTGAGGTTAACATCTTCACCCATCTGGACTCGTTTGGCGTATATTTCCAAAATTGCCAATCTTCCCGCTAAATCGGGACGATCCACCAAAACTTGACGATCAAAGCGCCCCGGACGCAATAAAGCGGCATCAAGAGTCTCTGGGCGATTGGTGGCGGCTAAAACGATGACGACAGCTTCTTTGGGGCTAAAACCGTCCATTTCTGTCAAAAGTTGGTTTAAAGTCTGCTCGCGCTCATCATTGCTGCCGCTAGTTCCCGATCCCGAACTTCTCGATTTACCGATCGCATCCAATTCATCAATAAAAATGATGCTAGGGGCATTTTTCTTCGCTTGGGCAAATAGATCCCGCACCCGGGCTGCCCCGGTGCCGACAAATAACTCCACGAATTCCGAGGCCGAAATGCTAAAAAAAGTCACTCCCGCTTCTCCCGCGACCGCTTTTGCTAAGAGGGTTTTTCCTGTCCCCGGCGGTCCGACCAAGAGAACACCTTTAGGAATACGCGCCCCGATTTTATTAAAGCGCTCGGCATCCTTGAGAAATTCGACAATTTCCTTTAACTCGGTTTTTGCTTCCTCGGCCCCGGCCACATCACTGAAAGTAATCGGGTATTTTTCGCCGTCTCCGTAAACTTTAGCGAGATTTTTATTAAAAAGCAGCGATTTACCCGTGTCATCGTTGCGATAGAACAGAAACTGCATAGCGGCGACTAAAATTATGGGGGGAACCACCCAAGCGAGGAGAGTGCTGATCCAACTGTTTTCGGCCACAGGAATCGCCTCGAAGATTACGCCTTTTTGCCGTAATAGTTGAGGTAATTGGGGGTTATAGACTGGAATCGTGGCCAAGACTCGTCCGGGGGCTAGATTAATGCTCGGTTTGCCCGCCAGAGAACTAGAATCACCGCGAAAGGGATTACTTGATTCTGGGGGATTAAGGGGGGGATTACCCGGAATAGGCAGGGATTCTAAAGGATTTTTTAATTGATAAAAGATGACTTGATTGCCAATTCTGACGCTACTGATGTCGCCCCGTTCCACTTTACTGATAAATTCGCTGTAGGGTTCGAGGGGAATATTGGATAATTCTGAGGGACGAGGGATAAGAAAATAGCCTAAAGCGGCAACACCAGAACAAATGATCAGGATTTTGCCTAACTGCGGCAACCGTGACCAGGAAAATTGATTATCTTCTTGATTAGCCATAATTTTTAGGGTGGGTGAGAGTGAAAATGCAAAGTTTATACTAACAATTCTCTGTCTTGATCGCCTTACCGATGGGATAGGATAGAGGATGGAATACTTGGTAGCGAGCGAGCGACAAACGAGAGAAATCCCATGAATTTAGTTAGCTTAGAGAACTTTCTCGATAACACTTCTTTTTTAGTCCTGTTTTTAACTATGCTGGTTTATTGGGCTGGGGCAGCCTTTCCTAGCATACCTTTGTTGTCTGGCTTAGGCAGCACGGGAGTGGCCATCGCTAACCTCTGTATCGCCGCTTTATTGGGAGCGCGTTGGTTAGAAGCGGGTTATTTCCCCATCAGCAATCTTTACGAATCTTTATTCTTTCTCGCTTGGGGTGTAACTGCGGTTCATTTAATTGCTGAGTACACTAGCCGCAGTCGCCTGGTGGGGGTGGTGACGACTCCTGTAGCCATGGGGATTACTGCTTTTGCCACTTTGTCTTTACCCGGAGAAATGCAAACTTCGGCACCCTTGGTTCCGGCTTTAAAATCGAATTGGTTGATGATGCACGTTAGCGTCATGATGTTAAGTTATGCTGCTTTGATGGTGGGTTCCCTGATGGCGATCGCTTTTCTGATCGTCACGAGAGGTCAAAATATCGAGTTAAAAGGCAGTTCCGTGGGTACGGGGGCCTATCGTCTGCAAAATAAGTTATCTACCACTCTTTCCGCGCCAGTTTTCATGGAAACGGCTAACGGTGGCACAACCGCCCTTTTAACTCCCACCCTAACAGCGATGGCGACTCTTTCGCCCCAACGTCTTAGCTTGGCGGAAACCCTCGATAATATCAGTTATCGGGTCATTGGTCTCGGTTTTCCCCTTCTCACTATCGGTATCATCGCCGGGGCAGTTTGGGCCAATGAAGCTTGGGGTTCCTATTGGAGTTGGGATCCGAAAGAAACTTGGGCGCTAATCACTTGGCTAGTGTTTGCCGCTTATCTCCATGCCCGCATTACCCGGGGATGGCAGGGAAGAAAACCGGCTATTCTAGCGGCGAGCGGTTTTGTTGTGGTTTGGGTATGTTATTTAGGGGTGAATCTTTTAGGTAAAGGTCTTCATTCCTACGGTTGGTTTTTCTAAATCAGTTACAGGGGTGGGGTGTGGGGAGTTTTCTCAGTGAACTGATAACTGACTCCTAACCCCACCAACAAACTTTTTGCCGCAAACCATAAATAATTACAACTTTTCAAAAATTATAAAAAATGATCGATAAGAAAACTACTATTAAAAATCTGGCTTTAATTGCTGGTGTGCATGGCAATGAACTAACTCCCGCTTATTTGGTTAAATACCTGCAAAACTCACCTAATCTTATTGCTCGCAGCAGTTTTCAATCCCACAGTCTCATCGCTAATCCCTTGGCCCTAAAGCAACGGGTTAGATATATCGATGCGGATTTAAATCGTTGTTTTAACCAGAAAGATTTAGTGAATCCCAATTATCAGCAATACGAACAAAAACGAGCTAAAAAAATAGTCAAAGAAATCCGAGAAAAATCCATTGATTTATTAATCGATATTCACAGCACCACATCTAACATGATGCTGGCGATTATTTATTCTAATCCCCATCCTTGGCTATTAAAACTCTTTACCTATCTGACTAAAATTAATCCTGAAGTGCGCTTAATTTATCATCCCGTCAGCGAGGAAGAAAATCATTTTCTGAAAGGAATTTGTCTCCTAGCTTTTACCCTCGAAATCGGTCCCATTAACCATGGTGTCATCTGTCCCTATCTTTTTCGTCAAACCGAAACACTCATCTATCAAATCCTAGACTATATCGAACAGGAAAATTATCTCGCTGCCCATCTCGATACTTTCAGCGAATCCCTAACAGTTTACCAACGTTTAGGCTCGATCGATTATCCTAGGGATGAACAGGGTAAAATTAAAGCCATGTTACATCCTCAGATTCTCCAACGAGATTATCAGGCAATTCAACCCAACCAACCGATTTTTCTAGGATTTGATGGTCAAGAAATCATCTATCGTGGTGAATCTGAATTATATCCTATCTTTGTCGGAGAATCTTCCTATAAAGAAAAAGGAATCGCCCTTTGTTGGACAGCCAAAAAACAAATTGATATTAATTAGTACCAGACAGCAGTTTTCCTGAAAAAAACAGGTCTAAATAAGGGAAAAGCCACTATGACCTTTACTTCTGATTCTCTTTTAGCTGAACGTTACCAACTGCAAAAACGCCTAGGCAATACCGCTATCGGTCGTCAAACTTGGTTAGCTACCGATATATTATCCCAGGAATCGGTAATTATTAAACTCCTCGCTTTCAGTCCCCAGATGGAGTGGGAAGAATTAAAATTATTTGAACGGGAGGCCGCCGTCTTAGCTTCTCTCCATCATCCCCGTATTCCCCGCTATCGCGATTATTTTTCCCTCGATAAAAATCAAGGTGACGGGATTCCTTGGTTTGTACTTGTACAAGATTATATACCGGGAGAATCCTTAAGCGATCGCTTAGAAAAGGGGCGACGTTTCACCCCTATGATAATTCGGAATATTGCCCAAGAAGTTCTCGAAATTCTCATTTATTTGCATGAATTATCGCCCCCAGTATTACATCGAGATATTAAACCTAGTAATTTAATTATTAACTTGGAAAATAACGTTTATTTAGTGGATTTTGGGGCAGTTCAGTCCAGGGGTGCAGTAACAGGAGTTACTTTTACTGTGGTGGGAACGAGTGGTTATGCACCCCTAGAACAATTTTGGGGCCGGGCAGTTCCCAGTTCTGATTTATATGCTTTAGGTATGACTTTAATTCATTTATTGACGGGAATTGTGCCGATAGAACTGCCCCATCGCGACTCTAAAATTCAATTTCGTCAACTGGTGACAATCGATGATGATTTAATCGATTGGTTAGAAACTATGACCGATATGGCGGTAGAAAAGCGGTTTAAAAGTGCCAGAGAAGCTCTGAAATTTCTCCAGGATCCCTACCATCGTCAAGTATTAAGTTTGGTCGATCCTAAGAAATTACCAAAACCTCCCCACAGTTCCATCCGTATCGCTAAACACCGAGATAATTTAGAGATTAATTTACCCCCAAAAATTAAGCTACCTTCGGATGCGCCTACCCTCTGGTCTTTGGCGATTGTCCTTACTGTCACTGTTTTTATCTCCCCGATTCTTACCTTTATTATAGCTCTAATTGGTTGTGTTTGTTTGCGTCAGATGCAATTGATTTTTACTCCTCAAGAAGTTTTAATTAAATATAAACTTTTCAATTTTATCTACAAAAAATTTGCTTTTAAAACTCAAGATTTATGGGGTATTTTTCTCCATAGCAATGGCACAGAAGGTAACTACCAGATTCGTCTGCGGACGGCTAAAAATTATTATCTTATCGGTCAGAATCTCCGCGAGGATGAATGTCTCTGGTTAGGACAGGAAATCCAAGATTGGTTAAATTTTATCAAATAAATTGGGAGAATTAATTAGTTATGGTAATGAAGTTAGATAAGGTGGTTCCTTTTGGACGTTCTTTTGATGAATACGTCAAAATGTTTAAACTTTCCTGCCAAGATTTACAGGGTAAAATTTTAGCAGTTGCTGATGGACCAGCCAGTTTTAACGCCACGGCCAGCAAGCAAGAAAGTCAAGCAATTTCTATCGATCCTGTGTATAATTTTTCTGGAGAGGAAATTAAACAGCGTTTTGAGGCAGTAGTTGATAATATTATCGCTCAAGTAGCGGCCACTCCCGATGATTGGGTCTGGAGTTATCATCAATCTCCCGAAGATTTAAGGAAAAATCGTCAACAAGCTTTAGAAATTTTTCTGGCAGATTACGATTTAGGTAAACAGCAAGGACGTTATCAAATCGGAGAATTACCGTCATTAAATTTCTCTGACCAAACTTTTGATCTCGCCCTTTGTTCTCACTTTTTATTTTTATACTCTGAACAATTAAGTTATCAATTTCATCTGCAATCAATTCAAGAAATTCTGCGAGTTAGTCGGGAACTACGCATTTTTCCCCTTTTAACCTTAATGTTGCAGAGATCACCCTATCTTGATAGAATAATAACTGATTTACATTCTCTCGGCTACAGGACGGCAATTATTAAATCAGACTACGAATTCCAAAAAGGCGGTAATGAAATGTTAGTTATTAGTAGAGAATAAAAAATGATCTCTGAAATTTATCAAAAAGTCAGCTTGTTAGTTTTATATCAAGGGGTTTTTGACAATGCTATTGGCAAGGCATTTATTACCCTATTATCTACGGATAATCTCGCCGATTTTCTCAAAGCTTATGGTAAATTGTTTCAAGCTTTAGCCTCTAAAAATATCAGCTGGAATGATTTTCTAGTCGAACAAATTTTATTAGATGATAATCCCTTTAGTCAACAGGTACAGAAAAAAAGTTTTTGGGAGTTACCCGAATCTTTAATTAATGGCGTTAAACAGGATTTATCTATCCTTCAATCTCTCTATAATTCTAGCATTTATAGCCTCAGCAATTCGACAATTTTGGAACAAATTAAATTTCTCAATTTCCCGACTTGGGAAGTGGACAATAAATTAGAAAGTTTTCTACATTCCGGTTTAAATTGGATCGAATTAGTCGAAGATCTAGCAGATTATTATCGCGAATGTGGTACAGGAATTTTTGCCCGTTATCAAGCTTTAAGGTGGCAAGAAGGTCGATTACAAGGAATTGCTCATCCCGATCCCGTGCAGATTCAAGAAATAGTCGGTTATGAAATGCCTAAGGAAACCTTGATTAAAAACACTGAGTTTTTATTAGCAGGTTATCCCGCTTTAAATGTGCTACTCTATGGCAGTCGTGGTTCAGGAAAATCCTCTCTAGTCAAGGGATTATTGCCAAAATACCATAGTCAAGGATTGCGCTTAATTGAAGTGGCCAAATCCCAATTAAAAGACCTACCATTAATTATTGAAATTCTGCGAGATTTACCGCAAAAATTTATTATCTTTGTTGATGATTTATCCTTTGAAGAAGACGATGAAGCGTTTAAAGCTTTAAAGGTTGTTTTAGAGGGAAGCATCACCGCTAGACCGAAAAATGTCGTAGTTTATGCCACCTCTAATCGCCGACATTTAGTCAGAGAATTTTTTGCAGATCGACCCCAACCAAAAGATAGGGATGAAGTGCATAATTGGGACACAGTACAAGAAAAATTATCCTTTAGTGATCGCTTTGGTTTAACCCTAACTTTTGAACCAGCTAATCAAGAAAAATATCTGGAAATAGTACGTCATTTAGCCAGTTTAGCTAAATTAAAAATTAGCTTAGAAGACTTAGAATTTCGTGCCAAACAATGGGCAACCCAACATAATGGGCGATCGGGAAGAACTGCTAGACAATTTATTGATTTTCTTCAAGGGGAATTAGAATTAAATAGGTAGCATTAATTGTGTTATGACTAAATAAAAAAATATCTAATCTAGAAAAATGTTGACTTCATCTCCTCCCGAAACCCTCAGCTTACAAGAATATCGTAATTTAGAAACTAGCGCAGAAACTAAACACGAATATCACGACGGGGAAATCATCGAGATGACGGGGGGAAGCATCAATCATAATAGTATTCTCATTAATCTTATTTTCCTGCTTAAATTAGCTTTAAGAGGAACTAATTATCGTCTTCAATCTAGCGATCTACGTCTATGGATACCCCAGTATAATCGCGGTTTATACCCAGATTTAATGATCATTGCTGGGGAACCATTATTTAGTGATAATCGCAACGATGAAATCTTAAATCCCTGTGTAATTATCGAAGTTTTATCCCCTTGGTTACTGCAAGAATACACCCCAACAAGGGGAATTATAACTCTAGATTCTTTAGGAATTAGCTTAAATCCTGCCGGTATTTACGAAGAAATTAATTTTAATTGAGGAATAATTGATGAATGATAACCTTTTTTTCTGTGATCTAGGTTATAATCGGGAGGATTAAAAATTCTGTGACAGAGAAAATGCTAACTCGATCTCCTACCAAAACCCTCAGCTTAGAAGAATATCGTAATTTAGAGACTAGAGCGGAAACTAAACAGGAATATCACGACGGGGAAATTATCGAGATGACAGGGGGAAGTATCAATCATAATCGACTGGTACGCAATTTAATTCGCTTGTTAGACAATGCTTTAAGGAAAACTATTTATGAAGTCTTTCCCAGTGATTTGCGACTATGGATACCCCAATATAATCGCGGTTTATACCCAGATTTAATGATCATTGCTGGGGAACCATTATTTAGTGATAATCGCAACGATGAAATCTTAAATCCCTGTGTAATTATCGAAGTTTTATCCCCTCCCAGCTAGGGAAATTATAACTCTAGATTCTTTAGGAATTAGCTTAAATCTTGTCGATATTTACGAAGGAGTTGATTTTAATCTCAACTCCTAACTTTAGCTATCTTTTAAGAGGACGTACTAAAAATAATTTTACCATCTTTTACCGCTACTAAACGCAAGGTTAACGGTCCAGATGTATTGGTTTTACTAGCAGCAACTGCCTCAAGTGTCTCGATAGAATTACCTGACTTTTTCACTTGACCAATAAAGTTAACCACTGTAGTTAATAAACCATCTTCCACTTGAATTGACCCTAAAACTCCCGCACTTCTAGCGCGAAATTGAGCCGAAGCTAAGAGTAAATCTAAGCGCTTTTGTAGGTCTTCTTCTGTCATATTTTGGGGATCAATAGAAACGGCAGCGATTACCTGTTTCTCCTCAAAAACTCTTTGATTGGGAACCACATCAGCAAAGACACGAATCTCGCTTTCTCCTAAGACATAATTACCTGCGGAAAGGATTCTCACCACATATTCTTTACCGTCCTGTAATTGTTGACTTAACTGTTCTACCTGTGCTTTTGTGATCTTAACTAAACGCTGGTCAAAATTAGGCTGATTCGGTTGGGTCGCACGGATAGCATTCATATTCGCTTCCCGCAATAACTTATCAATAACAGCGACAATAGCTTGGGGATCGACAATACGAAAAGCTCCAAAAGATAACACCTGCCCCCGGAAAATAGCAATTTGTTTTTCCCGCAATTCTTGATAGGTTTGATAGTATTGTTCTAAAACTTCCACTTCCCGCTTAAGAAAAGCCATTTGGCTTTCTAAATCCTTTAATTTTTCCTCGCGCTGTTCCAAAGCTAAATTTTTATCCACAATCGATCGATCGAGTTCTCCAATGCGCTGATCCCGGCGATCAATTTCTAGCTGTAGGGTTTTTTGTTGAGTTTCCAACTGTTGAAGTCGCGCTTGTCTGGCTGTTAATAACTTTTGTTGATTAGCTAACTCTTTATCTCTAACTTGAAGGGTGGTGTGTAGTTGATTTATTTGACCAGAAAGAATTGATTTTTGTTGAAACAATTGATCCCGTTGACTGCTTAACTCTGCCTTTTGATTAGTTAAAATAACTCGTTCATTGTTTAAATTAGCCACTTCCTTCCGAAACTTTTCCAACTGTCCCGAAACTAATCGCAAACGTTGACGAGAAGCTTGATAATTTTTATTAAGAACCTCTAGACGTTTCTGCACAGCTATCTGTTCACTTTTAGCCGTTTTTAAAGCCTTTTCCACTCGATTTTTTTGTTCGGTGGTTTTTCTTACCTGACTTTCCAAATCCTTAATAGCGGCACGACGTTCATTTAAAAGGCGATCCAGTTCAAAAACTCCTTGACGCAGGGATTTACTAGAAGCAAACAAGACAATTAAAGTCGAGCCAGCGATCAAAATTCCCGTTACAATCGTCATCAAAGTTGCGGTTTGTTTCGGACGCAGATTAAATAAACGCATCCTTTTCTTACCGATACGGCTACCTATGTGATCGCCAATCGCCGCTATCAGACCACCTAAAACCACGATGGCCAAAACTAAAATATAAGCGCTAGTCATCCAGAATTTTAAGTAAATTGTTGACTGAGAGCGACGGGATTATGGACGGTAATTTTCTTCTTGTAAATTGAGACCATTTCTTGATCCCGCAGCTCCCCCAATAAACGGGTGACAGTGACGCGGGTAGAACCGATCGCTTCGGCGATCGCTTGGTGAGACAATTTTAGATCCACCCGGATGCCATCGGTGGTGGGAACCCCAAAATCACGACAGAGAATTAATAAAAAACTGACCAAACGTGAACCCATATCCCGGTGAGCTAAGGTTTCGATCATCATTTCTGTTTGCAGAATCCGCGATGACAAACCCTGCAGCATCAACATTGATAAATCGGGATTATTGCGGAGGGATCTTTCTACCTGCTCGATCGGGGCCGAGAGTAATTCTACCGGAGTAAAAGCCACGGCATGATAAAAACGATCCGATCGCTGACCAGTCAGTAAGGATAGCACACCAAAGACGCTATTTTCCCGCAGTAGAGCCACGGTAATTTCTTCTCCCGCTTCATAGACTCGCGACAACTTAACGGCTCCTTTCAGCAAAAAATAGACTCTTTCGGCGGGATCTCCAGGAAAAAAAATCGTTTTGCCACGCTCGAACAACTCCACCACCGGGGGGAAATTGCCGCTGCCGATTCGACGGAACACATCTGCTAGGGGTTTATCTTGTATTAATGATAAGTCCATCTCACATCCAAAAAAGGGGAAAATTGTTTTTATTATGCAACGAGTGTCACCTCTATTAAACATAACCGCTGCCTAAACTGGGAAAAGTTTTGGGCGCTTTTTGCCAGACAATGGGGAAGGGGTGATCATTGCTGCCCTGTTATCTGTATCCCTATTATACCGAATCTCGCTGGGGTCGGCTATTGGGGAGATTTTTGTAAGAGAAACGAGAACTATGTTAGATTTAACGGGAAAAAACGCCCTAGTGACAGGAATTGCCAATAATCGCTCGATCGCTTGGGGAATTGCCCAACAACTCCATCAAGCTGGTGCAAATATCGGTGTCACCTATCTCCCCGACGAAAAAGGCCGTTTTGAGAAAAAAGTGCGAGAATTGGCCGATGAACTTAATCCCGCTTTTTACGTCCCCTGCGATGTCCAAAATGACCAACAGGTAGAAGATACTTTCGCTATAGTGGCGGAAAAATGGGGCAAACTGGATATTTTGATTCACTGTCTCGCTTTTGCCGATAAAGAGGGTTTAACGGGGGATTTTACCGCCATTCCCCGGGAAGCTTTCACTAAGTCCCTAGATATTAGCACTTTTTCCCTAACCCGTCTAGCGCGATCGGCTAAACCTTTGATGACGGAAGGGGGAAGTATTATCACTCTTACCTATCTCGGTGGTGTCAAGGTAATTCCTAACTATAATTTAATGGGGGTGGCAAAAGCCGGTTTAGAAATGAGTGTTCGCTATTTGGCCGCCGAATTAGGTGGCCAAAAGATCCGAGTTAATGGTATTTCTGCCGGTCCAATTCGCACCTTGGCATCTTCGGCCGTGGGGGGAATTCTTGATATGATCCATCATGTGGAAGAAATCGCTCCTTTACATCGCACAGTGACACAAATTGAGGTAGGAAATACGGCCGCTTTTTTAGCCAGTGATCTTGCTAGTGGTATTACCGGTCAGATTATTTATGTGGATTCCGGTTACGAAATTATGGGAATGTAGTTTTATTCAGTTATTAGTGTCACGGGGTTCTGAAGGGGGATTTTTGACTTCTTTGGGGTTAATTGTGATCGGACTGAAGGTTCGTTTAATTTTTTCACAATTTATTCCCCATTTTCAAACAATTTCTCAATGATGCGTTTCATTTTTGCATTGGCGTTCTATTGGGTCGTCTTATAGACCCCCTAGGAAGTGAATCATTTTATAACATCACACTGGGTATTCCAGGTTCCGTACTGGTACAATCTACCCCTGAACTGAGTGCTGTTGTCGCCTTATTGGGGTTAGGGTTGGGTGCCTTGGCTTCTAGAGTTAGGAAACAAGGTTATCGCTCTTCTGGAACTTTCGGAAATCCCTGACCGAATCCAGATTCTGAAACCCTTGCTTGACAAGTGATCGCTAACTTTTTTTCTAATAAAAACCCAAATTTCGGGTTTCTGTTAGTTAGCGATAGCTTGAAGGCTTACCCCATAATAGAGCTAGAGTTTAGAGACTGTAAGACTTTTGCCAGAGTCCCTCCAAGAGCGTTATAGCGTTTCTCACACCTGTGTGGCACAGTTAAACCTTTGCTGATTAAACTTTTCACCATCGAAAATGTACCTCTTGCGAACAGGAAACGCCATAATTAATTTGCAAGAGTTCTAGTTAGGGGAGAATGAGTACGTCTAACTCAAAAAAAGCAATATCTTCAATAGCTTACCAGTTCGCCAAAATCTGACTAAAAAACTTTCATCCCCCCGGCATCTCCATCCCTCTTAAAAAAAGGGAAAAGGGGGACTTAAATTCGCCGATTTGATCTGTAATTTCTCTGGGCAAAAATTGCTATTAACTACCAGGAGGGGGAATTACAGGAATTTCGATACCGTCCGGTGCTAAGGGGGGAGGTGTGGGAGTTAGTCTTGGCTGATAAACAGGTTCAGGAGTACTAACTAAGGGGAGATTTTCCACCACGGGAAGACGGGGAGTGATGGGTTGCGAAAACATCGCTTGAATTGCCGCTTTTCTGGTTTCTGGAGGTTCCAAAGCTTGCTGCCAGAGACTTTCATAAAAGAAGAAAATCACCCCTAAACCCCGTTGACGAGCAGCCAATACCTTTTCTTCAATCAAGGGTAGGGCAATCGGTCGATTGCGTAAACCGGTTAAAACCCCCACACCGGTGGGGATAGTTTGCTGGGTTTCCTGAATTTCGGGACGCTCTATTTGTTTGAGAAAACTGGGCAGATCGGGACGATAAACCTGTACGATTAACTCATCGACTAATCCTTGCCGCACCCAAGCGAGCCAATCCTGTAAATGACCATTATAGGCGAATTCGTAGGGATTAGGGGCGATCGAAAGCAGTATATTCGGTTTAATTGCCTGAATTGATTCTTTGAGATTAGCCAGAAAAGCGGTGATTTTATCGGCCCGCCATTTTGTCCATTCAGGATCCCGGGGGTTAGCTGGAGGCGTTTTTTCGGTTTCCTGTTGATAAAGAGCGATAGTATAGGGATCATAGCCGAATTCGTTTGGTAAACTCAGATGATCGTCGAATTGGATGCCGTTAATATCGTATTGTCCCACCACTTCCAAGACTAATTCCCGCAGAAAATTCTGCACCTCGGGACGGAAGGGATTCAACCACACCACCTCACCGGCTGCCCCCACCCAAGTGGTCCCCCCGTCGCGTTTTTGGGTTAACCAGTTCTGATGTTTTAAGGCTAATTCTGAGGTGGGAGGGGCCATAAATCCGAATTCAAACCAAGGAATGACCAATAATCCCCTGCTACTGGTTTGTTCCACCAATTCTGCCAAGATATCTTGTCCCTGCGCTCCCGTAGGCACAAAAGGCTGTATTCCTTCCCGTTTTGCGATCGCACTAGGATAGAGAGCATAACCGGAATTCCAGACCACGGGATAGATAGCATTAAAATTAAGATTAACTAATTGCTCGATCGCCTGTTGTCGTTTATCCCTGTCCATCAGCATCCCAGTATCGTTGGTGGTAATCCAAACACCGCGAATATCAGGAGCTCGACTTTGAGAGAAAGCGGTAGAAAAATAGCCTAATAGTACGACTATCAGAAAAGATGCTAAGAATAGTAGTATAGGGAGCTTTTTAAGAATTTGCCGCCAAACGCTAGTCGGAATTAGAAAAGTCATTTCTTTAAGGTGAAGATTAACGGTTTTAACTGGTTATGATACCGGCTTTGCTCAACTCTTTCAGGCTAGATTGACCAAAAATATATATTTACCTATTTCTTCACTCGCGACAATTGGCCTTGAGGATAGAAATAATCAAGATGAATATCGAATTGATCTAGGGCCAGTAATAACCGATTGGAAGGACGAAAAAGAAATAAGTTGACCTGGGGAATTTCTAGGACTTCTTTTAACTTATCGGTATCGGGGTTAGTGGTAGTCAGGAAGTATTGTACATCAGCATTAAGACGATAATTAAGGGAAAGCAAATCACCTAAGTTAGTCCAGTCATTACCTTCGTCGCTAATAATAATGGCATTGGGGACCGCATTGATTTTTCTAGCAACTTCGCCATTCCAATAACTAGGAACTTTTGCCCAACTGGTTTCGGAAAGAGCATTATTAAAGTTCGATATTATACTAGCAGTTAACAAAAAAGTCAAGATAATTTTACCTAAAATTTTACCTCGACTAAGCAATTGTGACAAGAAAAAAGCCACAGTTATATAGATAGTGGGAAAGGAGGCAATTAGATAACGGGTGACAGTTGATCTAGTGGTGGTCAAAATTAGATCGGGAATGACTAAAGCGAGGAAAGGTACTAGGGTTGAGGTAATCAGAAAAGTAAAAGCTATGGGGTTATTGTAGCGATAAACTCGCTGCAAAGCATAGATAATTAAGATTAAAAAAATTAGTCTATATATATAGGTGAAGATGTTATTAAAACCAAAATCGCTATCGCTAAATGGACAGGTAAAAGTTAAGAGCCATAATTTACTGAACAATCCCCAATCAAGATAGTTAACGGCAGCCCAACTGGTGGAGCTAAAGGCCTTTTTAGAGTTAGTTAAAAAAACCTGTAACCAGGGTATGTATAAAATTATCATTGTTAACCCAGATAACAGGAAAAATATCAAGGTATTTTTTCGCTCTGGTTTCATAAGAAGATACCAAAGTATCAAAGCTGCCTGAGCAAATAAGTTGAGAATAAAAAAGAGATGGGTGTAGAGTCCGAGAGTATTAGAGAGAGTGTATAAGGACCAATTAACAAGAGTTCTTTTTTTTAGGCATTTTAACAGCATTAATTGACTGATTATCGTTAACATAACTAAAAGACTATACTGACGGGATATTTGAGCAAATATTATATCAACTGGAGATAGTGCTAATAAAATTACTGCTAGAATTGCCGTTAACTTTGATGTAAATAGTTCTAGGGATAGATAGTAAATCAATGGCAAAGAGAGAAGACTAAAAACAATCGCTAAACTGCGGGAAGAAACAGGAGAAAAACTGAATATTTTTTCCCAATAGCGAGAGATAATAAAGTATAAAGGTGGGTGTTGAGGATCTTCTTTAGCGAGAGATTTAATTGTATCAAAAACATTACTTTCGGGTTTCAGTTGTTGAAATTTTCCTAATTCTGTGGTAGATAAAAGACGATTTTGAAAGATAGTATCAGCGATTTCCTTTGCTTGATAACCAGTGGTTCTAATGGTGGTGTAGGATTCATCATGCCAATAGACTTTTTTATCGATATTTGCCCAACGAAAAACCACACCAAGAGTTAGGATAATTATCAAAAGTATTAAGAGCCAATTGGGGGTTTTATAATTAATATTTGCTTGCATTTTAATAATTAGAGCGACTTTGTTTAAGATTGAGAAACTTGGTAAATTCTGGTTGAAAAAGTAGCTTAATTGTGCCGGTGGGACCGTTACGGTGTTTAGTAATAATTACTTCAGCCACACCTCGATCGGGACTATCGGGGTTATAATATTCATCTCGGTATAACATCATAATTAAATCCGCATCCTGTTCAATACTATTATGGACGATGATATTATTGGCAATAAAGTTATGCAATTTATCTACTGTTAAATCATACACTTCTGTCTCTCCATCCGCTTGAATTGCCATAACTTCATCCCAATTAAAAGTTAGGTCTGAATTACTCAGAGAGCGAGGTAAAGCGATACAATTACCAATATTTAATTCATCTAATCTTTGCCAACCGTGGACAGTCAAAAATTTATGATTGGCTGTAGCTCTAATCGTGCGGTCTAAACGAGTTGTTAATCGAAAAACTGGCTTAAATCCTGTGGAAAAGACCTTAGTTACCAGTGCTTTTTCTAATTTCATTGTTTCCTCATTAAGAGCAAAAACCGTAAAATTAGAGCAATTCACTAACTCACAAATTGGTACTTTAGCAAGGGGATCAGCTAACTCAACTAAACTATCACCCGCTAAACATCCCGACTCGCGTAAATCGGACATCATCGGTCTTTTATTATTGCGAGATTCCACAGCGCGACTTAACTGAGAAAGAGCAATTACTGGAGCGTGAATTTCTCTTGCTAAACCCTTAAGACTGCGGGTAATTTTGGAAATTTCCTGAACGCGATTATCACCTCCTCCTTCCATTAATTGCAGATAATCGATTAAAACTAATCCCATTTGTCCCTTTTTTTCTGCCTGTAAACGCCGCACTTGGGAACGCATTTGAATCACACTTAAATTGGCACTATCATCGATATATATGGGCAAATTTAATAACTTTTCTAGTCCCACAATAACCTTATCTAAATCATTTTGTCCCAAACGGCCCGAGCGAATCCGATTACTTTCGATTCTAGCCTCATTCGATAACAAACGTTGGGCTAATTGTTCCTTGGACATCTCCAAACTAAAGACAGCCACAGGTAAATTCTGTTGAGCGATATTATAGGCAATATTAAGAGCAAAAGAAGTTTTTCCCATGGAAGGCCTCCCCGCGATAATAACTAAATCTGAGGGTTGTAAACCACTGGTCATGGCATCGAGATCATAAAATTGAGTTTCAATACCGGGTAGAGTGGTCGTCTCCTGCATTTTCTCAATTTCGTTAAAAGTTTCCATTAAAGTATCCCCCAGAAAAATTAAACCCTCCTGGGGTCGTTTTTGGGTGAGACGAAAAATCTTTTGTTCCGATTCATCGAAAACATTTTCTAATTCTAGTGTCGTATCTCTGGCTAACTCGATAATTTCTCCCCCCGTGGAAATTAACTGACGACGCATATATTTATCCATCACTAATTCCCCATAGCGATCAATGTTGGCAGCCGAGACAGTGCGCTCAATTAATTGTAACAATCGCGGCATTCCCCCGATTTCTTCCAGCAGATGATTATCCTGTAACCAACTGCTAACCGTCATTAAATCCGTCGGGTTTCCCTTCCCTTGTAAAGCAAGCGCCGCACGATAAATATCTTGATGGGTTTTCACATAGAAAGCTTCTGGAATTAAAAAATCACTGATTCTACCTAACGCTTTTGGATCTAGCAAAATGCCACCTAGGATAGATTCTTCCGCTTCAATATTTTGGAGGGGGAGGGATTGATCGCTAATCATTGTCAATGCTGACTGTGCTTTATCATTAATATTGTATAGTCAGTTTCACCCTAATTAAATACAAATGTTCAGGTTAATGATAGGATTCAGGATTCAGGAGATTATTTTTATTTATTCTCCCCACACCCTACACCCCTACACCCTACACCCCTTTTAAACAGGATTTAGTATGACTTTAATTGACTCCTCGGCGCTCTCCCCGGCCGTCTATTTTATTGGCGCCGGCCCCGGAGATCCAGAATTATTGACGGTAAAAGCCTATAAAATTCTCCAAAAAGCCGATGTTATCGTCTTTGCTGATTCCCTCGTCCCCAAACAGATTCTTGAGGACACTCCTAAAGATGCCGAGTTAATTCCCACCAGTAGCATCACCCTAGAGGAAATTATCCCTTTAATGATCGATCGCGTGCGTCGGGGTTTAGCGGTGGTGCGACTGCAATCGGGGGATTTAAGTCTCTATAGTGCCATCCAAGAACAAATTGAGCTTTTGACAGCAGCAGATATACCCTTTCAGCTAATCCCTGGAATTAGTGCCTTTCAAGGATTAGCGGCCAAATTGGCCCTAGAATTAACGATTCCGGAATTAGTCCAGACAATTATTCTAACCCGGGTGGAAGGAAAAGCCTCTCCCATGCCAGAAAGTGAAGAATTAGCCTCTTTAGCCGCTCATAAAGCCAGTTTATGCCTATATTTAGCCGCTCGTCATGTTGACAAAGCCCAGGAAAAACTCCTACAATACTACCAGCCAGAGCAACAGGTGGCCGTTTGTTTCCGTCTCGGTTGGCCCGACGAAAAAATCTGGGTTGTCCCCCTGTCAGAAATAGCCCAACTAACCCATCGGGAAGATTTAACTAGAACTACCCTTTATCTCATTAGTCCCGCTTTAAACCAGATTACAGGAACTCGATCGCAACTTTATCACCCGCAACATTCCCATCTTTTCCGTCCTCATCCCTGAGTATTTTCTGGGGAATCTATCGAAGGAAACACTAGGTTTCTACCTAAAGTTAGATTTAAAGAGCGGCGATTTTGTTTAGGATCGCAGTGGGAGGTAGGACAATTTTAAAAACGTTTAAAATTTCTCTAACAATCCATGCACGGCTGCCCGATTTGTTCGGGAATTACCCTTCGTCACCTTGTAGCTAGTCGTGCCTACTGGTATTGTTCTCACTGTCGTCAGGAGGTTCCTGACTTCCTTGATTGCTCCAGTCCTGTCAGGGTAGAGCGAGTTAGAGCGCAAAAAACAGTCTAGATTTTTAAGTTGGTAGATGGCAATAATATCTGTGGGATGGGTTAATTTTTAACCCACCCCACTTTTCCTGTCTAGACATCCCGAGGATTGAGATGACTCATTTCCCAAGTCACATAGGTACCAATCGGACTCCAGATCAGGTAAGGTAGGAGTAGGATACCCGCCCAAGAAGAAACAGGGAAAACCAAGAGCGCCAGAAGACAACCCAAGAAAAAACCCGTACCGCCGATAATCGTTCCCGCTTTGAGACTGCGTAGTTTACAGGTGACGGGAGTATAGGCAGTAATAGTCAATTCCACCAACAGATAAAAAGCCATCAAAAACCAGCGATTAGCCGGTTGAGCTTCCCAGACTAAATAAGCAGAAATTGCGCCACAAATATAGATAATTGTCCAGATAAGAGGGATTAATCTTTCAAAGGTTAACCAATCGGGACGACGCAAACGCGCAAACCAACGCACATCGCGAGAATTGAGTAATCCCCCAGCTAACGCTACCAAAAATCCCACGACACCGATAAGCAACCAAGAAGGAATCATGATTTTTAGCTATCCTCCGCTAATTTTGGCTTTGTAACCCGATTCAATGAGAATTTGTAGTATTTTTTGGCGATGCTCTCCTTGGATCTCAATGGTATTTTCTTTAACTGTACCACCCGTTCCGCAAGCAGTTTTTAACTGTTTTAATAATTTCGTCAGAGTTTCGGTATGGCATTGAAAACCTGTAACTATGGTAACGGTTTTTCCCGCACGACCAGAGCGGGAGGTTTGTACTCGCAAATTCTGCTGATTTGGGGGTAATTCGGGTATGGAACGCTCAAAAGCTTGAGAATTACTTTGATCTCCAAATTCCTGATAGGCAATCCGGTTTTTTTCCTTAGATTTACTCATACAGCAATTATCATAGTGGGTTTCGGGGTTTTTCAGTGAGGAGTAAACAGTAATCAGTGAACTGATAACTGATAACTGATTTAAAGCTGACTACTGATAGCTCGTAATTGATTGGACTGGTAGCGCATTTGAGCGAGTTCAGCTGCCGACATTCGATCGAGATGACCTAAAATCATATTAACTCGACCTTGGGATTTTAATTTTTCTCGATGTCGTGCCAAAAAATCCCAGTAAAGAAAGTTAAAAGGACAGGCTAAATCCCCGACTCGTTCATTTTTCTTATAGACACAACCCCGACAATAATCACTCATTTTATCAATATAGTTGGCCGAGGCGGCGTAGGGTTTGGAGGCGAGAATTCCCCCGTCGGCAAATTGTCCCATTCCCAGTACATTAGTCTGCATTACCCAATCGTAGGCATCGATAAAAACACTATGAAACCAGTTTTCAATCTCTTGGGGAGAGCAACCAAAAATTAAGGCAAAATTGCTCAAGATCATTAATCTTTGAATATGATGAGCATAACCAGTATTTTCCACCTGTGATAATACTTGTTTGAGGCAATTCATCTCGGTTTGATTACTATCCCAAAAGAAAGCTGGTAAGGGTTGTTGATGCTCAAACCAATTATGATTAGCATAATCTTCTCCCAAATAATGATAAATCCCCTGCATATATTCGCGCCATCCCAACACCTGACGGATAAATCCTTCAATGCTATTTAGGGCTAAATTATCTTTTTTATAGGCAATTTCTGCCCCTTGAATCACTTCCAACGGCGTTAGTAATCCTAGATTAAGATAGGGGGATAATAGGGAATGCCAGAGGGTTTCTTCTCCCGTTATCATCGCATCTTGGTAGGAGCCAAAGTTGGGCAGACAATTAGTAATAAAATGCTCCAAGACTTGTAAAGCTTGTCTGCGGGTTACTGCCCAGGGAAAAGGTTTAATTTTTCCATATTTAGGAATATCTAAAGCTTCCACATCAGCGATAACTTGAAGGGTAATTTCATCAGGTTTAAACCAAAGAGGAGCAGCAGTTTTTAATCCATCTTTGGGCGGTTTGCGGTTTTGTTTATCAAAGTTCCATTGTCCTCCTATGGGTTGATTGTTCTCCATTAAAATCTGCCATTTTTTGCGACTTTCTCGATAGAAGTCCTCTAGTAATAGTCTTTTACGAGATTTAGCCCAATTATTAAAATCTGTCCTTGTCCAGAGAAAGTGATTATTATCAATTAGGGTGATAGCACAGTGTAAATTGAGATTTTTAATTAATCTAATAAATGGCAAATCATTAGGCATCATAATCTGTAATTCCTTAATACCTAATCGCTTAATCCAAGCAGATAAAATCGGCTCAAAATCTTCAGTAACTTCGTAGGTGACAGACCATCCTAAAGTTTTTAATTCTTCAGCGAAATGACGCATCGCCGACCAGATTAAAACTAATTTTTGCTGATGATAGGGTCTTTGTCGAATATGATTGTGGGATTCAATTAAAATAACCGGTGTTTCCTGTGCATAGGCTTGACGATTGGCTAAGGCCGCTTGTCCTGTCCATAATTGATCACCTAAAATCCAAATACCAATGGTCATAATTATTTCATTGCCTCGACTATTCCCCCGTATTTTTTAGCCATAATATCCGCCATTTCTCGAGCAGAAAATTTACTGGCTTTGTCGATGCTGGGGGTAAATGTCCCCGCAGGGGTTAAATAATGGGTAAATACCCCGACTTTTTTGCTAATAATCCACATATTTCTTGAAGTCAAAAATCAAAAAGGGGATGAGAAGTGGGGTGTGGGGAGTTTTCTCAGTGAACTTAAAACTTAAAACTCAAATCTGATAACTGATAACTGATTAGGTTTTTGTCCTGAGACTTTGGGCGCTTAGATAAAGTTGCGTCCATTCTTTGACCACTTGTGTGCGTTTACAGTTTAATTCGCCGGCGATTTCCTCAAGGGTTTTACCCGCTTTTAAGCCATCGATAACGCTTTTACCCGTGGGAGAAAGGGCAGCATAGAAACTTTGCCATTGACTGAGAGTTAAGCCAAAATTATGCTCTTTCGGGCTGATTTGTAACCATTCACTGATTAATTCTCTCCCTTCCTTGAGGGCAAAAACCTTAATCGCATGATAGCCAACTTTTTCCCGGAGACGATAAATCCGTTGGATGGGAATATTCATCACCAAGGCGATCGCATCTTGGCTTTCGCCCCCTAGATAGAGGTTAAACCAAGTCACCGCCTCCCGACTAACATTTTCCTCTAGATACTTGGCAAAACTCTCTTGAACTTTTGCCCGTTGAATTTGCGCTTCTTGGGAAGTGCGTTGATCTTCGTAGGTAGCGATCGCGTTTTGGTCCAATAAACTTAAGCTAGTTTCCCCCTCATCGCCACTAATTTCATCCGAGAGAATCCGGATTATTTCTTGCTGCGGCACATTAGTGATACCGCTCCTCGATTGACGACGGAGATAATTAACAAAACGATAGGCTAACAGGGGTTGATTGCGGATCGGACGCAGAGCGTATTCCTCCAGGGTGGCTAACAGCAGCTGATCGCGAGTAGCTTGATCGGTGGTACAACGAGCGATCCATGCTAACTGGGATTGCATATAGCGATCGCTATTTAACATCTCCTGAATAACTTCCTGCAAGACATCGACCACCGCTTGCCGACGATCGCGACTTAGGGAAACCCAAGTGCGAATTTTTTGCCGGAGAGTGACACAAGCACCGAGACGATCGATCAGGTTACGATAGGCGCGGGTGGGACTAACCTTGAGATAGCGTTGCCGCAAAATTTGCCAAAGATAGACTAATCCCCGTTTAGCAATTTCTAAATCTCTCTGGTCTAAATTTTCCCAACGTTGGCTATCTTCACCGAGTAACCAATTGATAATGGTATCCCGTTGGCGATCGGTTAAGGAGTCATCTGTTTGAGAGAGGATATCTTGCCATTGTTGCCTTAACTCGTCGATTATTGTCGTCATCGAAAAATTGAGTTCCAAACCCCGTCTTTTTAGGACGGCTTTAGTTTGAATATTAGCGCATTTACACGATATATGCTAAAACCTGAGCCATGGAGAAAGCCGATCGCACCGATTTTACCCAACACCCGACTAGAACGAACTAATCAATTAAGTCTTTGGCCAGATAAGGATTTAGTCGATTTATGCCCCCCGATCAAACCATACCAAGTAACGAAGAGCCACCCTAAAGCAAGCCCTGCAAACCTCGAACTCGGCAATCTAACATCCGAAATGGGATTTCCTCCTTTGGCAACGTTTGGAACTGGATGTGAAGAATAGAATCCTCGGATTAGAGTACAATCATCGCATCGGCTCAAATCGGATCGAGGGAAAGTTCCGATGGTTTGAGTTTCGCCATCATGACAGTCTCTTTCAGCAGCCAACTGGCGAAGTTGCCTGAGAAATGTTCGGCGAGGAATCGGCAAGTGTTATATAAGAAGCGAATTATAGTCATTTCAGATAAGTCTGATACACTCTAGACCAGTTAAACCCTTATGAACTCTGGCATTAATATTCTCAATCTTAATTGAAATGACTATAGAACACAATCTTCGGTGTAAGGACTTGATCGCTTAGGGGGTGATGGAATATTATAAGGATAGGTTTTTTCAGTGAGCCATTCATGCGGATGCGGAGGTTAAGTCCTTAAGTTTGATTACGGTTCGACCGAACGCTCAGTAACGTTCTTCTCGGCGATTTGTGACAAAGGGTATTGTGAACAGTTTCTTGGGTAACTAAGCCATGAAAGCCTTGTCCAGACTCCATTTGAAAAGCTATAGATCACAAGAAACCCAAGAAAGCTAAATTGATTCGCATCTGGCTTAAATATGAAAAAAACACTAAGATTACTGACTATTTTATTCATCTTCATACTGTCGCTAGTTATAACTGCGTACCCTGCTTTTGGACAACTAAAGGAAGGTAATTTAATTTGGACGACGAAAAAAGAAGACATATTTTATATTTTAAGAAGTAATAACACTGAACCATCTATATTTCTTGATATTCCAAAAACATTTAATATTGAGGAGAAATATGAGACAGGAATCAATCTGGTTAGTAGTGGGAAATCTATTTTTTGGCTGGATTATGATTATGAGTTTAAAGAAGGTAATGACAATAACATTTCCATGTATGTTTATAAGATGGACATTGATAGTTCTAAACCATCTGTTGTTGTTGATCTTTCTCAAAAAGCCGGGTCTCAAATAGTACGATGGCTTCCTAGTTCTTTAACGACAGACGGGAAGTTTCTTTTTTGGTTAGGACAAAATTTAGAGGGAAAGCCTTTTATTTATAGATCAGATATCAACGGGGATAATTTTTCCATGCTTTTTGAATTTCCCTATGAATCTACAACATTTAAGCCTCAGATAAAACATTTAACAACAGATGGAAAATTTATTTATACACATATTGACGGCAATCTTCGTAATCAATCTGGCGGCTTCGGGAAGCCAACCGAACTTCTATTAAAAATAGAAATAAGCAATCCCGTTTTATTAGCCATTGATGCACTGTCGATTTTACGAAACTGGACAGGTGAAGGAGTTTTGTCCATTAATAATTATGAGGATACTTTATTAACAGATGGTAAGTTTTTATACTTTACTATTGGTTTACTTAATCCTAATTATGGCGACGGAATTGTTCGTTCTGATTTTGATGGACAAAATCCATCAATGATTGCTGAGCCTAAATATGGGACTGGTGTAACCAGTATGACTAATAATAAGAATTCACTTTTTTGGGTATTGCGATATTCTAAATTTTTCCAAATTAATCAATCAGCTTTTGATGGCTCATCAAAGTCTGTTTTAATTGAGGTTCCTGTTGAGGATAGTCTCTCTCATCATAGAAGTTATAACATACCATCAAGTATTGCTTTTGTATCGAATAATTATCTAAGCTCACAACTAATAATGGGAGTCGTCATTTTCTTGATAAGTTTGGCAATAATCTTAGGTTTATTATGGATTTTCTCAAAAAACCTATCAAACTCTGACATAAAACAGGAGGCTGAATCAGAAGCTTAAAGCAATCTAATTCGTTATCTGTTAACAATTTTTTTTCTAATTGAATAATCCAGAATCATTTGTAAAAGAGACTATGAAAGACGTATTTATTTGTCATACCAGTGAAGACAAACTCCTGATTGTGGAACCTTTAGTTTCAGGCTTAGAAAAAGCTGACATTACTTTTTGGTATGATCGGGCTGAAATTAAATGGGGAGATAGTATTACAGCCAAAGTAAATGAGGGTTTAAGAATCTCTCGTTTTGTGATCGTTGTCTTGAGCGAAGCTTTTCTAAACAAAAATTTTCCTAAGCGAGAGCTTTTTGCCGTCCTCAATCAGGAAATTTATTCCGACCAAACTAAGGTACTTCCCTTATTTTCAGATAATAAACAAAAACAAAAGGTATTAGAAAGTTTACCGTTACTCAATGATAAACTATACCAAACTTGGAACGGCAATGCAGATACAATTATTGAAGCTCTTTTACCTCACTTGTCAGAAAAAACAACGCTTAAATTTAAAGATCAAAAAAGCGTAAATGATTTTTTAAACAGAGATAAGTTGATTTCTGATAAAGGGGTTAGCTATAGCAAACTTCGCCAACTCCTAGAAGCACAAAGTTGGCTAGAAGCTGATCAGGAAACGATCAGGCTTCTTTATAAAGCTACCGATAAACCAGAATTTACATCAACCTCTCATTTTTCTGTTGTAAAAATTCCCAATGAGGCCTTATCATCAACTGAACTTAAAAGAATATCTGATAATGACTTAATTATTCTTGATAATCTTTGGAAAAAGTATAGCCACAACAAATTTGGTTTGTCCACTCAAGCTCGTATCTATGAACAAGAAGGGGAAGATTACTATGCTTTTGCGAATCGTGTCGGATGGCGAAAAAATGGACGGTGGTTAGGTTACAATGATCTGACTTGGCATTTGGACGCTCCAATCGGTCATTTACCTTGGCTACAGGGGAAAAAAGCATATCCCACAGAAAAGCAAATGAGAGACTTCCATTTTAGTGCTTGGACATTGAATTTAGGTGACAAACATTTTGCCGAAGATACTTTTATTTCAGTTCTCCAGCAAAAAGTAATCAGTATTCCTTTATTACAATTTTAAATTATGTCTCAAAAAATACCTAATTACCTTCGAGCGATCGCCAAATCTCTTGCTTCCGTAGTAGGCCCATTTGGAGTTCCTGTTGAGTTTGTCTTGAGTCTTTATGATGATCAAATAGAGAACTCCCGTGAGGCCAAACTAGATGCAATGATTGCCGAAGGTCAAAGCCTTACTCGTAAGTCTCTTGATGCTATCTTTGAGACAAAAACTGAAATAAAAGAATTACGAGAACAATTTATTTTAGGAATACAATTTTGTTTTACTATTCTTATGCAAAATCAAGAATTATTGCAAAATTCTGAAAATTTTGAAGATAAGTTTTCACTTTTACTTGATCGACAAAAGGAAAAACTTGAGGAAGCTGGTTTTTTGACCAAAGATGTTTTGGTAAAGGAATTGTCAGAACTTTACGGAGCAGATAGCGAACTATTTAAAGCAACTGTTGGGTCAGCAGGGTTTCCTTTAGCAACAATTCCTCAAAATCAAGCACCCAAAGTTATTGTCTTTCAATTTATTAATCGTTGTTATACTTTGAAACTTAACGATCAGTTTAAAATATTTAAAGCACTACATAAAGAAAATCCAAATAGTAAAGTTTTGCAATTGGTGAGTGCTTTGCTACAAGAAAAATCCTCAAACCAAATATAGCAGTTAAACATTTAATTTATGAATACTCCTTTTGAATCTTATTTAGGCTCTCTCAAAAATCAAATTATTAGAGATTTAATTTCTCTCTATGAATCTAACCCTTCTCTTTTTATTGCTATCATTTGGGAAGGGGGATTTTCTACAGCAAATTTGAGGAATGAACAAACTTTACGGATTATCATTCAAGACTTTATTTGTCAATGTAATTCTCTTAATATTCTGCAATTACGACAAGTATTCACCAAATTATGTGAAGAAAATCCAGGCTGTGAATCACTAAGAAAAGCGAGGAATTCACTTTATCAAAACTTTGATTACGTCAATAGCAACGAAGATTGCATCACTAAATACTTAGTAAAAGTCAAACCAAAACTTATCAGTCAAGGTTGCTCATCCATTTACAATGATATTATCTATGATGGCAAAGTTTTTAAACAAGTAGCTAAGGCAGCTAGTTTTAAAACATCAATTGGTGGTCTGCCAATGAGAGGAGAAGCTTTTTTTATCTTTTCCTATTTTTCTTCTGTTAATGATAACTCATTAAGAGAGTTTGCAACGAATTGTTTCAATTACGCCAAAAAAAACTCTAACTTTTCTAGTATTTTACAAACTGTTTTTAACTTGAAGATACCTACAAATATTTGTTTTTCTATCTCTATGACAAACTTCATAGATGAGAAAACAAAACAACAAATTACAGAGACAAATCCCTTTGAAGAAACGGTAGATCTTCTATGGTATATTGTACCAATTGTTTACACTCTTAATGAAAAGCAAGTTTATTTTTACGAAGAAGTGTTAGAGTCTAAACCTTGGGAGTTTTTCAGAGGTGAAATAGTATGGAAAGAACTCAGGAAAATTATCAAACAAACTTTAAGTGACTGAGATAAACAGTTAAACCATAATCAGGTAGAGAACTGGAGTTTCACTGGCACGATGGCCTCCAGTAAACTTATTGAGAACTTGATAACGTTTTATTATAAAATTCGGCCTTAACATTATCATTAAATTCAGGACTTTCTAGATAAGAACTAACTTCAATTACCCCAACTTTATTAATACTTTGTGGAACGTTTTCAAAAGTAATAATAACCTCAATAGGAGTATCTTTAATCAAAATATTGTCGGCTTGATAAGTGCCAGAATTACTGCCAAAATCCACTTTGGTTGCAATTAGTTCTTTGCCATCCTCAATGATTCGACTTCTATTGTTAGAATTATAATTTCCGTGTATATAGAGCTTGTTTTTATCTTGTGTACTTGTCACCAAAAGAGAACACTTAATATTTTGAAGTGTTGAAGAAATTGCTGATCTTTGGCATTCTTTGAACTGAAAAATTAAAGATTGGACTTTAACAATCTTATCCGTATTAAAAGAAGACGGCTCTGACACAGTTTCATTATCAGGTGCGAATGAAGCCGAGGGACTGGGTACATTTGAACCTTTTAAAGATTGATTTTCATCTTCAAGCTCTTTTATTTTTCTTTGCAAATCTTTGTTTTCCGACTCAAGTGTATTTAATTTTTCTGATAACTGAACTAAATCGGAATTGCTAGATTGCTGAAAAAAACTGGAAATCCATTCCTTAAATTTATAGCCGCCAAAAGCAGATAAGGGAATAGTTAAAACTAATAAAACAGAAGCAAATATTAGGTAATTTTTTCTTTGTTGTTTTTTAAATTCTTTATTCACTTGTCTGCGAACCTCCTCAATGTCATTATCCATTAACAAGTCAGATAATCCTAGTTCTTGAAGACTCTCTTTAACAGCATCAAGAGTGATAACCTCTTGATTATACTGTTTTCTATAGGAAAGTCGTTCAATCAATTTTTTAAACTCATCATCACTTAAACCATCCTTCAAAACCATAAGTTTTACCCTAAATTGTAATAAAAATAAATGTCTGTCATTATTCTGTATAACACTTTCTACGGTAACGATATGGGTCAACTTTCTGTATATCCATCTATTTTAGTGCAATCGCAAGAAAAATTTCCCCATATCATACCCAAAAGCGTGTTAGCCATAGCACATTGCCAAAAACCTTGTTTAACTAAATTCCTGACAATAGGCTGAAATAACACGAGTTTTCTGGTGTTATAACAACTATTCGTCAATCTGACCGCACCTCTTGACAAAAATTTACAATTATTCGACCCTTAGCGATCGCTATCGGGAGATAGAATGTGCGTGGTGCGTTACCCAAAATCGATCGGTGGAGCAGTAGGACTTGCATTAGACCTCGACCTAATATTATCTCAAGACCAAAAGTCTTTCTAGTTAAGGAATCTACCCGAATAAAAATTATTTTAATTGCCTCATATTTTTTCAGTGAAATTGAATTAGCAACGATAGATATACATTTCAGCTATCGAACTACTTAATTAGTATATAGGCTAAAAGCAAGCTGTGACTGGGTTATAATTTTTGAAGATGTCTATTAGGGAACGCACCCTACGGCGATGGCAATCTATAGTTTACATGTTTTCAAGGAGTGGAAGATAGCAGCCCTCGTTAGCTCCGGTAGCGGGCCTATCCATCTTTCCCTCACCGAGCGCGAGCGCTCCGGATTGCCGCTTGTCCACAGACGTTCTATGGTATTGAGGTCAGTACAGGGTATGTTCAGTAATTTATCTCGCGGGCAAAGGGCAGACCACGTCGGATCTTTTCTGGCTCGATTCGATTCGTAGCAGCTCGATTCTAATCCCACGGACTGGGCAATTACCTTTTGAGTTTCGTCAAGAGCTGGATAATGATAATCGTTTAAGATTTTTTCACTCCTCTCTCTCGTCAGAGATCCCGTCTCGATGTTAGTTACAGTTACAACGTACGCTTCCTTCAGCAGGTCGCGCAGGCGGGTGTAGTCCACCCCTCGTTCGGATTGCAAATCGTTGGATTGCAAATCGTTCGTCACTCGATTTTTCGCTGTATCCAGCAACCTCAACCCGCTGGTCTGATTTTGGAGTCCACAGGAAGCAAGAATTGCACTGCTAAAACCGACTGCGATCCATCTTAGAAATGCCTGCCGCAAAACCTTGAGCGCGTGGGGCAGTTGTTTTGGTTTATATGGAATCACGAGAGTCTCCTTAATGCGTAAATGTTCAGGGGTTTACGAGAGAATATCTGTACAACACTCTCCAGAGTAACGATATAGCACTTTTCACGTTACTGAGGTATCGACAAGTTTTGCCAACAAAGGGTTTAAGACCCTTGCCCATACCTTATTCTGATGAAAACTGCTATATGTAGAAACTTTCGGTATATCACCCCATTAACTAAATTTATGACAGTAAGCTGAAATAACGGAACTCTTCTAAAAGACTAGCTAAGATTTCTAGTTCTGACCGCACTTCTCCACAAAAATTTACAATTATTCGACGCAATTAATGGACTGTCTATAGAGCTATCGACTCGTTAGAAGTTTCTCCGGCGGGTTGGGGAGTGGAAAACCCCGTCAGGGATAGAAGCTGTCGTTTAGCGGTTTCCCGTTCGAGACGGTAACGGTTCAACTGAATCTCTAACTGTTCTCGTTGGGCGATTCTTGTTAGATAGGTTTCGGTGGATGAACCGCCCAGACGGTAATCTATCTCGGTAATCCTGGTCAAGAGGTCATGATTGGACAGTTGGGCTGATATCGCCCGTTCTCGATCGCCGGCGGTTTCGTAGGCGATCAGGAGGGTAAGATATTTTCTCACAGGGCGATCGCATTCTTTCCTAGGGTGTGTTCCCTGAAAACATGACAATTTCAAGGTTAACCAATATTTGGGAATGCACCACCCCTACCATTTATAATTGGGGAACATTTTCCTGTTCATAATTTTCTATTAATATTCCCAAAATTTCCATTAAAGAAGCAAGAGGATGATTTTCATTTTCTCCTATTTCATCTATCAAATTATCTAACATAATTACTAATTGTTCATATTCTGATTCATTGCGAGGGATAAAGAGTATTTGCTTTAAGTTTGTCCAGGCTTGCCGTGTTTTCTCTATATCTATCGTCGGCATTTTTTTACTCCTTCCATTTATTTTTGTCCTATTCAGCATGAGTTAAAACTTCTCGAATATAAATTTTTTGTCGCTTGTAATGAATCGCCGCTATGAGTCTAATCTTATTTCCACCTTGGAACCCCCTAAGCTACATCTACATACTCACAGATCGACACTGATTCAGGAACAGTTAATCCATCTTCTTTTAAGCCTTCCAAATGAAAAATTATTGCCTCAGCAATTAATTGTTTAACTTCTTCTAATGTTTCTGCAACCGCAACACATCCGGGAAGATCGGGAACATAAGCACCGTAGCTATTTTCTCCTTTTTCAATAACAACTGCATATCGCATTATATTTTGTCCTCCTCAATTTGAGCTTGTCGCCATATATTTTTAAGAGTCCCAATAGGAACATCAACGCTGGATTTCGACCAACAAAGCAAAGATTTGAGCTATCACCACTACAATAAAATCACTACTCACCCGCAGCAGATAAAGCCATAAATCCCGAAAATATTGCCCTTAATTAGCCTTAACTTTCTGCCCGATTGTATCGGCAGTGGTAGTGGAAACCATGGCCGCCATAACTTGTTCGGGGGAAACCGTAAAAGGCAGACGATGAATGTCCGAATTAGGCTGACAGGCAATTGCCGCCGCGTGGCGCAATTGGGCAAGGGAAACATCTCTTAATCCTAAATCCTCTAGGGATTTCGGTAAACCAATTTGTTCATAAAACTGGATTAGTTGCCCCCGGGCCGATACTGCCAATTGATTACCCAAAACTATTTCCTCTAGACGCAATTGGGCGAGAATTCCGTAGGCGACTTTTTCCCCGTGCAGGGCATGATGGCAAGCGGGAATATGGGTTAAACCATTATGAATTGCATGGGCGGCCACGGTACGACAATTAGCGCCCCCTAAACCACCAATTACTCCGGCTAATAAAACGGTGGCATCCACTACCTGTTTCCAGTCCTCCCCGCCGATATTTTCCAGGGCTGCCGGGGATTTTTGGAAAAGAATATCCCGCAAAACCCGGGCCTGTTGGACAGCGGCAATGATCAGGGTTTCTGTGGAATGACCGCTACTGACGGAAGCTTCGTACCATTTAGCGATCGCATCGCCAATACCGGCGATTAAGGTTCTTTTCGGGGCAGTTTGGATAATACCGTAATCGAGAATTAATAAATCCGGACAACGGGCTAGGGACAGATCGTAAAGAAACGCCCCCGCGTCGGAATAGACATTAGATAGGGCTGTCCAAGCGGCACAGGTGGCGGCGGAGGTGGGAATTGTGGCGATCGGCAAATGGCACTGATGGGCGAGTAATTTGGCCGTATCGAGGGCCTTGCCGCCACCCACACCGATGATAAAATCTGCCTCATGACTCTTGACAGATGCCTTTAAATATGCTAGGGAATTTTCCGAACAATCGGGGGCGTAACTGTGATAGCTAGGAGTGAGATTTTTCAGGGGAGATGACAAAAAAGCTAAATTGCGATCGCCGCCCACCACCAGGGGACGTTTGCCCAAATCCGCTAACTTGCCGGTGGATTCTTCTAGGGCATTGTCACCCCGAATCACTTGTGCGGGGGCGATTAACAGGGGCAAAACAGCGACAGCATTGGACATTTTTTGACAACCTCAAGGATTATTGGCTAATTTTAGCGAAACTTTCGGGAAAAAGCTGTAGTTCAGGAGTATTATCCCCCGGGGCGGAGAAGGATTTTTTAATCTGTCCCAGGTACAAAGGAGCGGATAAACCGGGCTGAGGATGAACGAGAGTGCGAGCGCTAATGATAAATTGATTATTACCGCCAGCACCGGCGCGACCGGAGGAAAACAAGTCACTAGCGGCTTGTTTTAGGGTTGCTTCCACCTGCTCGGCAGTAACAGTATTGGGCAGGGAGATAACAGCTTGATTAGCTCCGTTATCATAGACAAGGGAGAATCTCACCGCTCCCGGAATTTCTGTGCGGGTAAACAGTCCCAACCCAAGACCGAAAATTCCCACCGTCAACACAGCCATAAAGCTAGTGACACCGACGAGACGAAAGCGGATTCCCCAACCGACGAGAAAAGCGATAATCGTGAGTACCAAAAAAACCAGCGTGGCAATACCAGACCATTGGGTGTATTTGGCGAAGTTCAGGGGAATGTCCATATTTTCTATAATACTAATTCTATGAAAACGGTTAGCATAAACCATTGTACCTATCCTGTGGTCGAAACTTTCCATTCTGTCCAGGGCGAGGGCTTTTGGACGGGAAGCAATGCTTTTTTCCTCCGTTTGGGAGGTTGCGATGTCTATTGTCCTTGGTGCGACCAAAAAGAGTCTTGGAATGCCCACCGTTATCCCCAAAAATCCCTGGGGGAATTGGTTGAGATGGCAAAAGGGGCTAACCCCGCTATGGTGGTGATTACCGGGGGTGAACCTTTGATGCACAATCTTGATCCTTTAACCAGGGAATTAAAAAATCAGGGTTTACGGGTACATTTAGAAACTTCTGGCGCTCATCCTTTTACTGGGGTTTTCGATTGGGTGACTTTTTCTCCTAAAACTTATAAAATGCCCGATCCTAGTATTTATGCACGGGTAAATGAGTTAAAAATTGTCGTGGCTCATCCAGAGGATTTAGACTGGGCAGCTATGCAGGAAAGTAATTTATCGGAAGGGGTGATTAAATATCTACAACCCGAATGGAATACAGCAGAAAGCAAAGAGTTAGTCTTTAATTATGTTCTTCGGCATCCCCAATGGCGTCTCAGTCTCCAAACCCATAAGTTTTTAGGAGTCCGCTAGTCAGTGATCAGTTATCAGTTATCAGTTATCAGATTTGAGTTTTCAGTAAGCGGTATTGTAAAGTTTCAAGGCAAATATGGTCAGATATATCGCTCTTCTGGAACTTTCGGAAATACCTGACCGAATCCAGATTCTGAAACCCTTGCTTGACGAGTGATCGCTAACTTTTTTTCTAATAAAAACTCAAATTTCGGGTTTCTGTTAGTTAGTGATAGCTTGAAGGTTTACCCCATAAGAGAGCCAGAGTTTAGAGACTGTAAGACTTTTGCCAGAGTCCTGAAAGAGCGATATATTGACTGATGACTGATAGCTCAGGTTAACTAACTATTTTTCGCCTCTAATTTGGTCAAACGACTTTTAAGTTCCTGATTTTCCTGTTTCATTTTTTCTAATTGCTCGCGAATTTCCTGAATTGCTTTCTCGGAACCTAATTTTTTCTGGAGTTTTTGTACTGCTTCCTCCGCTACACGACGAACGCGACCATCGGGAGTTTGATCGCTCAAAGCTTGTAAAATAGCGATAGCTTTGGCATTTTCTATCTGTCCTAAAGCGTTACACACTGCCACTTGTGTCAAGAAAAAAGTTTCCTTGGCAATGGTTTCTAAACGTTCCAAAATTACGGTTAATTTATCCGTGGTTTGTCCCGAAGAAATCGCTCCTAGGGCGCGGATAGCGCCTAATCTCAGGGGTTGAGGTGTGCCTAAAGCCGTGTAGGTCAAAATTGACTCCAAAGCCGCCGGCGAGGTTTTTAACTGGCTTAAACCGCCAATTGCGCCCGCTCTTACTACCTCATTCCACCCCTTTCTTGACTGTAAAATATGATTGAGCAGGTCAATAATTTCCCCTTCTTTATTTTGCAATTGTCCCACGGCCATGCAGCCTAATCCTCGCGCCGTGGCCGCTTCCACATAATAACTAGCATCTCCGGTTTCTAGTAGGGATTTAAGCGCGTTATAACTATCTAAGGTTTTAATTTCACTTAATCCCTCGACAACTGCCCGACGGACTTGTGCTTTTTCATCGTTTAAACCTTTAATTAAAGCAGTAACCGCCTGATCTAACCGAAGAGTTGCTAACTGTTTGGCCACCTCCACACGCACCCCCCAAAAAGGCTCATTTTCTAGGGATGTCCCTAAAGCTTCGATCGCTTCTAAACCGCCTTTTTTAGCAATAGCCGTCGCTGCATAGATACGAGAAATCGGGTCGGGATCCTGTTGTAATTGCGCTTTTAATTCGGCGATGGGATACTCAAGAGTGACGGTTTTGAGGAAATTATTACCCTGATCGAACTTGACAAAATCGGGCTTTTGTGCTAGGGGAAAATAGAAACTTTGTTCTTTTTGGTGAATCCGCAGATTGTAGGAAAGATCATCAGAGTTGAGATAGGCAAAAGCGACGGGAATTTTCAAGTCGAATAGTTCCTTTTCGTCCTGGGTTTGGGTGACGGTTAATTGGGCTAAATTATTCTCATTATCCCAACTGTAGGCCACCTTATAATCGGGATGACCACCGCGATAAACGTACTGATCAAAGAGGAATAATAAATTGTAGCCGGTCGCTTTTTCGATCGCTCGTAATAAGTCCACGGTTTCTACGGTTTTATGGGCATTATCCCGCACAAAAGTATGAATCGCTTTTTCAAATAAATCTTCCCCTAAAATAGAGCGGATCATCTGATAAACACAAGCACCTTTTTCGTAGAGATGACGATCATAAAGTTCGATCGCTTCTCGATAAACATGAGTAACAATCGGACGACGATAGCGGGAAGTATCTTCTTCTAAATAACTTCTTGCTTCCCCTAATAAATAATAACTAGCAGCAGCTTTTCCGTATTCCGATTCTGTCCATAAAACCTCAGAATAGGAAGCCATTCCCTCTTTAATCCAAGCGTGAGACCAGTGTTTAATTACCACTAAATCACCGAACCATTGATGAGCTAATTCATGGGCAACTAAGCTTTCTGTCCCAGTATGATCGATGCTGGCTCTTTGATCAATTAAACAGCGATCGGTTAAAATTGTGGTGGAAGTATTTTCCATCCCACCAAAAATAAAATCATCTACACAAACTTGCGCGTATTTGGGATAGGGATAGGGATAACCAAACTTTTGGCTAAAAAACTCGATCATGCGGGGAGTTTTACCCATACTTCTTTGTCCCTCTTCTTCCCGTCCTTTTTCCACATAATAAGTGACAGGAACACCATTCCATGAGTCGCATAATTCGGCAAAATCTCCCACCGCAAGAGTCATTAAATAGGTAGGATGAACTTGCTTTTGTGACCAGTGATAAATTCTGTCTTCACCAACGGGTTCCACTGAGATTAATTCCCCGTTAGAAATAGCCATATAGGGTTGGGGAATTTTAACCCGAATTTCGGAGGTGGCTAATTGGCCGGGGTAATCAAAACAGGGAAACCAAAAGCGAGAATCTTCATCTTCTCCCTGGGTCCAAACTTGCATCGGTTTGTCGGGATAATATTCGTCGGGTTCGATAAAATATAATCCCCGTTGTGGTTGGTTAACTTGATAGTTAATCGTCAGGATAATCGGTTTATCGCTGGTGGGTTGTAGCAGATGAATGGTCAGGAGAGAATGATCATAGTCAAAGGGTTGACTGATACCTTCAATGAACACAAAATTAATATTTAAATTCACCGCGTCCAGGGTTAAACTGGTAATTCCCTGACGAATGGGGGTGAGGGTAATCTGACAGCTGCCCTGAAAACTTTGTCGGGGAATATCAATAATTAAATCAAGAAAAATATGATTAACTTGTCCGGGTCGATCGGGGTTATAATGGGGTTTAGCCCCCGGTAATTCAAAGAGTTGACGCTGATTATTTTCCGTGTCGATGGTGAGATGAGACATATTAGCCCTAACTTGCTGATTTTTGTCCAGTAAACTTAAATTAACACGATCGGTCGTCCCTTTCCTTGCTAATAATAATCCCACCCCTATGAATCTCCCCTCCTTTCTCTGGTTATGGAAAATTGCCGCTTGGTCGATGGGATTTGCCCTCTTTGCCTATTTTTTACTGGCGGTTTCGGGGGTAAACATGGGTTATCGACGACTTGCGGGCCAATCTCGACCGAAATGGTTAAGACCCTTTCATCTCCTCAGCGGCCTGATCATGGTTGCTTTGGTCTTAATTCTGCTGGGAATCGGATTAGTGGGAACAATCGGTCATTATGGCAGTTTAGGTCACTCTTCCCACCTGATAGCGGGTTTATCGGTGGTTTTTCTGGTTTTTGTTTCGGCAATTAGCGGCCTGAACATTACAACCCGTCCACCTCTAGCGCGGTCTCTGCACATCGGCACTAATCTTTTATTGTTTCTGGGTTTTCTTTTTGTTACCCTAACAGGATGGGATGTGGTGCAAAAATATCTACAATAAAAATAGTCGGCGATCGAGTGGAGACTGTTTGATCGATAAAAACTAGCTAAGTAAGTGGATGTTAAAAATTGTCACATCCCCCCCCTTATAAAGGGGGAATTAAGGGGAGATCCCCCCGCCTATCGGCACCCCCCTTATCAAGGGGAGATCCCCCCGCCTATCGGCACCCCCCTTATCAAGGGGAGATCCCCCCGCCTATCGGCACCCCCCTTATCAAGGGGGGCAGGGGGGATCAAGGACAAAATCTATCTTCAATTTAATTGAAACCACTTACTTATCTCATCCCGAAAAATCGCTTTTTAGTGACAGAATACTCACCCCCAAATCATTATGCAAACCGTCGAATCACAAGCTATTAACACGATGTCAGGGACCAAAAAAGGGCTACCAGTAACAATTATTACTGGTTTTCTTGGTAGTGGTAAGACCACTCTCCTCAATCATATTCTCAGCAATCAACAGAAATTAAAAACTGCTGTTCTTGTCAATGAATTCGGCGAAATCGGTATCGATAACGAACTGATTATCAGCGGTGATGACAGTATGGTAGAATTGAATAATGGCTGTATTTGCTGCACGATTAACGAGGATTTAATTCAAGCAGTTTATAAAGTTCTCGAACGTCCCGAAAAAATCGATTATTTAGTCGTAGAAACCACGGGATTAGCCGATCCTTTACCAGTAGCTTTAACCTTTTTAGGGACGGAATTACGGGAAATGACCCGTTTAGATTCCATTGTCACTATGGTGGATTGTGCCAATTTTAGTCTTGATTTATTCAACGCGCAAGCGGCCTTAAGTCAAATCACCTACGGTGATATTATTGTTCTCAATAAAACCGATCTAGTGGATGAAGCGGATGTGGATTCTTTAGAAATAAGAATCCGGGACATGAAGCAAGGAGCGAGAATTCTTCGTACTAGCAAAAGTCAGGTTCCTTTACCCTTAATTCTCAGCGTCGGACTATTTGAATCGGATAAATATTTCGATACAGAAGAAGAACACCACGATCATCATCACCACGACCACGATCACGACCATTGCGATGATGATCACGATCATCATCACCACGATCACGATCATGATCATCACGACCATTCCAATCATTTAGAGGTGGATGGATTTACTTCTATTTCCTTTGCTAGTGACCAACCTTTTTCGATTCGGAAGTTCCAATATTTCCTCGATAATCAGTTACCAGAAAGCGTTTTCCGCGCTAAGGGTATTATCTGGTTTGATGAAAGTCCTAAACGTCATATTTTCCACCTCAGTGGTAAACGTTTTACTCTCGAAGATGACGAATGGAAAGGTACTCCGAAAAATCAGCTAGTTCTTATCGGTCAAAATCTCGATCATGAAACCCTAAAAGAACAGATTAACAGTTGTCTCATTTTACCTGCTGTCAATCGCGGTAAAGGATTTGGGAAATAAACCCCGCTTTGTAGATCTACTAAGTTGGGATTTTTAAGGGGAAACTCTCTGCTAAAGTCGGTCGTTACTTTCGATTTTTTCCCTCAATCCCAGCCTTTGGGGGGTTCTACCCCCCAAACCCGCCGCGCATTAGCTTTTCGGTGGGATGCTTGCAGGCAGCTGCTGATCCATTTGTCATCATTATAAAAGTTACTGATAATTGCTGATTGTCGGTATTTCTGCCTTCCTAGCTCCTGACTCTAAGGACAATTTTTTGATTTTTACAATAGGTCTATTGACCTTCTTGAGGTACTTTTCCTCCTAAAGATTCCACGATCGAGCGAGTATTTTCTTTCAGCATTTTTACATAACTATCCCCCCCAGTACCCACTGCACCGATCGAATCAGAATATAATTGTTGTGGTGCTAATTTCACCCCCGCTTCTTCGGCTACAGTGGTAATTAAAGCGGGATTAATAGTCGTCTCGGCAAAGATAGCAGGAACCTGGAGATTTTTAATAGCATCGGCTAAATTTTTCACTGTTTGGGCGCTAGGTTGTTCTTCGGTACTAATGCCAATTAAAGTTCCCGCAACTTTTAAACCGTAGGCATGAGCATAATACTGAAAAGCGTCATGGGTGGTGACTAATTGTCTTTGGGAAGGGGGGATAGTTTCAATAGCCACAGTAATCCAGCGATCAAGATTTTCTAATTCCCTGATTAATTGGGCGGCATTTTCAGTAAAAATCTCTTCATCTTCGGGACTTAATTCAATCAATTGATCTCGGATTTTTTCCACCATAATTATCCCATTTTTAGCCGACCCCCAAACGTGGGGATCGGGGACTTTCTGCCCCTCTTTTTCCAATTGTAAAGGCTTGATTGCTTCTCCCACAGCCACTTTTTTAGCTTTAATTCCCGTAGAATTGATCATTTTAATTAACCCCGGTTCGAGATTATAACCGTTATAGAGAATTAAATCGGCTTTTTCTAAAGCCACACTATCGGCGGGAACTGGTTCATAAACATGGGGATCATCCCCTGGTTTTAAAATGTCTTGATGGTCAATTTCTTCACCGCCCACTCGTGCGGTTAAATCGGCGATAATTGTGCTAGTGGAGATTACCTTGGGTTTTTGGTTATCAGTAGTATTAACCGAGGCATGACAAGCAACCAATCCCAAAAATAAACAGGATAAAATTAGTTGTTTCATCGAGAAATAGAAATGAGAGGTTAGAGGTTAGAGATGAGGGGAAATGGCATTGATATCTATCTTAATTTTTTTCCTGACTAAAGACTCCTTTTACTATTAAAATAGAGAATAGAGAAGGTGTAAATTGAAGAGATATGGATAACCAAGCCCCGATTAAACTACCGAAAACCAGCGAATCCGACCACCTCAAGCGCATTCGTCACACCACCTCCCATGTTATGGCCATGGCGGTGCAGAAATTATTCCCGCAAGCCCAAGTTACTATCGGGCCTTGGACTGAAACCGGATTTTACTACGATTTTGATGTGCCGGAACCTTTTACCGATAAGGATCTCAAGGACATCAAAAAAGAGATGGTCAAAATTATCAATAAAAAACTGCCGGTGATTCGCGAGCAAGTTTCTCGGGAAGAGGCGGAAAAGCGCATTAAAGCGATTAATGAACCCTATAAGCTAGAAATTCTGGCGGGAATTCAAGAACCCATCACCCTCTATCATCTTGGGGACGCTTGGTGGGATTTGTGCGCTGGTCCGCACCTAGACAATACAAGTGAACTAGACCCTAAGGCGATCGAATTAGAGACGGTGGCGGGTGCTTATTGGCGTGGGGATGAAAATAAAGCCCAATTACAGCGCATTTACGGCACAGCCTGGGAAAATCCCCAACAATTAGCCGAATACAAGCGCCGTAAGGAAGAGGCACTGAAACGGGACCATCGGAAATTAGGCAAAGAATTAGGTTTATTTATTTTCTCTGATTCTGTTGGGCCGGGCTTGCCTTTATGGACACCCAAAGGAACTTTAATTCGTTCTTTGTTAGAAGATTTTCTGAAAAAAGAACAGTTAAAACGCGGTTATTTACCCGTAGTTACTCCCCATATTGCTCGCGTCGATTTGTTTAAAATTTCCGGTCACTGGCAAAAGTACAAAGAAGATATGTTTCCCATGATGGCAGACGATGAGGAATCTGCTAGTAAGGAAATAGGATTTGTCCTCAAACCGATGAACTGTCCTTTTCATATTCAAATCTATAAAAGTGATTTGAGATCCTATCGGGAGTTGCCGATGCGTTTGGCAGAATTCGGGACGGTTTATCGTTACGAACAATCGGGAGAATTGGGAGGATTAACTAGAGTTCGCGGTTTTACCGTCGATGATTCCCATTTGTTTGTCACTCCCGAACAATTAGACAAGGAATTTTTAAGCGTTGTTGATTTAATTTTGACGGTGTTTAAGAGTTTACAATTAAAGAATTTTAAGGCGCGATTGAGTTTTCGTGACCCCAAATCGGATAAGTATATTGGTTCCGATGAAGCTTGGGAAAAGGCACAATCAGCGATTAGAAAAGCAGTGCAAACTTTGGGGATGGATTATTTTGAAGCCCCCGGAGAAGCGGCTTTTTATGGTCCCAAATTAGACTTTATTTTCCAAGATGCCCTCGAAAGAGAATGGCAGCTAGGAACGGTACAGGTAGATTATAATTTACCCGAACGTTTTGAATTAGAATACGTTGCTGAAGATGGTAATCGTAAACGCCCGGTGATGATTCATCGCGCACCTTTTGGTTCTTTGGAACGTTTAATCGGTATTTTAATCGAAGAATACGCAGGGGATTTTCCTCTTTGGTTAGCCCCTGTCCAGATACGATTATTACCGGTTAGTGATAGTCAATTGGATTACGCTAAAGAGGTGACAGCGAAAATGCAACTATTAGGAATTCGCGCCGAAACCGATACCAGTGGCGAACGTTTGGGTAAAATGATTCGCAATGCTGAAACGGAAAAAATTCCCGTGATGGCAGTGGTGGGGGCAAAAGAAATGGAAAGTAATAGTTTAAGTATTCGCCCCCGTGCCACCGGTGATTTAGGAGTAATTAGCGTTGAGGAAGTGGTGACAAAATTAGAAACTGCCATCCAAAATCACGGTAATTTTTAAGCTTTTGCTCATCTAATTCTATGGGGCAGAAAATATTTCTGTCTCAGCATTTTTGATCAACCTAGGAGATTTTTCCTGATTATCCCTTAGGTGTCATCATCTTTTTGAAAGGGATTTTCTCCAATCCCTAGGCCTTTTTTGCTCTCTTTTAAGTCTTTCCAGAGGGCTTTAATTTTTTGGTAGGCTTCTAGAGAACTGATTTTGCCCCCCGTTTCCAGATTACAAATAAAACTGACTTTTTGGGCAAATTCCTGTAAATTAGCGTTAAATAGCAGGTTTTCTGGCTTAAATTCTCCATAGTAGGGGGCGCGAGGATAGAGAAAATTCTCCTTGCGGCGCTCGGGGAGATTCGGGTTATCATCGTTAGGAGGATTCTGGTTCATAGGGCGATGGCGGGTAATTTTGCGGAATTTCTTTAGATTTTTCGGTAATGGTAATGGGAGATAATATCAATTGTTGGCTATGATTGAGGATTCAAGTGAAAACTTGCCTGATTTGCCAAAAGTTGACCCCTGGTATCGTGACACTTTTTGGTTATAGGTTAAGGTTCGGTCGCCAAATGTTGGCATTTATCTTTAAGCAGCAATTGTACATTATTTTTCTCAACAATTATCCCTCTGATGAGATAAATTTTTTGTCTGGGTTGATCGCCCAAATTTACTGATGCCACTATCTGATTAACCATCGATTTTCGTTTATCAATGCCGAGGATGATAACTATGGAAAAACTCTATGAAGGTAAGGCTAAAATTCTCTATCAAACCGATGATCCCGATATTCTCCTCACTTATTACAAAGACGATGCCACCGCTTTTAATGCCCAAAAACGCGGTCAAATTGTCGGTAAAGGGGAAATTAACTGTACTGTCTCCACTGCCCTATTTCAATGGTTGGAATCCCTAGGAATACCTACCCATTATATCGATCGCCCTAGTTCTAGGGAAATGCGCGTCAAGGCGATTAAAATTATTCCTTTGGAGGTAGTAGTCAGAAATATCGCCGCCGGGAGTTTGTGCAAGCAAACGGGATTAAAGGAGGGGAAAGTTTTACCTTTTCCTCTTGTAGAATTTTACCTCAAGGATGATGCTTTAGGCGATCCTTTGTTAACAACCGATCGCATAAAAGTGATTGATATTGCCAGCGAGGAGCAAGTCAATCGGTTACGAGATTTAGCCCTAAAAATTAATCAATATTTACAAGAATTTTTTGATAAGTGCCAGATTATTCTCGTCGATTTTAAGTTAGAATTTGGAGTTGATAAAACTGGCAAAATTTATCTAGGTGATGAAATTAGCCCCGATACCTGTCGTCTCTGGGATAAAACCCAAGAGGATGCTCAAGCGCGTATTCTTGATAAGGATCGTTTTCGTCGCGATTTAGGAGATGTGGAAACTGCCTATCAACAAGTACAAGCAAGAGTTTTACAACAGATAGAGAGTTTATAACCCTAGGGTGTGTTAGCGAGCGCGTAACGCACCTTAATTGAGATTAGCAATTTAATAATTTATGTCGAGAAGAATTATTGGGTTAACAGGGGGAATAGCTTGTGGTAAATCCACGGTTTCCCATTATTTGGAAAATATCTACAAAATTCCCGTCCTTGATGCGGATATTTATGCTCGGGAAGCAGTGGAAAAAGGTTCGGCAATTTTAGAGAGAATTTTGGCGCGTTATGGCAGAAAAGTTAAAACTGAGGATAATTCCCTTAATCGCCAACAGTTAGGAGAGATTATTTTTAATAATCCGGAGGAAAAAATCTGGTTAGAAAGTCAGATTCATCCCTACGTCAGAGAATGTTTTAATCGGCATTTAGAGCAGTTAGAAGCCCCGATAGTTGTTTGTTCTATTCCTTTATTATTGGAAGCAAAATTAACCCATTTAGTCACGGAGATTTGGGTGGTTTCTTGCAGTTTCGAGCAACAAATTCAACGCTTAACGACTAGAAATAACCTAAGTAGAGAACAAGCGATCGCTCGGATTAATAATCAAATGCCTTTAGCCGAAAAAATTGCCTTAGCTGATATTGTTTTGGACAATTCCGGGGATTTAGAAGCTTTATATACCCAGATTGATCGAGCTATACAATAGGGATTGAGTTTAAAACAACCAGGCAAATTTTCCCACCCCGAATTTTACATAGAGAATGATTGCCAAAACCAATAAAAATAGAAAGCCAATAATTAATAAATAGTCTTTATTGGTTAAGATTGATTCCTGTAAAAATGTGCGATCGGGATCACCAGAGAAAGCTTTAGCTTGTAAAACTACTTCTAGTTTTTGCGATTTAGCCATAGCATTTAAAATTAAAGGTACAGCGATGGAAGCATAAATTTTTCCTTTTTGCAGCCAACCCATTTTTTCTATTGCTAATCCTCGTAATCTTTGAGCAGAAATAATCGAGCGAGATTCTTCTACTAGGAGAGGAAATAAACGCAGGGTAGAGGAAAAAATAAAGACTATTTTGTAAGGAATTCTGGCCTTAGTTAAACTCACCATCATCTGATTTATATCGGTGGTAAAAATAGCAAGAGGAATAATTAAAACCATCGTGAGAGTTTTAAAGATCACATTTAAACCGTAGAGGGTTCCCTCCACAGTCATTTTAGTAGAACCGACGGTTAATAAGGGAGTTAATTCAGTTTTTCCCGTTAAAGCTTTTACCTGTTCCACATTAAAAAATCCCATGGTAATTAATAAGAATAGATAAAAAGGAGCCATGAATTTTAAAATAGTGAGGAGATAAGACCATTTTACCCCCGCCCAGAGACAAGCTAAAGCGACAATAAGAGTTAGTAAACCGCCAGCGAGGGGACTTTCCCAAGTAAAAGCGATGAGAGTAACCACGATTATCATGGTTAATTTTGTCCGAAAATCTAGGCGAGTAAAAGGAGAATCTTGATCGACGGTTTGCCAGTTAAATGATTGCATAATCAAGAAAAAAGTTAGTAAGTAGCTAGGTGTTAAAAACTGCCAGATGCCCCCCTTATTAAGGGGTATCCCCCCGCCTATCGGCACCCCCCTTATCAAGGGGGGCAGGGGGGATCGGCACACCCCTTATTAAGGGGGTATCTATCTTCAATTTAATTATAACTTTAAGGGAATGAGTTAATTACCCATCCCCATTAATTGACTAGGAAGGGTTAGCAACTCTCTTCATTTGCTCTTGAATTTCGGGGTTATAAATCTGGAGATAATTCCAATAATTACCAAACACCGATTCTATATAACCCTTAGTTTCTCTAAAGGGGATATTCTCGACAAATTCATCAGGATCGCTAAAATCAAAACCCTGTCTCCATTTGGAAACTGCTCCAGGTCCAGCGTTATAACTAGCCACAGCAAAAAGTGAATTTCCGGCGAATTTACCGTGGGTATAATCGAGATACCATGTCCCCATCATAATGTTATCTTCGGGATTAGTTAAAGAATAACTTTTATTGCCAGTATTACCCGCGATATATTTACCCGTATCGGGCATAATTTGCATTAATCCCACTGCCCCCACAGGAGAACGAATTTCTTTTTCAAAGCGGGATTCTTGCCGGATTAAAGCCGTCACTAGCAGGGGATTTAATTGTCTATCTTTTGACCATTGTAGGATGCTATCGTAGTAGGGGAAAGGGAATAAAGCGTGCCAGTATTTATCATTTTGTCGTAGGATTTTCCATGCTGCTCTTTCTTCTGGGGTATCTCTTTCTCGCAAGCGCCAAATCAGGTTAATTCCTTCTAAATTTTGATTGCGAGAGAGTTTATAGACACCGAGGTTAAATTGTTCGTCAACGGTTAAATGCCAAGGATCGACAATTTCTGCGTGGAAGAGATTCCAAGCGTCCGTATCTTCACCAATTCGATATAATTCCTTAAAAGCTTCCGAACCAGCGGGGGGATCGTTACGGGGGGCGGGTTTGACGGTGGTAGGATTATAGGAGCGAACAGTGGTAAAATCCCCCACGTCCCAACCTAATAAAACCGCCGAGCGCCAAGCATAATAGGAATGGGGATGACGAGAAATAGTGTAGGTAAAAGCTTGTTTTGCTTCTTGGTTTTTGCCCAGTTTTTGCGCCCATTTTCCCACCCAAAACGCCGCTTTCGGGGCAATTTGACTATCGGGATTATTAACCGCAATTGGCTGCGCCCACTGCCACGCCTTGGCGTAATTACCGGATTTAGCGGCTCTTTGGGCCATTAACCAGCGATAATCGGCGGCTTCGTCGGATTTTGGGTATTTATTTAATAAATTCTGCCATGTTTGACTAGCGGCCCGGGCATTAGTTGATTCCAGTAATTTGGCTTTCGCTTCCAAAGCTTCCGGAGCGCGAGCGGGAAATTGCTTGACAATGCGATCGAGATATGCCATGGCATCGCGGTTAGGAGAAATTTGGGCGAGTCGCAGTAATCCTAAACCGGTTTCTGGGGCTTGGGGATAGGTTTTAATTAATTTTTGGTAAGCGCTGCGAGCTTCTGGCAGTTTTTTAGCAATTTGTAGCCCGCGGGCGTAACGATAGGCTTGTTCGGGGCTAGGAGTGGCTTTAGCGTAGGCTTTATAGGCTTTTTCGTACAATCCCGACTGCCAATAACCCGCCCCAATCATTGCCCAATCCGCCGGAGTTAACTGATTGGCGTAGTCTTTCACCAAACGATCGCGGGCTTGATTGAGGGTAGGATCAAAAGGATTAGCCTTGGCTAACTGTAACCATAAAGGGAATTGATCGGGATTTTCCTGAAGACGTTGGCGAATTAAAGCCAAAGTCCGCGGGTGTCGGGGGTATTCCTTGAGCAATTTCTCATGATAGCTAGGGTCGTATTTGCCCAAAGAGTAGTAAGCTTCGGCCACTACGGGCGATTGGGGATAGGTTTTCAGTAATTTTTGCCAAATTTCCTGCGCTTTTTCACTATCGTTGCTTAATTCGTGGGCGCGTCCCTGTTTGAGGAGAATCTGAGGAGCGAGGACAGGATATTGTTTTTCTAAGCCTTCTAATTGTTTTAAAGCCAGACCGCCTTCATATTTTCTCAATAAATCCATAGCCAAGAGATAGCGGGCGCGACTACGATCTAAAGAGGGCTCCTTGGCATCAGCAACATCATTTAACTTGACATCTCGCTCCGTTTGTGGTAGGGAAGCGCTATCAACTACGGCAGAGGATTGGTTAGGATCTTGGCTAGGAACCGAAGCACTATTGCGATCGAGCCAAGGGAGAATTTTCGGGTGAAAGAGAAAGAGACTGGTGAGAGTAAAAAGCGCAACCCCAGAACCTAAGCCAAGAATGAGCGGGGTGTGAGGGGGGAATTTCTTAAACATTACCTTAATTCAAGACAGTAACTCAACATACATTATCAGTGATCGTGGTGACAGGTTGTTTGTTTCAATCAGGTTGGGGGGTTGTTCAGTTATCAGTAAGCAGTAATGAGTGAACTGAAAACTCCCATCTGATAACTGATCACTGATCCCTGAGATATGGTACGCTAAACAGGATTTAAGTATTATTAATGATTGCTATGAAACAGCGCGGCGTGACGGTTTGGTTAACAGGATTGAGCGGTGCGGGGAAAAGCACGATTACCGAGGCATTACAGGCAAAATTAATCGCTGAAGGTTATTCAATTGAGGTTCTCGATGGCGATATAGTGCGGACGAACCTCACCAAAGGTTTAGGATTTAGTAAGGAGGATCGGGATGAAAATATCCGTCGTATTGGTTTTGTGTCTAATTTGCTTACCCGTCACGGTGTAATTGTCCTAGTTTCGGCTATTTCTCCCTATCGCGAGATTCGCGAGGAAGTACGGGGAAAAATCGGCAATTTTGTCGAAGTTTTCGTGAATGCTCCCTTAAGCGTCTGTGAGGAGCGCGATGTGAAAGGATTATATAAAAGAGCGCGTGCTGGCGAAATCAAGTCTTTTACGGGAATTGATGATCCCTATGAACCACCTTTTAACCCGGAAGTGGAATGTCGCACTGATTTAGAGACTTTAGAGGAAAGTGTCGCCAAAGTCTGGAACAAATTGACGGAATTAGGCTACATTCATCAAGCTGTGGCGGTTTAATTACAAAATAACTTTGTATTGTTGGAAAATATCGTAGGGACGTGGACTAAAAACGTCTCTACCCCCCGATTAACCCCTTAGGCAAATTTGTTAGTTAATCTCCTTTTCTTCAGTACCTAAGCAAGGTTAATTATACCTCTCAGTTAGCCTCTGGCCAAAGTGCAAAAGTACCTAAACAGTAATTAGTGAGCAGTAAACAGTGAAAAGACAGTAGGAAACTTCTATTTAATACTGCTCACTTAAATCTGATAACTGATAACCGATAACTGTCTCGACTAGCAAATTAATTTTGCAGGAATACTTAATATTTAAAGGCGCTAAATTATTTTGAAATCTCGCTCTAGTTATTGGAACCTCATTCCCTATCTCCGTCCCCAAACCCAAACAATTATTTTGGCGTTTATCTGTACGATCGGATTTACGGTATTTTGGCCGATTTTAGCCTGGTTAGCTGGACAAATGGCCAGATATATCGGTGAGGGAAATGTGCAAGCATTGGCGACACTTTCGGGGGTGGGGGCAGTGGTTTTTTTACTGCGGGGAATGTCTCAGTATGGGCAAGATTCCCTGATGGCAAAAGCTTCTTTAAAAATTGCCCTAGAATTGAGAAAAAAAGTTTATGCACACCTGCAAACCCTCGGCTTAAATTACTTTGAAACGGCAAAAACTGGTGATTTATCCTATCGTTTAACGGAAGATATCGATCGCATTGGGGAAGTAATTAATAAATTTTTCCACGATTTTATTCCCTCAGCCTTACAGTTAATTGTCGTGTTTGCCTATATGTTTATTGTTAACTGGCAATTGACGATCGCTGTCATTATTATCGCTCCTTTGTTAGGAGTTTTGGTGGGATTTTTTGGTGAAAAATTATTACAATATGCTCGTCGCGCTCAAGCGAAAATATCTAATATTTCTGCGTTATTAACCGAAGTTTTTGGCGGTATTCGTGTGGTGCAAGCTTTCGCCGCTGAAGATTATCAAACCGAGCTTTTTGCCCAAGAAGCGGAGGAAAATCGCCGCGCTCAATACCTATCGGAATCCACCAAAGCTTTACAATACGTCGTGGTGGGATTTTTGCAAGCGATGGGAGTTATCTTTTTATTTTTCCTTGCGGGTTGGCAAATTTCCCAAAAGAATTTAACTGGTGTTGAGTTTGTTAGCTATGTGGCGGCGGTGGCCATGTTAATCGATCCTATCGCCCATATCACCAGTAATTATAATCAATTTAAACAGGGTCAAGCCTCCATGGATCGGATTTTTGAATTGTTAGCTATTCTGCCAACAATTACCGAAAAACCGAATGCGATCGAGTTGCCACACCATAGCAAAGAAGTTGAATATTGTCAAGTAAATTTTTATTACAATGAGGACAGACAGGTTTTAAAAAATATTAATTTTACTGCACACGCTGGGGAAATGATTGCTTTAGTGGGAGCATCGGGAGCGGGAAAAACCACTTTAGTTAATCTTTTATTGCGTTTTTATGACCCCAATTCCGGCAAGATTTTAATCGATGGGGTGGATATTCGTGATGTGACTTTAAAAAGTCTCCGGCGACAAATTGGCGTAGTTTTGCAGGAAAATATTCTCTTTTCTGGTACTATAGCCCAAAATATTGCTTTTGGTCAGGGAGATTTTAATCTGCAAGAGGTGGAAAAAGCGGCAAAAATTGCCAACGCTCATCAATTTATCAGTGAACTTTCCCAGGGTTACTATACCTATGTGGGAGAAAGGGGTGTTAATTTATCGGGTGGACAAAGACAAAGAATCGCCATCGCGCGAGCGGTTTTATCTAATCCGAGAATTTTAATCTTAGATGAAGCAACTTCAGCGCTCGATTCGGAATCGGAAGCTTTAGTGCAGGAAGCTTTAGAAAGAATTATGACGGAGCGCACAGTATTTGTTATTGCTCACCGATTAGCAACTGTCAGAAAAGCTAACCGTATTTTAGTCTTAGAAAAGGGTGAAATTATCGAGGTGGGTAATCACGAGGAGTTATTAAATCTTAATGGTCGTTACGCTCAATTTCATGCTAGACAATTTCAAGATTAGTCTATTTGGCGTTAAGAATTGGGCGTTATTTCTGATTTTATCATTCAAGCCAAGTTTTTGGGGGGTAGAACCCCCCAAACCCCGGAGCGCATTAGTTTTTCGGTGGGATGCTGACACGCGGTTGTTCATACACTTGTACTAATTTCAGAATCACCGATATAGCAGTTATCTTAATGGTGAGGTACGAAGTTTTCGTTTTGGGGAGTCAGTCGCGGAATTAGGTGGCTCTCTTATCTTTGTGTGATAACTTATATAGTAGTGATCGATCTTTGTGTCTCTGTGGTTCGTTCCACTCACTCGCCGGCAACACTGTATCTTAGGATGCATTTCACCCACCAAACCTAAGAGAGCCATTAGGTTAGACTTCATCTTTAGGGAAACGCTGTAACTATCCAGACAGAATTAATTACACATATTTTTCCGTTCCCTCTACTTAGGGTTTTTTTCGGGGAATTCCTCGCAAGGTTAAAACATCATCGAGGGTGGAACAATAGTTTTTTAAACCGAAATCAGCAGGAGTATAGGTTTTAATGTGGGTGAAGTGGCGATAATTCATCGCAAAACGGTCCCATGCTTCCATCTGCAAGTTAAAAACTTTGATAAAAAAGTTAGCAATGGTTAAAGATAAAGGAATGCGAAAATAGATTTTTTTGTTTAAATAAGCGCAGATTTCCTCCACTGCTTGGTTAGCTGTTGTGCGTTGATTGCCTAGGACAATTTTGCTTTCTGGTGCGGGATTTTCGATTAAATAATTCACCACTTGAGCTATATCTTGAGCATGGATAAAATGAAAACTGCCATCAGCTTGAAACCAACGCACTAAACCGATATATTTCAACACATCTGGTAAACCACCATAGATATGAGAATAGGGTTTATTTTCGTCACCACCTAAGACAAAAGTGGGGTATAAAGTGATAATTTTATCGGCAATTTCTAGGTTAGTAAATTTACTATAACAAATATATTTAGTGCGGATATAATTAGTTCCTATCTCCCCAGCTTCCGGTAAAGGTTGATTATTTTGATTGAGAATGCTGGCAGTGGAAAAGTAGAGGACTTTCTTGCAGATTTGAGCATCTAAATAACTCATTAATTCTAGGGTTTTTACCACATTAATCTGATAACTTTCCTCCTCTCCTCCCCAACTGGTAGCGATTAAAACCGCTATATTCATTGTTTTTAAAAGCTCGGCATATATCCCAATATTTTCCATATCGCCTAAAAGTATATGAACATTTGATCGCCCTTGGTAACTAAATTTTAACTTTTCTGGATTACGCAATAAAAAATATAATTCATAGTCGGGATTTTCCAGTAAAATCTCGGCGATATAATGCCCAATACAGCCACTCACACCCGTTAGAAATATCTTTTTCATTATTTTAATTGATACGGCAGAATTTAGGGGACAGTGTGAAAGTCAAAAGTAAAAAGTAAAAACCGGTGTTGGGGTTTTAGGGTTTTGGGGTATTAGTTGAATCCCCCCATTTCCCCATTTCCCCATCCCCTGTTCCCTGAGTAACTTTATTGATAACTAAATCCTTTAGCGGTTTCAAAGAAGAAACGCACGTTATCTTCAGGAGTTCCCACCAAAACACCATGACCTAAATTAAGAATATGACCTTGATTACCTGCTTTACGAATAGTATCAATAATCCGCTCGCGAATAAAAGACTGGGAACCGAATAAAACCCCCGGATCGATATTACCTTGAACCATCATCGATTTACCTAAACGCTGTCTCGCTTCGGCCAGATCCACGGTCCAATCGACGCTAATAATATCAACCCCCGATTTACCCATTCTTTCCAAAACGCCGGCGCTGCCACTAATGTAGAGAATTAAGGGTGTATCGGGATGGGTTTCTTTCACCAAACGAACTACTTTTTGTTGATAGGGTAAGGCAAAAACATCGTAATCTTGGGGAGTTAATTGACCCGCCCAAGAGTCGAACATTTGTACCACTTGCGCCCCACAATCAATTTGATAACGGACATAGGTGGCAATCATATCCGCTAATTTATCTAAAAATTGGTGCAGTACCGAGGGTTCCGAAAAAGCCATCCCTTTAATCACAGAATAACTTTTAGAACCTTTCCCTTCCACTGCGTATGCTGCTAAAGTCCAAGGCGCTCCGACAAAACCGAGGACAGTGGATTTATTTCCCACCTCTTGACGCAGGGTTTTTAAAATCGTTTTGATAAAAGGTAAAGACTGATCGGGATCGAGGGGATTAAGTTGATCCACCTGCGCTTGAGTACGAATGGGAGAATCGATAATCGGTCCCTTACTTTCGATAATATCAAAGGGAATACCGATTCCTGCTAGGGGAGTGAGGATATCGGAGAACATGATCACCCCATCCGGTTGAAAAGCAAGCCAAGGTTGCAGGGAGATTTCGATCGCTAGATCTGCATTTTCCGATCTTTCCCGAAAACTGGGGTATTTATCCCGCAATTCCCGATAAATCTGCATATAACGTCCTGCTTGTCTCATCATCCACACGGGAGGACGGGGTAAGATTTCTCCTTTGGCAGCGCGTAATAAATAAGGTATTTCAGGGGAGTCAGTCATATCACGATGATTATTCTATTGCCTTTTCTACGGTATCATCCCCCGTACAGCTAATTTTTCTGGTTTTTCCTTAAGAATTGTTAACGCAAATTATCCCGCACCCTGGGATGAACTCGACGCAATCGTAAAGCGTTTGTCACCACGGAAAGGGAACTTAAAGCCATGGCAGCACCGGCAATAATCGGATTGAGCAGAAAAGGATAGAGGACTCCAGCAGCGATAGGAATGGCAATCAGGTTATAAATAAAAGCAAAAAAGAGATTTTCTTTGATATTTGCCATTGTTGCTCGACTTAACTCAATAGCAGTCACAATTCCCTGTAAATCTCCCGAAATTAAGGTTATATCACTGGCAGCGATCGCTACATCGGTCCCCGTGCCAATAGCAATACCTAAGTCCGCTTGTGCCAATGCGATCGCATCATTGATGCCATCGCCAACCATGGCGACAATTTTCCCTTTTTTCTGCAAATATTCGATTTTTTCGGCTTTTTGTTGGGGACGGAGTGCGGCAAAAAAGCGCCGGATACCCAACTCGCGGGCGATCGCTTCTGCGGTTTCGAGGTTGTCCCCTGTCATCATCATCACCTCTAAGCCCATTTTTTTCAGCTTGGCAACCACTGAGGAAGAAAAAGGTTTTAAAACGTCGGAAATGGCAATTAACCCCTCTAACCCCCCGTTAACCGCTATCCAAGCCACGGTTTTTTTCTGCCATTCCCAATCGTGGGCGACTTTTTTAAGAACTTTTGTTTCGATCCCTTGACGTTCTAACCATTGTTGTGTACCGATTTGCACGAAATCTGGCCCGACTTTTCCCTGCACTCCTGACCCGGTTATTGAGTCAAATTCGCTTACTTCTAGGGTTTTAATCTGGTTTAACTGCCCATATTTAACTATTGCTTCTCCTAACGGGTGTTCAGAATGATTCTCCACCGATACGACTAACTGCAGCAGCGATAATTCCCGTCCATCCCTCACCCCCTCGCGAGTCAAGAAGTCCGTCACCGTTGGTTTACCCTGGGTGAGAGTTCCGGTTTTATCGAGAACAATAGTAGTAATACCCTGGGCCAATTCTAAACTTTCGGCATTTTTAATTAAAATTCCCTGTTTTGCTCCCTGTCCTGTTCCCACCATAATCGAGGTGGGTGTAGCTAATCCTAGCGCACAGGGACAAGCGATAATTAGGACTTCCACCATTGTAATCAAAGCGAGGGTGAGATTACCCGTGCGGAGAATCCAAAATAGGAAAGTTATTACGGCAATAATCATCACCACCGGCACAAAATAAGCAGTCACTCGATCGACTAATCTTTGTATAGGTGCTTTTGATGCTTGCGCGGTTTGCACTAATCGGACAATCTGAGCTAAAACCGTATCTTTTCCCACCCGTAACGCTTGCATTTGTAGGCTACCGGTTTTATTAATTGTCGCACCGATTACCTGTTGATTGACGGTTTTTCGCACGGGTAAACTTTCCCCCGTCACCATCGATTCATCAATGCTAGAACTGCCTTGGATAATTATGCCATCAACGGGAATTTTTTCCCCCGGACGCACTAAAATTATATCTCCTACTTTCACCTCTTCGATCGGTAGATCTAGCGTCTGTTCTTCCCTAATTACCCTAGCAGTTTTTGCCTGTAATCCCATTAATTGTTTAATAGCGGCGGCCGTTTCTTTTCTGGCACGTTTTTCGAGGAAACGACCGAGTAAAATCAGAGTAATGACGATAGCTGATGCTTCGTAATAGACATGGGAATTAAACCCCTGTTTTTCGATAAAATCGCTCCCGAAGGTTAAAAACAGGGAATAAAAATAGGCGGCACTGGTTCCCAAAACTACTAAAGTGTCCATGGTGGCAGTGCGATTTTTAAAGGCTTTCCAAGCATTTTTATAAAAACTTTGACCACACCAAAATTGGACGGGAGTAGCGAGAATTAATTGTAATAAGGGAGCGTGTAACCAGTGGGGAATAAAAGATAGAGATAAACCCGTCATCATCGGTAAAGAACCGATAAAAAGTATAATGCTAATAACAATAGCGATCGATAGTTTAGTGAGTAGTTCTTTTTCTGGCCTGGATTCGAGATTAGTTTCTGTTATCGGTGTGGTCTGGAAACCGGCATCCCTAACTTTTGCTTGAATAGTGTTAAGGTCGGTACGCTTGGGGTCATAGTCCACATCCACCTGTTCCATGCCAAAATTAACTTGACATCGAATCACTCCGGGGATAGATTTAATTATCCGCTCGATCGAATCAGCACAACCAGCGCAACTCATCCCGGCGAGTTTGAGAGTTTGATGGGTCATAATTTTAATAGCAGCGGAAGTCAGCAACAAAATCCCCTGCAGCAGAGTTATATCTTTAGGATAAAATATTTCCCTAGCTGCAGGGTCAAGAATCCTTTGTTAATTTTTCTGAATAGATATGAAGAAATGTCAAAAAGAGTGCTTGTATTTTCCTAACACACCCTTAATTTTTATGGACAAATTTCAATTAACCCCACTCTGTTGCGTATCTTGACCCTGCAAAGCATCGGCAGCGGAAACACCATCACCCTGAAAACCAAAATACCATAAAGCAGCGGCAGCTTCAGCGCGAGTTACTGGTCTTTTTGGCTGAAATAGGGTAGTAAAACCAAAAACTCGCCGAATATTAGCTTGTTCAGCATTTTGAAAATCGGCATAAAGAGCGCGCACCAGCTGCGGGTTAATTTTATTAGTATCCTGAAAACCCCAAGTATTTTTAATCGTATCAAGATTGGCGCTCGGTAAAGCTTTTCTGATATCTAATGGCACTTTCCAAGCGATTAAATCTTCCCGAGTTAAAGGAGCATTGGGACGGAATAAAATGGCACCACTATCTCCCGTTAAAGGAGAGGGAATTAACCCCGCTTCTGCTAATCCTTGAATATAAATATAATCGGGATCGTTATTTTTCACATCACTAAAAGCGGGGGAACTATTGGGAGTAGCTAAACGAATTTGTTTACCCGCTACATTAGCATAAATGGCATTATTAGCCTGTAACAACCAGCGAGCAAATTCTCGGCGAGTTATGGTATTATTAGGGTTAAACTGATTGTTATTACCTGTTAATACTCCTAATTTAGCTAAGTCTTGAATGTGGCTCTTTAAGGGATTAGGTAAGGATTCGAGATCGTTAAAACTGGTGGGATTAAGATTGGGTAACGGGGAGGGACTAGGGGAGGGACTAGGGGAGGGACTAGGGGACGCAATTGGGGTTCCTATTGGACGATAATCGAGGCTATATTCGGTATTGGGAGAAGTGGCAGTTATGGTGATAGTTAACTCTAAATTATCTCGACGGGCCGTTAGGGTACTATTAACTCCTTCCCCAGAAAAGGGAGTAATAATTTCCCAATTATTATTAACTAATTCCTGTTGATAAAAAGCCTCGATCGCATTGCTGGGATCGTTGGATTGCCAACGGGTTTGTCCACCAGTATTATCAGGATTTGTCTGCACGGATAATAATTCTGATTGACTATTTCGAGGAATTTCTGCGGGAAAATTTGCGGGTAATTGCCTGTTATTAGGAGAGTTTTCTGGTATGGGATTTGTTTGTAGATTAGGATCGGCAGCCAGACGATTTTCTAGGTCAGGATTGCCACTACAGGCTGCTAAAATGCCCAGCAGAGTGATAATTGTACTGTGGCGAATAAACTTACTCACGGTCTTTACCAATATTGTTTCCTTAGCTTTATCCTAGCCTATTTACTCAGGTTTTTGACTAGGAAAAATTCTGCGCCACCATTGACGTAATTTCCCCAGCAGAAATCCTCCTAGTCCTTTTGTGTATTTTTCAAATTTGTAGTAAAATAAAACGTCCATTATATCCTGGGTGGAAAGGTGCTTGAGATAAGATACTCCTTGATCAATACGCGCATCACTATATTCTAAATAAACTTTGCGACTGAGACGAGCAGATAAATTCCATTTGGGTTGAAAATATTTTTGCATCCTCCGTTGATAAGCGGCAAAATTACTCGATTTTCCCTGTAAATATTCTTCCATATATTGACAGGCAATTTCGGCTCCTTTCATAGCATGGCGAATACCTTCCCCTCCTAAAGCATTGATAGTTGAAACCGCATCACCTATGGCGATAATATTTGGTTTTTTATAGTAAATATCTTGCAGTCCAGAGGAATATTCCACGATGGAACCGTGTTGCTCTACTAGCTCGTAATTATCTAAGTTCATGTAGTCTTTTATTATCTCGATAATATAACTTTTTAAAGGCTTAACTTCAGAAATATAAGGATGTTCTCCCTCTAACCAAGCGGCTCCTATTTTTAATTGCTGATTATCCATAGGAAAAATCCAGCCATAACCTTTAGGATTCCATTTATGACCGAGAAAAAACACTAAATTATCTTGATATTTTTGATAATCGCCTTCTGGCACAGCAATTAAATATTCAATACCTACCCCCTTTAAAAAATCAGGTTTTTCTCGTCTGTGTTTATACATAACCGCTCTAGCGTATCCCGTGGCATCAACCAATAAACGAGTAGTAACTGTCTCGATTTCCTCCCCTTTTGATTTCAAGAAAACAGTTAGCTTGTCCTCCATCTGTTGATATTTCAGATAACGACAACCTAAACGAACTTCTCCCCCCCAACGCAGCACTTCTGCGGCTAAAAACTCTCGCAATTTGGCAAAATCAAAAACTACCCCTAAAGGTTGCGGTGATGACCAAAAATGATGTATGCTGGTGGAGATAATTTCGATATTTTTCCAAAACCTAGCCACTACGGTTTCGGGGAGATTGAATTGTTCTAAAATTTCTAGGGGAGAAGCGGCACTAGAAAAGTTATTATCTTGCCAACTAGAATGTTGTTCCACCAAAAGAACACGATAACTTTTTTCACTTAATAATCTACCACAGTGACCTCCCGCCGGTCCTCCCCCAATAATTACGACATCATAATCCATGATTTACTCCCTCGCCTTGCCAATTTGCTTCTATTTTACCCTAAATTGCCCTTTGTTAAACCCCAAACCGGTTAAGCTGTTGTCCATCTAAATTTGATAAGTAGCTGATTATAATTAAATTAAAAATGGATTTTAGGTTCGATCCCCCCTGCCCCCCTTAATAAGGGGGGTGCCGATCCCCCCTGCCCCCCTTAATAAGGGGGGTGCCGATCCCCCCTGCCCCCCTTAATAAGGGGGGTGTCTGACAACTTTCAACACCTACCTACTTACTCTTTTTAACCTGTTCCCTATTCTCTCATCGAAAGCTGACTAGCTTATGACATTTTTCTTATTATTAGTTACTTTCCTATCGCTGATAATTTGGTTATATTTAATCTTAGCTAGGGGACAATTTTGGCTATCTAACCAAAAAATTAATCCTGTCACTTCTCCTTTAACAAATTATCCAAAAGTCTCAGCAATTATACCCGCACGAAACGAAGCAGACGTTTTACCTATCAGTTTAACTTCCCTGTTTAACCAAGATTATCAAGGCGAATTTTCGATTATTTTAATTGACGATCAAAGTAGTGATGGTACGGGAAAAGTTGCCCAAAAAATTGCTAAACAATCTCATAAATCTGACCAGATAACTATTATTTCTGGACAAGCTTTAGAGATGGGATGGACAGGTAAATTATGGGCAATGAAACAGGGAATAACAGAGGCTACCGAGAAATTTGCACCCGATTATTTTCTGTTTACCGATGCCGATATTGCCCATGCACCCGATAATTTAACCCAATTAGTTACTAAAGCAGTACAAGAAAAACAAGCTTTAGTTTCCCTGATGGTGTTGCTACGCTGTGACAGTTTTTGGGAAAAATTCCTCATTCCTGCCTTTGTTTTTTTCTTCGAGAAACTCTATCCTTTCCCCCTAGTTAATAACCCTAATTCCCCGATAGCTGCCGCTGCTGGGGGTTGCATTTTAATTCGCCGAGATATTCTAGAAAAAATTGGCGGTATTGAGATTCTTAAACAAGCTTTAATTGATGATTGTTCCTTGGCGAACGCGGTTAAAAAATATCTGCAAAATCACCCCGAAAATCCTGAGAAATCTATCTGGTTAGGATTAACAGAAACTACCTATAGTCTCCGTCCCTATCCCGATTTAGCCAGTATTTGGAATATGGTAGCCCGCACCGCCTTTACACAACTTAATTACTCAACACTTTGGTTAATCGGGACAATTTTCGGGATGTTTTTAACCTATTTAGCCGCCCCCTTGGGCTTAATCTGGGGATTGGCATTAAAACAAACATCAATTATCATAATTAGCACCATCACCTTATTAATAATTGCCCTCTCCTATAGCCCGACTTTAAGACTATATAAATTATCCCCCCTGCGGGCTTTAACTTTACCCCTAATTGCCCTCTTTTATAGTGTAATGACTGTCGATTCTGCCCTGCGTTATTGGCGCGGTCAAGGGGGAGGTTGGAAAGGGCGAGTTTATCCTAATTAGGGTTGGCTGAATAATGGTAAAACCCTTTTTAAATAGGGCTTTTGACCTGTTAAAATTGGAACCTTTAAAAACCAGGCATTATCCTTTTAAAGTACAATAATTAGTAGTAGGGTGCGCTCTTTGATAGCGTAACGCATCAAATAAATTAATGATAGATAAGAACTCTTGCAAATTAATTATATGTTATAATAAACTTAAATTAATGATAGGTAGGGTGCGTTACGACGGATTGTTAGATTTAAGTTTAAGCAGAGATTATCGCCGTCTAACGCACCCTACATTTTACTTGCAACAAGGAAATAATTCCTAATTTAAGGAAGTCCAAGACAATAAAACGCCCCCCAGTAACGATAGTCCTGAAAAGGCACTGCATCGGGAGCAAAATCCTCAAGCCACTTGATCAATTCGCCGATTTTTTGATAATTGGCCCCAGCAGCATCGGTGTTGGGGTCTTGGGCGCGGCGCAGTTGTTGCCAAGTCTGGAAAGCCTGCTGATAATCGACTGTCAAACTGTCCCGCCAGTCTTTTTGGCAAGTCTCCCGCAACGCTTGGCGAGCTTGGTGTAGAGCCGTTAAGCGTTCCTCTCCGGCCCGTCGTGCGCGATGGTACTCCCGCGAAAATAGCGTTGTGGCTAGGTCAGCCACCGCCCAATGACTACTGATCACACTTCGAGCGCCCCCCAGCAGAAAGCCTGTACCTAAACTGAGGGGTTCGTCCAGTAATTCCCGTCGCAGGTTTCCTTCCTCATCTCGGAAACTGGCAAAACTGAGACCAGTTTCACAACAGGAGAGAAACACTTCCGACAATTCGGGAAAGCGCCACGAGGGACTAATTAAATCCCGCAAGGTGACTTTTTGCTCCCCGTCTAGGACGAGGTGGGAGTTGAGAGGATCATCGGGGCGACTGGTGGCGTGGTGGCTAGAGAGTAGGGCCTGCACTTGTTTGAGCAGTTGCAGATAAGAGTCGGGGGTGACAGTGCGCCCCTGTAGCCGCCGTTGGCGAGGCACATTCCAGGTTTGGGCGACCCACTCACACTCTAGGGGAGTATAGGGCAAATCCTCTGTGGTGTTTTCCACAATCCCCAGGGTGTCGGGAGTGGGTTGCGATCGCTCTTGGCATAGTCCCAGAATTTTGGTACTAGGGACAAACTGAAGGCGAAAGCGATCGCCTAGTAGTTGTCCTTCGGCGGTGGGTAGAAGGTCGAAGGGAATTTGGTGCAGAAAGAGGTGGGGAATCAGGATTAAGTCAGTGATGCCCTGGAGGTGCTGTTGGATGAGGGTATCGAATTGCAGGCGGGTTGCCAATTCTTGCAGACGAGCGGCCATAGCTTGGTGCCACTCATCCCGACGCTGCTGGCGGGATTGGGCGGTCTCTGCTTGATTAATCGCAATGTAGGGGTTAACCCAGTTTTCGACCAGCCAGTTTTGCAGGTCGTTGGCGGACTCCGGGGGATTGGGAATAGTGTGGCAGTTGACCGATTCCCCGCCATCCCGGGAGGGGCGACGCAGGACAAAGATGTGGGTATGGGTGGCGGTGGTGTAGAAGCTGAGGAGGGCGGTCTGGGGAGAGGGGAGCAGCGCCATTAACTCATCAAGGCGAGGTTGGGGTTGGGGTTGCTGAAGTTGGGCGGTAATGGCATCAAAGCGGTAGAGAGCGTCCCAGGCTTGACGTTCAGCGGCTTCGGCGGCGAGGAGTTGTTCAGAGGCAAAGCTGGCGCGGGTGTTGCGGCTTAGTGCAGGGGTCAAGGATGGTTTATCGGACAGTTCAGGACGGTCTTGAGCGAGTTGGGATTTGCTGCGGCGGCTGTCCTGAAGTTGCTGATACCAGGCTTGTATTTCTGGGGGGATGCGCCCATCGGCGTAGAGGTCACTGATGGCGATTAGGTCGGCAAGGCGTTTGGAGCGGGAACGTTCGACGGTTCGCAGCGCCAGGGAGAGGTCGCCCTGGTTAACGGCCGCTTGGATTAGGTTTTCATAAACGTCGATAGACTCGCGGACAATTTCTTGGCGCAGGGCTTCGCTGGTAGCCCAGGCGCGGCTTTGTTCAACGGCTTCCACGGCAACCCTGTAGCCTTCTAAGGCAATGTCCCACCAGCCCTGCTTAAAGCCCAATTTGCCGAGGTTCCGTCCAGTTCTGAGGGTGTCAGCCGGTAAGAGAGTGGGGTTGAGAAAGGAAAGTGCCTCTCGATAAAAGGCGATCGCCCGTTCTAGGTTGGCTACCGGCTCTTGACCCAATTCGGCTTGGGTCCAGTAGGCATTGCCCAGATTAGTCAGGGTTTGGGCTAATTCCCTTTCTAATCCCGGTTGGCGGAAGATGGTGGCGGCTTCGGTGTAGGATGCGATCGCCCGTTCTAGGTTAGCTACTGGCTCTTTCCCCAGTTGGGCTTGGGTCCAGTAGGCTACGCCCAGATTATTGAGGGTTGCGGCTAAATCCCTTTCTAATCCGGGTTGGCGGCGGATGGTGGCGGCTTCGGTGTAGTTGGCGATCGCCCGTTCTAGGTTGGCTACCGGCTCTTGACCCAATTCGGCTTGGGTCCTGTAGGCTATGCCCAGATTAGTCAGGGTTTGGGCTAAATCCCTTTCTAATCCGGGTTGGCGGAAGATGGTGGCGGCTTCGGTGTGGTTGGCGATCGCCCGTTCTAGGTTGGCTACCGGCTCTTGACCCAATTGGGCTTGGGTGCTGTAGGCTATGCCCAGATTAGTCAGGGTTTGGGCTAATTCCCTTTCTAATCCGGGTTGGCGGCAGATGGTGGCGGCTTCGGTGTAGTTGGCGATCGCCCGTTCTAGGTTGGCTACCGGCTCTTGACCCAATTCGGCTTGGGT
>JAADBR010000008.1 GCA_009995705.1 Microcystis aeruginosa W13-11
GGAGGTATAGTTCTCCCACCACAAGAAACGATTGACGCTGTCATGGGACAAGTCCTCCAAAATTTGAGCTAACCGAACACAGCTTATATATTTAGGCTCACAGAGCAAAAATAAGGTGTAAATTGGGAGATTGCACTGGGCGGTCGTTGGCTTGGTAATCGTTCTCATGGGCTGTCTTGTCAGAAGAGACTCTCTTCGATGAGCAAATCAAATCTGAGAGGGTTTTGTCAAGAGGTCAGGCGATAAATTGTATCCTTAGCTACCAAAATTAGAGGATGCAAATTTGAGCCTTTTTGTCAATGCGTAAGTCCTAAATCCCCAATTGGCAAGGTATTAAATTTCCATCACTACTACCCAATCACCACGAAAAGTAGAGTGCTGATCAAAGCTGTAATCAAGAGGAATCCCCAAATTTTCCAGAGCAATCCTTGCGCTTTGTTGGATTTAAGAGGCCAGAAATACACCCTACTGGCGAGATCAGACTTACTGTACTTTCTACCGGCGAGAGCGGACTTACTGTACTTTTGTTCAGTTAAGCAACTTTGGGATCGAGAAAGACCAATTAAGCAACTAACACTGTCGATACGTTCAGCTAAACGAAACCTCAAAAAACTTTTTGGTTCTGCAAAGATGACCACACCACTATTTACACTAGGGTCAAAGACAAGAGAAGTAAATTGAACCAAAATAGAAAGAACAACCAAGCTGCTAATTAACCATTGTTTGAGCCGATTAACCGATAACATCTCTAAGATTAGCAAAGCTATTAAGGGAAGAAGTAGCAGGTGAACTGAGGTAACGTGATAACGAGCAGCCCAAGAACCATCTCCATGCCAGAAATCCAGTTTGCTGGTTAAGATAATATGAAAGACAAGTGCGAAAATTGAGGAAATAAAATATATTCGTATATAAGGTGTTAATTTGTTAAATAAAATAATCCCCAATACTAAACATGGTAAAAGCAAGGGGTCGTAAATAAATATACTTTTAGCTGGTGAGAAGAGAACGCCGAGAATACCAACGTAGGGAGGGTGTATGAAAGGATAATTAGGGGGCAATTCTGGCAACCCTGAAAAGATTGCTCCATTGCGTATTTGCTCAATGCTCAAGGATGCTGCCGTTGTCCAAAAATCCCCAAAGCGTAAGTAATTAAATAATCTACTCACAAAAAAGAAGGGAAATAAGCCGACGTTCCAGAGTATGACTGTCTTAAAGATTTGATTCAGCTTGAAATTTTTATAAATTAGACAGCTAATTAGAAAACCAAAAACTGTTAGAGCATAAATGATAGTTGTCGAGCGAATTATAATAGCTGCTCCGATTGCCAATCCACTCAAAAAAACATAAGGTACTTTGTTAGTTTTAATATAAGCCAAAGCACAAGCATAACCTAAAATCACACAAAGTAGGACTGGATTATTTTGTTGAAAAGTTTGTGCATAGTGGAGAACGGTAGTACCTAGCAACCAAATCAAGCTGGCAGATGCCGCAATTTTCTCCTGAAAATCAAATAGTCTAAGTAACCAATAACAAGAGAGAACAACTAATACATTTAGAGGGATAACTACAAGAAAACTAACCGCAAATTCTCTTAATAAATAGGGCTTAATACTAGGAAAAACTTTAGAAAGTTGGGTGCCAATCCAATCTGCGGGCAACATTAATAAGGATTGTCCCATATCATAAGCTTCATATCGTTTTCCATCTACTCCTAAAACACCAACATGGTCTAATCGAGAGGAAGGACGATAATTTGGGGGTAAAGAAACTTCTTCAGTTCCCGTCCACAGGGCATGGGCCATTCTTAGCCTAACATCGGTATCTGGAGGTAAGTTGGCAGGATTGATTATTGTTATCCAGAGTAAGGCAATAAGAGCTAATTTTATGACTGTTTTTATGACCATCTATTTTTAGAAGCTGTTTGAAGAGTTATAGGACGTTGCTGATTTTAAGTATCAATTTTCCCCTAGGCAATTTTTAAAACCTAGCACTAAGGTAACTTGTAGATAGGAGGCACAATTTAGTAGCATTCATGTCTTGATTCAGCGATCCCGCTTTTTACTATCCTCTGATGCTGCCGCTTCTAGGCTGGTAATTGCGGTTTCTGCCGTCAAAATGTCAGGAATATCACTTAAACTGGCAGTTTGATAAACCTGTTCATTTCTAGCGAATAAATTGCTCATATCTTGAGAATAATTAGAAGCGATCGATAATAAAGCTCCGGCAAAAATACAGAGAGGTAAAGGTAAAATAAACCCCTTGGCCCACTGATAAAATTCCACCAACAAAAATAACAAAATACAGCCCACAACCCAAACTTTCATCACAGTTTTTTCTCCTATTTTTGCGAGAAAAGGTGAGCAAAAAGCCCACCTTTTATTTAACTAATCCCAGTGAGAATTTATTCCATCACGGGAGCGATTAACTCGCGTCTTTCTCCCGAAATAACTTTCACCTTACCTTCCTCATCGATATCGACCATGGCCGTATCACCATCACCCACGCGTCCGGAGAGAATTTCCTCAGCCAGAACATCTTCCAAGAGACGCATAATCGCACGACGTAAGGGACGAGCGCCGTAGGCCGGATTATAACCTTCCTCGATCAAGCGTTCTTTAAACTTATCAGTAACAGACAAAGTAATATTTTGTTCTGTCAGACGTTTAAACACATCCTTGAGCAGGATTTCGGCGATTTCCTTGACTTCTTCCTTATTCAGTTGACGGAAGACGATAATCTCATCGAGACGGTTGAGGAATTCCGGACGGAAGTATTGTTTTAATTCCTCATTAACCAGCGATCGAATGCGATTATACTGGGCTTCAGCTTGATTATCATCAAACTCGAAACCTAAGCCGCCGCCACCCTTCTCGATCACTTTAGAACCGATATTCGAGGTCATGATCAACAGGGTATTTTTAAAGTCCACCGTGCGACCTTTAGCATCGGTCAAACGTCCATCTTCAAGGATTTGCAGAAGCATATTGAAGACATCGGGGTGAGCTTTTTCGATTTCGTCGAATAGCACCACCGTATAAGGACGACGACGCACCGCTTCCGTTAATTGTCCCCCTTCGTTGTAACCAACGTAACCCGGAGGTGAACCGATTAACTTAGAAACCGTGTGCCGTTCCATGTATTCCGACATATCGAGACGGATCATCGCATCTTCCGAACCGAAGAAATAAGCGGCCAGAGCCTTAGTTAACTCGGTTTTACCTACCCCCGTCGGACCGGAGAAGATAAAGGAAGCAATGGGACGGTTAGGATTTTTTAGACCGACGCGAGCGCGACGAATGGCACGAGACACCGCTTTAACTGCGTCCTCTTGACCGATGAGACGCTGATGTAGGGTATCTTCCATGTGCAGCAGTTTCTCGGATTCGGTTTCGGTCAGTTTATTGACGGGAACCCCAGTCCAAGAAGCAACGATGTGAGCGATTTCCTCCGCATCCACAAAGGGTTCGTCGTTGCCATCTTCGCCTTTTTTGGTAGAAGCGAGATTCCGAATCTGGGTTTTGATTTCCATTTCCCGATCGCGCAATTCCCCGGCTTTCTCGAAGTCTTGACCGCGCACCGCGTCATCTTTTTGTTTGAGAATTTGCCGCAGTTCCCTGTCTAATTCCTTGGCTGCCGGTGGCAATTGGGAATTAATCAAGCGCACTCTCGAACCAGCTTCATCGATTAAATCGATCGCCTTGTCCGGTAAGAAGCGATCGCTAATGTAGCGATCGGACAATTTCGCCGCCGCTTCTAGTGCTTCGTCTAAGATTTTTAATTTATGGTGCTGTTCGTAGCGTTCCCGGAGACCGTAGAGAATTTCGATCGTTTCTTCTACGGAGGGTTCACCGACCATAACCGGTTGAAAACGTCTTTCTAGAGCCGCATCCCGTTCGATATGTTTGCGATACTCATCCAAGGTCGTCGCCCCGATACATTGTAGTTCTCCCCGGGCCAAAGCCGGTTTGAGAATATTGGCCGCATCGATCGCCCCTTCGGCTGCCCCGGCACCGATGAGAGTATGAACTTCATCGATCACAAGGATGACGTTACCCGCTTGGCGAATTTCGTCCATGATTTTTTTGAGGCGTTCCTCAAATTCGCCGCGATACTTGGTTCCCGCCACTAACAAGCCGATATCGAGGGTGACAACCCGTTTTTCTTCGAGAATGTCGGGAATATCCTTGTTAGCGATGCGTTGGGCCAATCCTTCTGCGATCGCTGTCTTACCTACCCCCGGTTCCCCGATTAGGACTGGGTTATTTTTGGTACGACGACCAAGAATTTGGATGACGCGCTCGATTTCCTTTTGTCGGCCGACCACGGGATCAAGTTTACCCTCGCCGGCCATTTGGGTGAGATTGGAACCGAATTCATCAAGAGTGGGGGTTTTAGTGCGACCTTGGGAAGATGAACCGGCGGCCACTTCGGCGGTTTCCCCTAACATTCTGATCACTTGGGTGCGAACTTTCGAGAGATCCACGCCGAGATTTTCCAGAACCCTAGCAGCCACACCTTCTCCTTCGCGAATTAGTCCTAAAAGGAGGTGTTCTGTGCCAATATAGTTATGGCCCAGTTGACGGGCCTCTTCGAGGGAGAGTTCTAAAACTCGTTTGGCTCTGGGGGTGAAGGGAATTTCCACGGCTACGAATCCGGAACCGCGACCGATGATTTTCTCCACCTCCACGCGCGCATCTTTGAGATTGACACCCATGGACTTGAGGACTTTGGCGGCAACTCCCGTTCCCTCTCCAATTAGTCCTAGTAAAATCTGCTCTGTTCCCACGAAGTTATGGCCAAGGCGGCGAGCTTCTTCTTGGGCGAGCATGATTACTTTAATGGCTTTTTCCGTAAATCTTTCAAACATAGCCTATCCATCACCTACACAAGCGACCCTAGATATGCTGATTTTAGCACGCCTTTTTAGTTTAGCCGTCTTTCAGTGATCAGTTATTGGGGAGCGGCCTGGAAACCTGCCGATAAGTTGTTCACCCTTGCATAATCCCCTAGGCTCGTGGTTATACCCATCTCTCGATCGCTTAACTATCAATCGCCCATTTTCAGACCAAAACTCGAAGTATAAGTAGATTAAATATTACTACCTGTTGACAAATGAGTATTTTATGTTGCGGGATGGGTTAATATACAGAAAGTTTCCGTATAATGTGTAGTTAGACTGATACGGTTTTGCGTGATGGTGTTCTGAATTTCGAGAAGGCTTTAATATCTCTTGCTCACTTCTCACAAGCGTGGATGTCATTGTATTCTTGACAGGGATAACATTCTGGTGTAGGATGTCCTAATCATCGGTTTATATTCTATTCTTTAAGCAAAAACATTATGAGTCTATCCGGTGCCGCTGAAGCGACTCCCAAGAGTCTCGCCAAGAAAACAAATAGAGTCAAGTATTATATCCATGAACCAGGTAAGTACCAAAGACTCAACCCGAAAAACCAGACTCCAGCTAGATTTGTCATCGGACAAAGATACAAAGTGGGTACCGGGGTAATCCTTCTCAATCAAAATGGCGACGTTCAAAAAGAGATTGTCAACGCTAAGTGGAGCTATAAACGCTTCCTCAGCTACTTGTTGGAGGAGTTTGGCGGAGAAGAACTGTTAGCTTTTCAGTGGGTTCCGCAAAGGGTATCAAATTCTTTCAAACTTTCAAAAATCAATTGTGGTCAACTCTGTGTTCCTAGCGGAGGTTGCGTTAAGCCTGGCTGTATTTGTGATAAAGGAGTTTGTATCTAAAAAGTTTTAAGAGACCAAGCGATCTGAATTCTTCCCATGGGTCGTTTTAAAAGTTAGGAGAGACCTTATGACACGTAAGACCAACCCGACTCTAATCTTTATTTCTGTTCCTATCTTTGTCTTCGCTGCTCTTCTGTACTTTGGCCCACCATCAGGAACGGACACTAAAGTATGGGTTCTGTCGTCGCTGGCGGCTGTTTCATCTGTAACTGCGGCGGTCTCATCTCTATGGAATACGCTTTCAAGTAGTCGAAACGCAGCACAACTTGAAGAACTTAAACAACAATTGGCTGTTAAGCTTCCCGCTCTCAAGGAGTCAAAGTCTGCCGCTCTCAAGTACTATAGGGTTCTTGCAAATCTTGAGACTAAAAATTGGGTTGATGAAGACTACAAAAAAGCAGAGGGTCTAATGTCTGATGCCGAATCCAGTGTATACCTGTTGTCGGAGGAATACCAAAATGCTTGGTATGACTACTGGCAGGAAGCTAGAAATATCTGCTTTGAGGTAAAAGATCAAAGTAAGGATATTGCAAAGCAGTACTGGGTTCAAACCGGAGCCAAAAGTCTTGCCAAAAAGCTAGAAAAAATTAACAGTCTAGCTATGCAGTACTAGCTATTGAACATAACCTTGTAACATTGCGATCGCAATCTTGTAGGGTGCGTTCCCTAGGGCAACTTCTACCGATCCAGCGATCGATTTTGGGGAACGCACCATGCACATTGATTGAAACTGTGAGTCTAAGTGTGATGCCAAAGGCACTGCGTAGCAGAGCACATCGCTTCTTAGCCACAGTTTTGGACAGATTGGGATAAAATACGGATCTAACTAGCGCATTTCAAATGAGCGAAACTGTTTACATTGAAACTAGCATGGTTGGTTACTTAACAGCCAGACTCAGCAATAACTTAATCCTCATGGCAAACTTGGGGATTACCCAAAAGTGGTGGGACACACGCCGAGAGCAATTTACGCTTTATATCTCCCAATTGGTTTTGGACGAAGTTGCGCGGGGAGATGTAGAGATGGCAAACAGGCGACTTGAGATTCTACGTGATTTTCCATTACTGGAAGTCAACGAAGATGTTCAAAGTCTGGCGGCCCAGTTTCTCACCAAAAGTAATCTTCCCCCTAAAGCCTCTGATGATGCGCTTCATATTGCAGTTGCTACATTTTACGGAATTGACTATCTTTTAACTTGGAACTGTAAGCATATTGCCAATGCTCAAATACAAAAGAAACTAGCACAAATAAGTATAGAAGCAGGATATGATCTGCCAACAATTTGTACACCTAATGAACTGATGGGAGATTAATTATGTGGAAAGATGAAGTTCTAGAAGAAATTTACAGAATACGTGAAGAACACGCGAAGTCCTTTAACTATGATTTGCCAGCAATTTGCAATGATCTTCGTAAAAAACAATCCACTAGCAGCAGACAAATTATTTCGACTCCACTCAAACCTCGCAGTCAACCGCATAACAAATCGTTGCATCCGACCGCCTAGAGATTATTTGATAGAAGTTGAAGATTCTCTGTGGCGGCTGAACTCAGCCGTTAGAGCGATCGCCATCCCCATAGGGTGCGTTCCCTAATGTGGCTCCTGCTGCTCCACCAATAGATTTTTGGGGAACGCACCATGCACATTGATTGAAACTGTGTGTCTAAGTGCAATGCCGCTCCTGTGGACCCAGTTGGGGAATGTTAGCGAAGATTGCCAATGTTTAGGTTAAAATGGAGGGGCAAAAGTGGCAACGGGGTCAGGACAATGACAGTTAATCAACTCCGCTACAGCAAAGAAGAATTCGCTCGACGTGGTAATGAGATTTATGAATCTCAGGTGCGCCACCAAGTCGAGGAGGGCAATCATGGGAAGATTGTAGCCATAGATATAGAAACAGGTGCTTTTGAGCTTGCCAATGACACAATAACTGCTTCTAATCGATTGCTTGAACGAAACCCTGATGCTCAAATCTGGCGTGTCCGAATTGGGTATAAAGGCGTTCACCGCTTTGGCGTAGGTCGTCTGCTTTAACTTTATGATGAACGGAATTGTTGATCAAAACTGCGAGGCGAGGCTTCGGTTAGTCGTGAGCAATGAGAGTAAACAGAGGCAAGTAATTGATGCTGTTATTGATACAGGGTTCACAGGCTTTTTGACCTTACCTCTGACAGTAATCAACAGTCTCAACTTACGGTTGTATAGCCGTGAAGAGGGAACATTAGGGGATGGAAGTACCTGTATCTTTGACGTTTACAGTGGTCTTGTTATTTGGGACGGTGAATATCGGTATATTGATGTTAACGCAGCCGAAACAGACCCTTTAGTTGGTATGAGTTTACTCTACGGCTATCGGATGCAACTTGATGCGATCGAGGGTGGAATAGTCGTAATTCAGTCATTGAACAGTTTAAGCTAATCGGGTGAGGAACGGTCTAACAACGTTAGTGCGATGCCGAAGGCACTGCGTAGCAGAGCGCATCGCTTCGTAGCGACTGCTACATTTTACGGAATTGACTATCTTTTAACTTGGAACTGTAAGCATATTGCCAATGCTCAAATACAAAAGAAACTAGCACAAATAAGTATAGAAGCGGGAGATGATGTGCCAACAATTTGTACACCTAATGAACTAATGGGAGATTAATTATGTGGAAGGATGAAGTTCTAGAAGAAATTTACAGAATACGTGAAGAACACGCAAAGTCCTTTAACTATGATTTGCAAGCAATTTGCAATGATCTTCGTATCAAACCTCGCAGTCAACGGCATAACAAATCGTTGCATCCGACCGCCTAGAGATTATCATTAAGAAAACGCTGGATCGTTAACTTAACAGAATTAACCCCACAATCCCACCAGAAAAGCTTGAAAAACAGGGAACCGGTTATGTCAACCACCTATGATTGCGATTTAATTCTTTGGGCCCGGGATACGGCTCAACTTTTGCGGGAACAACGCTGGGATGCCATTGACTGGGAGCATTTAATCGAGGAAATTGAGGATTTGGGGAAAAGTGAACGCAGTGGGATTGGTTCTCAAATGGAGCGAATTTTGCTTCATCTCCTCAAGTGGCAATATCAACCCCAAAGGCGCTCCGATAGTTGGCTGGATTCCATCAATGATAGGCGATCGCAAATTCGTCGTAAGTTAGAGGATAGTCCCAGTTTACGCAGTTATCCCGCGCAAATTTTGGACAAGGAATATACCAGAGCGCGTCGAGAAGCCGCCAAACAAACAGGTTTAATCCTTAGCATTTTTCCAGAGTTGTGTCCCTATACTATCGCGCAGGTGATCGAAGATTGGTGGCCCCAGTGATAGCCTTGATTAAAGGTTAAATAATATCAGCCAGACTGGGAAACTATCTGATCAAATTAGTTCCCCCGGAGAACCCCCTTGATCCACGCAGCACACTTTTCTTTTTTTGTCAAATATGTTAAGAAAGATGTAACTACTGGATAGGGGGACTGTCAAAGATTAACCGTCTTCGTATTCGGGGATTCTTTCCTTTTTCTTCTCGGTGATATTGATGCGGGGGGGATTGTAATCCGGTTCCACGTCATCATCCCACATATCATCCTCGGCCTTATCTTCGTAATCGTCGTACTGAGGACGAGAAAAGCTTTCGGTGCGTTCTAAGCGAGCTTCTCCCCAGTTGTCTTCTTCTTCCTCGTATTCTTGCTCATAATAACGAGCTTCGGCCCGTTTTTGCGGTGGGGGATTGGCCCGCAGTGGTTCTTTTTCCCATTCGTCTTCACTCCAGCGTTCTTCAACGGGTTTAGCAGCCTCCACGGGAGTGCGGAGGGGAATGCCCGTACCTAACTGATTTTCTGGACGAGCAGCGGGGGTATAATAAGCTTCTTCTTCTTCTCTTTCCCAGGGGGGACGACCAATACCCAAACGTTCCAAAACTCCCACACTAACTTGGGTGAGACGTTCCTCGGCCCCTTCAAAGACGATTAAGCGATTCGGACCGCTGCTAACCACTTCTTCAATGGCAATTTCGTAGGTACTGATCAATTGTTCAGGGATAAGAGGTAATCCCAGGGAAGCGATGATAATGGAATGTAATTGACCACTAAGGGGATCAAATTGATAATCGCGGACTTTGCCTAAAGGTTCGCCAGTTTCCGTGATCACTTCACTACCGATTAAGGGAGTATAAGCATCGATATCGACGGATTCCAAGACGTTATCATCTTCAACCAGAACCACGTCTCCCGTCTGACTGATGCTCGATAAATACATATATTGAGGCATTCCCGACAAGGAGAGGATATTATCGCGGAGTCCCAGGGCAACTACTTCTCGTTGATCGATATCTACAAGGACATCTTTAACAACGCCGAGTTTTTTGCCTGTATTGCGAGTGATAACCTGTGTATTTAAAAATTCTGAACGTAAGCGACTATTCTCTGTGATCATTTTTTCCTATGGGTAGGCGTTAGGGCGTGGGAATACGAATTATTGTAGGCTTAATATATAGGGCGAAATTGAGGGTTAATTTACCGATATTAGCTTAGATCTTAAAGTTCCCTGAGATTAACACTTTTTTTACCCTTGTTTGGGCGATAGTTTTGGGTGATAGATAAGGTTAAATCTATTTTAGCTAATTCTTTACATTTTTTTAGTAACAACAAAGCAGGAGCTAGAGAGAAACTCCCTTGGCTCCTGCTGTCTAGATTCTGATTACATAGTTAAAGACTGCACCTCGGTTTCGATCAGTTTAGCCAAGTCTTGCAGGAAGGAGGCTGCATCGGCCCCGTAGATGACTCGGTGGTCACTGGTGAGATTAACCGTCATCTGTTTTTGCACTCCGAATAAACCATCTTTGTGGACGACGATTTGGGGACGGGAAGCACCCACGGCCAGGATCGCACCTTGGTTGGGGGGTAAAATAGCCGTAAAGCGATCGACTCCGAACATCCCTAGATTAGAAATGGTAAAAGTACCACTATTATATTCTTCTGGTTGCAGTTGTTTACTGCGGGCGCGATCAACTAAATCTTTCCAACTGCGGGAGAGGGAATAGATATCCATCTGGTTAGCAGAGCGCAAAACCGGCGTAATTAAGCCCCCATCGGGCATAGCCACGGCTACAGCCACGTTAATCGCCCCGTGGTATTGGATTCCTGTGTCGCTATAGCTGGCATTAACTATAGGATGTTTAGCGAGGGTATTAGCTACTGCTTTTGCTAACAGGACCGTCATGGTGACACCCTTGGATTTTAGCTGTTGATAGAGTTGATCCAGTGGGTCGGTGGTGATAGTGTAGCCCACTTGGAAGGTGGGAACCTGTAGGCTAACCGACATATTCTGAGCGACGGCTTTTTGCAGAGTGGTAAGGGGAACAGTCCGACCGACCGGGGCGCTGGCCGGAATCGGAGCTTTAGGAGCCGCTACAGGGACGCTGACGGGTTGCGGGAGAGTAATGACGGGAGTGGGGGCGGTGCTGACTTTTCCGGTCGCTTTTTCTACGTCTTCGGCGGTAATTCGTCCGTGGGGACCGCTACCCACTAGGGTTTTCAGATCCACCTTTAATTCTTTAGCCAGTTTTTTCGCCCTAGGAGAGGCGACTAAACGGCCATTCTCTTTAACGGCAGCCACGGGGATCGAAACGGGAGGCGGAGCGATTTCTGGGGTCTCTACGGGCTTGCTAGGGGCGACTGTGGCGGTTTTTCCCTGAGCTTTGGCCAGTTCAATTTCCTCTTCAGTTTCGGCAATATAGGCGATCGCTTCCCCTACGGGTGCTTCTTGGCCAGCTTCGACTAAAATTACAGCGAGATAGCCATCATAAAACGATTCCACGTCCATGTCGGCTTTGTCGGATTCGACCACTAATACCGTTTCCCCTTTGCTGACTTTTTCCCCGGGGGACTTCACCCAAGAAACTATTTTTCCTTCGGTCATGGTGGAACTGAGCGCGGGCATGAAGATATCTCGAATCATGGTGGAGTGCTTCTATCTCTAATGTTTTGAGCCATAGCGCATTTTACCACAGTTGATGGGGTTGGGGCTTTTCAGTTATCAGTGGGAAAAAGAGAAGGGAAAACGGACCCTTCTCCGTCGTATCTAGACAAAAATTGTTCTAGTTGCCAATAGGGACCGGTTGTGCTTGCAGAGATTCGACTAAACCGCGCACGGCTGCCACCATAGCCACTTCATTATCCAATTGATTGATCGCCGAACCAACACCGATACCAGCCGCTCCAGCAGCGATCGCCATAGGAGCAGTGACAATGGATAAACCGGAAGCGCAGAGGACAGGAACCTTAACCGCGTGGGAAATAGCGTGGGCCGCCGCTAAAGTCGGGGCAGCTTTTTCAATCAGTCCCAAAATACCGGGGTGACGGGGTTGACTGCTAGTGCCGCCTTCGGTTTGAATAATGTCAGCACCCTGACTAACTAGAGCTTCTGCTAGTCTCACCTGTTCATCGAGGGGTAGAAGATGGGGAACTGTCACAGACAGGGTAATTTCGGGCAGTAAGTCGCGAGTTTGACGGGTTAGGGCTAAAACTTCCGCCGCTTCAAAAATGCGTCCTTGGCCATAAAAACTATCGAAATTACCGATCTCAATTAAATCGGCTCCCGCGTCCACTGCTATCACCAACAATTCTGGCTCGACGGCCGATACACACACGGGTAAATTTGTCAAGGCTTTTACCGCCCGAATTAGGTCAGCATTAGCGGCAATATCGACGAAAGTTGCTCCTCCGGCTGTAGCGGCTTTAACTACTGAGAGAACCTGCGAGCGATCGAAATTATTTAACCCACTAATCACTTTCAGGGCATGACGACGGGCGAAGGCTTGCTGTAAGGCAAAATTGATCATTAATCTACACCTATCTGGAATTCTCAAAAAACATTTTCCCACCTTCTCGCCGATCAGAGGGTGGGATTTGAGAATTCTTAGGGAAATTTTCTTTAATTCAGATGTTGATTCTCTTGGTTTTTGCGCTTGAGGCTTTGCAGTTGTTGCAGCAGTACCTCGATTTCCGCTTCTAGATGCAGGTATTTAACCTGTTGGTCAGCTTGGTAGGTGGTGCGAATCTGTTTCATGGCGGAGGATTCCTTAGTTAGGACAGTTGTCATAGCGGTATCTATAGAGTGCTGATTATGTTCAATTGTTTCAATTTGTGTATAGTACCTTAACAATGTCTTAAAGAAAACCTTTTTATGGTAGTTTCTCAACTGGCACAGGATGAAAGAGGTGAAAAATTCTTGCAACCAAGGGGATCGGAGTGCGATATACTCAGTCGCGAACGATATTGGCAAGCATGACCATGGTAGCGGTAGCAATTTTAGCAGCGGGTAAGGGAACCCGAATGAAGTCCAGCCTTCCGAAAGTTTTACATCCCCTCGGCAGTCGATCGCTAGTGGAACGGGTGCTTAATGTCAGCGAATCCTTACATCCCCGGCGAAAACTGGTGATTATCGGTTATCAAGGGGAACAGGTGCGAAATACTCTACAGCATCTTGCGGATATCGAATTTGTCGAACAAAAGGAACAGTTAGGCACTGGCCATGCTATTCAGCAGTTAATCCCCCATTTAGAGGACTTTCAGGGGGATTTGTTGGTCTTAAATGGGGATGTTCCCCTGTTGCGTCCCGAAACCTTGCAAAATCTTCTCCAGATTCATAAAAACCATGGTAACGCCGCCACCCTCTTAACCGCTAACCTCCCAAACCCGAAAGGTTACGGTCGAGTTTTTTGTGATGGCAATAATCTCGTTAAGCAGATTGTGGAAGAAAGAGACTGTACCGATGCCCAAAGACAAAACCACCGGATTAATGGGGGTATATACTGCTTTAATTGGTCAAAATTAGCGGCGATACTGCCTAATTTAAGAACCAATAACGATCAAGGTGAATACTATCTCACGGATGTGGTCAATTTTCTCGATCTCGTCATGGCTGTGGATGTGGAGGATTGTTTAGAAATTAGCGGCATTAATGATCGCAAACAATTAGCCGCCGCCTATGATATCCTGCAAACTAGAGTCAAAGATGATTGGATGGCCGCTGGAGTCACCATAATTGACCCCGATAGTGTCACCATTGAGGATACTGTCACCCTCAGTGCCGATGTGATTATTGAACCCCAAACCCATCTGCGCGGTGAGACGATAATCGCTTCCGGTTGTCGTCTCGGTCCTGGGAGTTTAATCGAAAATAGTCGCATAGGCAGCGATGTAACGGTCTTATTTTCGGTGATTTCTGATAGTCAGGTGGATTCTGGTTGTCGCATCGGTCCCTATGCTCATTTGCGCGGAGAAGCGAAAATTGGGGCTAATTGTCGAGTCGGTAATTTTGTTGAAATTAAAAAAAGTGACATTGGCAATAAAACCAATATTGCCCATTTATCCTATCTGGGAGATGCCACTTTAGGGGAAAAAGTTAACGTTGGTGCGGGAACAATTACTGCTAATTACGATGGTGTGAAAAAACACCAAACTATGATCGGCAGTGGTACAAAAACTGGGGCAAATAGTGTTTTAGTAGCCCCTTTAAAATTAGGAAAAAATGTCACCGTGGCTGCTGGTTCAACTATCACTAAAAATGTCCCCGATAATGCTTTAGTTATTGCTCGTGAAAGTCAGCGTGTGATCGAAAATTGGTCAAATCAGTTTCAGTAGGTTATGGCAGTTATCAGTAAACTGATAACTGTTTACTGATTAAGTCCTTAAAATTTGCGCGATGAAGCATGAAATGCTATAAAAATCTCAGTCCTCCCTATAAAAAAGAGTAGAAACTTTATGGCACGCACCGAGTCCACAATGTTAGATTTGGGGACAAAAGCTCCCAGTTTTGCCTTACCCGATGTGGTTTCGGGTGAAACTATCTCTCTGGCCAGCTTTGCGGCTAAAACCGCTCTGTTAGTCATCTTCCTCTGTGAACATTGTCCCTTTGTTAAACACATTCAAGAAGAACTTACCCGTCTAGGTCGCGATTATGCTAACACCAATCTGGGCATCCTCGCAATTAGTTCTAATGATGTGGGGAAATATCCCGATGATTCGCCAGAAAATTTGAAAAAAATGGCAATAACTCTTGACTTTAAATTCAATTTATGCTATGACGAAAGCCAAGAAGTGGCGAAAGCTTACACGGCAGCCTGTACTCCCGATTTTTTCCTCTTTGATAGTCAGCGCATTCTAGTCTATCGCGGTCAATTGGATGATAGTCGTCCTAGTAATGGCGTACCGGTGACAGGCAAAGATCTCCGGGCCGCTATTGACAAGGTTTTAGCCGGTCAACCGGTGCCGACGGAGCAAAAACCCAGTTTAGGCTGTAATATCAAATGGAAACCGGGTAATGAGCCATCCTATTATGGTTAATTAACGAAGGGTGTGGGGTGTAGGGTGTGGGGAGAATAAATAAAATAATCTCCTGTCTCCTGACTCCTAACCCCACCAACAAACTTTTTGCCGCAAATCCTACCTATGAGACTATTTCAATAGCGTAACCGATTGCTGTGCTAATAAGGCAGTGCCATAGGCTGCTTGATCCTGTTGAGATAAAAGCACAGGAACCCCTAAATGACGCTGACGAATTATTCTCCAAGTCGGATTATTTGCCCCACCACCCGCACTATCCACTCGCTCTAATTTATTGGCCCCCAATTCCTGTAAACGCTGATAACCTAAAGCTTCAATGCGGGCAATACTTTCTAGTAAACCATGCAAAAATTCTAGAGGATTATCGGGGCAGGGAGTCAGTTTTGCGGGTAAAAAAGGATCATTAATGGGAAAGCGCTCGCCAGCTTTTAGTAGAGGATAATAATCTAAATTACTTTCTTTTTGTCCATCTATTGCTAAACTATAATTTCTCAATTCTTCATGAGAAAAAAACTTCTTTAACACCGCTCCCCCCGTATTAGATGCCCCACCAGTTAACCACAAATTTCCTAAACGATGACTATAGATGCCATAGTTACTATCATCGACTTTCTGGCTACTTAATAATTTTAAAACTAAAGTTGAACCTAAAGATGTCACTGCAGCTCCCAAAGAATTAGCACCACTGGCTAAAAATGCCGCTATGCTGTCGGTGGTTCCCGTATAAATTAAACAATCTTTCGGGATAGCAAAACGAGTCACTAAATCTGGTTTAATAGTATCGATCGCTGTACCCGGTGCAAAAATTTCCGGTAATAAATTAAACATCGGTAAATTCTCTAACCAATCGGGATAACAGAGATTTTCGAGATCATAACCTAACTTTAAGGCATTGTGATAATCACTAATTCCCAGTTTACCGTGCAGCAGAAATGCTAACCAATCCGCTTGCGAGAGAAAATAACGCGCTTGGGAAAAAATTTCTTGCTGACTCCACCAAAGTAATTTGGCTAAACTGGAGGTGGCACTAATCGCGGGATGGTGAGGGGGTGCTATAGCTTTAATTGCTTCTAAAAAGGCTATTCCTCGCCCGTCATTGTATAATATTGCCTCAGAAAGAGGATTACCCCAATTATCACATAATAACACCGTCGAGGAAGTACCATTAATAGCGATCGATTTGAGTTCTGAACGCACCAAATACCCTAGATTATCCAATAAATAAAATAGGGCTTTTTGCCAATCCTGAAAATTGGCATTAGTAAAGGGATAATGAACCTCAGCGACGATATTTTTGCTAGAATCAATAGCAATCGCTCGCGCTCCCGATGTGCCAAAATCAATACCTAAAGATAAACTCATTGATGTCTTCACAACCCCCTCATTCTGGCTACCATTGGGATGGTATCACTCCCCGATTCTTTGAAGGTTGGTACTTCCGAGTCATGATTCCGCAATTAGCCGACGGATTCGCCTTTATGTATTCTATTCAAGACCCTAGCGGCGGTCAAGTCAATAGCGGCGGAGCAGTACAAATTTTAGCCAGAGAATCTAATTATCTTTGTCGCACTTTTCCCGATACGGATCAATTTTGGGCAAGTCGTCAGGAATTAGCCATTATCCATTGGGGAAAAACTAACTTAAAAATTCGTCCCCGTCTGCTTTCTCCGTCAGATTTTTTTGAGTCTATTCGAGAAGGTTATCAAGCAACAGCACACCAGCAGCAAGGACGAATTTATGATCCCGTCACCGGAGAAATCTGTCAATGGGATTATTGCATTGAAACTAGGTACAGTTGGGGAGATAACAAGCGTCCACCCCAAGCAACAGCAGGAATATTATCTTATTTACCAATTTTTGACCCAGGTTGGCAGATTTTAACTGCTCATGGTTTAGCAACGGGAATGATTACCTATGGGGGAAAAAATTATCAATTTGAGGATGTACCTTTTTATAGCGAGAAAAATTGGGGTTATTCTTTCCCGGAAAAGTGGTTTTGGATTAATTGTAATGCTTTCCCTGAAAATCCCGATTTAACCTTAACCGCAGTGGGTTCTACCCGGAAAGTTCTCCACTGGAGGGAATCGGTGGGAATTATCGGTATTCACTGGCAAAATCGCTTTTATAAGTTTGATATCTGGAATTCTCAACTAACTTGGACCGTGCAACCCTGGGGGTACTGGGAAATGAGGGCAACTAACGAGAATTATACCATTGTCTTAATCGGGATCAGTGATCATCCTCCCGATCGCGTGCGTGTACCCACAGAAAAAGGTCTCTGTTTTGCTTGTCAAGATACCCTCAAAGGTAAATTATCGATAAAATTGGCTGATGGTCGTGGTAAAACCCTTATAAATGCCTCTAGTGGTCTAGCTGGCCTTGAAATTGGCGGTATTTGGCCATCAGCTTGGATAAAACAGTGATTTAAATTACCATTAAGACGGGATAATATCCAGTTATCTGGCTGCATCTCAGACAACATTGAGAGGCAGCCTCAATATTCCCCAGAAAACGCTCGATTACCAGCTAATTACTTTAACCGTTTCCTTAAATAAATTTGCTTCTAGGGAATCGGGGGAACTTGTCACCACACCGGCAATCAGATCTTCGGGTTTTATGGCTGCTTGTTTCATACAGGAGGGACAAATTAAGACTTTTCCCCCTTGACTGATGAAATCCACTAACATTGCTTGCAGGGTTTTACCAGTGATACCGTTAGTGTGTTGAGGAATGGTCGTCGCTGCCAGGTGTACCCCTGTAATATTCAAAAAAATGGTGGTTGAGTGACCTTTTTTCAGCATATTGGTGGCGACACCAATGGCCATTGCAGCTCGCCAAGGATCATCGGTGGTTAAATTAACAAATAGATCGGATTTTTGTTGACCGACAGCGATTATTGCTTCGTTAGTTTGTAATGGAGAAAGGGAAGGATTAGCCAAGACTGGGATAGAGGTAACTAAGGATAATCCGACAAGGGAACCAAGGGCGAAAGATTTTAATAACATTTTCTTGTCCTCTTGCTGCTGGGTGCAATGAAAACATTTTCATTATGATAACTTCTGGAAAATCTTGTCAACAGACAGCCTGTCAAACTTTAATTTTTGTTGCGGATAACAAAAACGATCTACTAATTAAAGATAATAATTATTTACTTTTCTAGCATTTTATCTAATCTTTCTTGAATCAATAAAGCCAGGGAAGAACGCAAAAAAAATAAACCAAATAACCCAGCCAAACTGAAGGGAATAATAGCTAGTTTGCTATAGTTAGTGTTTAATAAAAATATGGCTGAGATAAGGCTAAACCCCAATAGACAGACATTAATTAATACTTTAATTCCTAGATAAATTTTTTTTAGAAGTCGTTCATTTTCCCGTGACTTAACTTGAAAAACTAAATTTCCTCGCTCGATTTTTTCCTCTAATTGACGGATCATTCTTTCGTTTTTATTACCTTTTTGCCATTGTTGTTTAAGAAAAGTGCGAGCTTGATTAGCTAGGGTAAGCATGGTGTTGGTAGTTCCTCCCGATACTGCTAGACTTTTCACAAAAGGTTGACTAGCTGCTAATAAATTATACTGGGGATCTAAAGAGCGAGCAATCCCATCCAAAGTGGTGACAGATTTAATAATAAAAGTCATTTGGGGAGGTAAGCGAAAAGGTTGCTGTTTAAACATTAAATACACTTGATCGCTAATTTGTTCAAAGACCCTCACATCTACCGGTTTATCGCGAAATTCATCTAAGAGAAACTGCACAATATTTCGCACAGGTTCCAGATCTCTAACAGGTTCAATTAAACCCATATACACCAGAGTTTTTAAGACTGTTTCCGTATCCTTTCTCAAGACAGCGAAAAAGGTTTCGATCATTTGATCTTTAGCGACGGATTTTACCTCGAACATCGTGCCGAAATCGTAGAAAATTAACTCCCCTTCCTGACTGACTGCCATATTACCCGGATGGGGATCCGATTGAAAAAAACCATCCTGTAATAGTTGTTTGAGATAGGAACAGATACCCAGTTGAATAATCCCATCTACGTTAATACCATTAGCTAGTAAAGTCTCTCGATCATCGACTTTAATCCCCGGCACATACTCCAAAGTTAATACCTTGCGGGTGGTATATTGCCAGTAAACTAAAGGGACTTTTACTTGAGGATAATTCTTAAAATTTTCCCGAAAGCGATCAGCATTTTTGCCCTCATGAATATAATCGATTTCTTGAAAGAGTAGCTCAAAGAATTCTTGATAGATAGCTTCTAGATTATATTTTTTCACCACGGGGAAAATATTTAACCAACGGGTGAGACGATGCAACAATTCAAAATCGAGATTAAATAGTCCTTCTAGATTCGGTCTTTGTACCTTAATAACGACTTCTTCCCCACTTAATAACTGCGCTCGATGCACTTGTCCTAAACTGGCACAAGCGAGGGGAGACACGGTAAAACTTGTAAATAAATTATCTAGGGGTTGTCCTAATTCTATTTCAATGACTCGGATCGCTTCCTGACTATTAAATTCAGGAACTCGATCCTGTAATTGGGTTAATTGTTCGATATATTCGAGCGGAATTAAATCTGCTCGCGTCGATAAAGATTGTCCAATTTTAATAAAAGTTGGCCCCAAATTTATGAGGCGATCTACTAACCATTTCGCTCTCCTTTGCCGTTTTTTGCCCCTATTAGCTCCCGTTAAACGATCCCAGAGCAAAAAAGTCAAAAACTGCATTGTAAAGCTAAATATCTCCAATTGACGAACAATCGGCGATCGCAAGCTTTGCTGCCAATGTAAAGACTTCGAGGAATCAAAGGGAGTAATCATTAGTTATCAGTTATCAGTTATCAGCAAAACCGATCTACAGCGTTTCTTGTCAAGGTGAAGTATAAATTAAACCTTGCCGAGGGAAGGATTCCAGTCGCAAAAATGCACCTCATCTATCTGAGAAACGCTGTCAAGTGTTACCTTCCCGTTTCCGAATTCGCCGGTAAAAATCCTGATTTTCAGCTTTTAATCTCTGGGACGAGGTAAACCCAGATCCACCGATAGAAGATGACTGCAAGCAAAACCAGAAAAGGCCACCGCGTTTAATCCTTGACCGGGGAAGGTACTATCTCCCACACAATAAAGATTAGGAATAGCTGTACGATTAAAGGGCATTCCTAATAAACCGAACAGTTTTCTTCGCGGTATCGGCCCGTAAGTGCCATCGATTCTATTCAAAAAGCGGCGATGGGTGCGAGCCGTGCCAATTTCGATATAATCTAATTCTGTATCTAGTTTGGGAAAGAGTTTTTTCAGGCGCTCGATAAGACGATGAGCAGCGGCCTCTTTTTTCTGTTGATATTCTTGGGGAGGCAGTTTTTGCCATTGATCAATCCAGCTAGGGGTGAAAGTATGAATGATATGATGGTCCGGAGGTGCGAGGGAGGGATCGAGTAAGGTAGGAATAGAAACAAAGATAGTTCCCTGTTCTGCTTCCATATTTTCCCAATCTTCTAGTAAAATATGGTGACATTCGCTTCCTGATGGTAACACATCGGCCTTGACACCCAGATGCAAACTCAGGAAACTGGGGGATTTTTGATAGCGTTTTTGCCATTTTTTTTCGCTACCCGGGAGAGATTCCGGGGGGAGTAGTTTCTCGAAGGTATCCCAACGGGTGGCATTAGAAACAATCTTTTTCGCGTAATATTCCTTACCATTGGTCAATCTTACCCCGATCGCTCGTCCTGCATCTAAAATAATCTTATTCACTCTCGCTTGATACTGGATTTCACCACCAGCTTTTTCCAATCCCGCGACTAACTTGAGAGCAATCTGTCCCACTCCCCCCCGGGGATAGTTAATTCCCCCGTAATGGCGATCGCTAAAGACCATTCCCGCATTAATCATCGGAGTGCGATCGGCGGGTACTACCGACCAACAATAACACTCCATATCGATAAATTTCAATAATTGCGGGTCTTGAATATATTTTCTGGCCACATCTCCCGCATTTTGGGGTAAATACTTGACCAATCCCAAACAGGATAAAGGATGCTGGAAAAAAACCCTAGTCAGATAGCGGGGTTCTTCCAGCGATAGTAAATCCATACTATTGAGACAATTAAAAACCTGCCAGCATTCATCGTAAAAGCGCCGAATACCGGTTTTTTCTGCGGGAAAATGGCTAATTAATTCCTGTAAAAATTGTTCGTAGTCGCGATGAACTTTGAAGTCTAATCCATCCGGGAGATGATAATGGATCTGGACGGGATCGGCAATGGTTTCGATACTCATATCCACCGCTGCCAAAGCTTTGGTTAGGAGGTTAGTCGTCCCCTTTGTGCCAAAACCAAAAATCATCGAAGCACCCACATCAAAACGATAACCCTCTCGTTCAAAATAACCCGCGCTGCCCCCTGGAATCAGATAACTTTCTAAAACTAAGACTTTTGCTCCTTTTGCCGCTAATTGCGTCGCTGTCACCAATCCCCCGATTCCCGACCCAATCACGATCGCATCGTACTGATTACTCATAACCCAACTTTATAAATTTTTGTTTCAGTCTCCCATTGTAACCCTTGACTAGCGGTCAGTTATCGGCCAGATATTTGGGAGCAGAAAATTTTTGGGGAGAGATGAAAAGTTGGTAAAAGGAAAAAAGTCCGGCTGTCTTATTCTTTGTGTGATCAGTTTAACTTACTCTAGAAGTGATCAATCTTTGTGTCCTCCGTGTCTGGTGTGGTTCCTTCCACTCGCTCGCCAGCAGGACTGTATCTTAGAACACATTTTACCCACCAAACCTAAGAGAGCCAAAGTCCTGACAAATCCCGCTGCTTGACATATTTGGATTTAGGTGATATTATCTTGCGGAAAGACAGACAGCGCTACTGTTATAAAGAACATTGGCTCTTCTCGTTTCTGTATGGAAGGGAGAAGAATAGGGGTAATTTTCCGTAAATATACTCTTCAAAGCCTTGCCTAGCAAGACTCGTCCGAATAATAAGCACTGACTACCATACAAGGTCGAGGAGAGCCAAATAATTTTACCTAAGATTAATTAATCAATTGGATAATGTATAAAAAACTGGCGAACAAAATCCTTAAATTGGCTAATTGCCTATCTAGGTCATCGAAGCGATCTCTTTTAATGATCACCGATTGCCTTGTTTTTTGTCTAAGCATCTATCTGGCCTTCTCTCTCAGGTTTAATCTGAGCCTCGAACATCAGGAAATTAGACCTTTTTTAGGGCCAATATTGGGCTTAATTGCCATTAAAACTCTAGTTTTCCATCTCAAAGGTATTTACAGTCCCGTAGTACGTTATACAGGATTAGAGTTTCTTTCCTCCGTACTGCACGCGGTTCTCTATAGTTCAGGGGTTTTAATCATTCTGGCCTACTTTCAAGGGGATGCCTTTTTGCCGCGTTCAGTCCTGATTATCGACGCATTGTTAACCCTAGTATTGGTTATCGGGGTGAGATTGTTGATTCGTTCTGTCTTTCACCGTCTGAATATTTACGTCAGTAGTGTGGATAGAGAACCGACAATTGTTATCTATGGTGCGGGGGTTGTGGGTCGTCAATTGGCACGTTCCCTACAAAATGACCCCCACTATCGTTTATTGGCCTTTGTTGATGATAATCCCGATTTTCAGCACCGAGTTATCCAAGGCTTTAGGGTTTATTCCCCCTCTCAATTGGCACGACTGCATCAAAAAACAGCCTTTGACTGGGTTATTCTCGCTATTCCTAATGTAGCCAAGGCCAGAAAGCGGCAAATCATCGAAAGTCTAGAAACTTTACCCATCGACATTAAAACCGTTCCTCCCCTCTCAAAAATTTTATCGGGAGAAACGACCATCAATCAGATTCGCAGTGTCGATGTCTCGGAATTATTAGGACGGGAAGAAATTCTACCTCATCCCGAACTTTTGGGAAAAAATGTCACCGGTAAAGCGGTGTTAGTCACCGGGGGTGGTGGGTCCATCGGTTCGGAATTATGCCGACAAATCGCCTTCCTCAAGCCAAAATGCCTGGTAATCTACGAATTAAACGAGTTTTCACTCTACAAAATCGATCTCGATTTAAGTGAAAATTATAGCGATTTACGCAAATATGCCTATTTAGGCAATGTTCTCGACCGCAATCATCTGGCCAGAGTTATCCAACAACACCAGATTGAGACAATTTATCACACGGCCGCCTATAAGCACGTTCCCCTTGTGGAAGCCAATGCTAGTCAGGGGGTTTACACTAATGTTTGGGGGACTTTAAATGTTGCTCAGACTGCGATCGAGAATTCAGTTAGTAATTTAGTTCTTATTTCCACCGATAAGGCCGTCAGACCGACTAACATTATGGGGGCCAGCAAACGCTGTGCTGAGTTAGTTATACAAGCTTTGGCCGCTTTACCCGACAGTTCCACCTGTTGCGCGCTCGTCCGCTTTGGCAATGTTCTTGATAGTAGCGGTTCCGTGGTGCCGCGTTTCCGGGAACAAATCGCCCAACGTAAGAATATTACCCTCACCCATCGCGATATTATTCGCTATTTTATGTCTATTCCGGAGGCGGTGCGTTTGGTTATACAAGCGGGAGCCATGGCTAAGGGGGGTGAGATATTCCTGTTAGATATGGGTGAACCGGTAAAAATTTACGATTTGGCCCTACAGATGATTCGTTTAAGTGGCTTGGAATTAGGGCAAGATATCGATATTGAAATCACGGGATTAAGACCGGGGGAAAAACTCTACGAAGAATTATTAATCGATACCGATAAAGCTCGTCCCACCGCTCACCCAAAGATTTTTTGCGCTAATGAACACTTTCTTGCTTGGGAAAAATTGCAAATCAAATTAGAGCAATTGCTTAATTCTATCCAACTTAATGACCGTCAGGGTTTAGTTAAGTCCCTACAAGATTTAGTTCCTGAATACCAGCCTCCCCAACCAATGGCCAGTAATTTGTCAAGTCAAAAGTGAAAAAGAGGAGTTTTACCTCTCCTCTTTTTGACAAAATTTATTAATCTAATTGAACCGAATGCTCTTGTTTTAATTGCTTTTGAATGGTTTTTACTGTCTGCTCAATTTTATTGATACCGCGAGAAGAAGGGCGATTTATTCTATCAGCTAGAGGTGAAGTTTGTTGAATAGCGATGCTTAAATAAAGAGGAAAAGCGAGGGTAAAGGCTAAAAAAAGACGTTGTAACATGATTCACTCCCACAAAAGTTTTTCAGCGATTATTTAGCCGGCTGAAACCTCTCCCAGAATAACGACTAACTAGGAAAATTTCAGCCAGTTTGTGACAGTCCAGCAATTGGTGGGGCAATCCTAAAGAATTAGCGCTGAAACCCTCAACCCTAGACCAAGAGTCTGATACATTGGTCTAAGAATATGATCGATCGCTCTATCTATGCACAAAATTCCAGTTACTGTGATCACGGGTTTTCTGGGTGCGGGAAAAACTACCCTCATCCGTCATCTACTGCAAAATAATCAAGGCCGCCGGGTGGCCGTTATGGTCAATGAATTCGGAGAAGTGGGAATTGATGGTGATTTATTGAAAAGTTGTCAGACCTGCGACGACAACCCTAACGATAATATTGTGGAATTGACCAACGGTTGTCTGTGCTGCACAGTACAAGAAGAATTTCTCCCCACCATGCAGAAATTGCTGGAGCGACGGCAACAGTTGGATTGTATGTTGATCGAAACTTCGGGATTAGCTTTACCTAAACCTCTGGTTCAAGCTTTTCGCTGGCCGGAAATCCGCAACGGTGCCACGGTGGACGGGGTAATCACGGTGGTGGATGGTTTTGCTATCGCTAGGGGTCGTCTGGTGGCGGATTTAGACGCTTTAACCGCACAAAGGCAAGCGGATCCCAATTTAGAACACGAAACGCCTATTGAGGAGTTATTTGAGGATCAGTTAGCCTGCGCTGACCTGGTACTCTTAACTAAAACCGATCTCATCAGCGAAATTGAATTAGAAAAAATTATTAATTGGCTGAAAACACAACTGCGATCGACGGTAAAAATAGTTACTTGTGCTGATGGACAAATTAGCCCCGATGTGCTATTGGGATTTAATGCCGCCGTCGAGGATAATTTAGCTAGTCGTCCTAGTCATCATGATCACGAGGAAGAACACGATCACGATGAGGAGATCAATTCTGTGCAGTTTTGCCTCGATTCTCCCGTAGATGCCCGAATTTTGACCCAACGGATCAAGGAATTGGTGGCTCGAGAAGAAATCTATCGGGTTAAGGGATTTGTTAATGTGGCCAATAAACCGATGCGTATGGTGTTACAGGGTGTCGGCGATCGCTTTGATTCTTTCTTCGATCGACCCTGGCAATCCACGGAAACTCGGCAAACTCGCTTGGTCTTTATCGGCCGATCCCTCGATGGTCAGAGAATCGAGCAGGCCTTAACTAGGGTTGGCTGAATAAATGTGAAATGTAGGCAAGCTAAGAGTTTTGTGGCTTTTCTCGCGAAACAGGTGCAAGATTTTGAGAGAATCGTCGTTCAAAACCTTGCGTCTTCATTAGCCCGCGTCCTGTAGGGGCGAAGCATTCGGGCAATAACCTATCGGTGAAACCGTAGATTTTCTACCCGAATGCTTCGCCCTTACTTTTTGCCGCAAACCCTATTTATTCTCCCCTCTCCCTTCTCCCCCTCTACAATAATTACTCGCAGCCAGAAATAGGTTGGTTCGTACCATACTTTGTGCTTTTTGTCAAAAAAACTTTTTTTTTGCAATAAAACTACACAAAAAAAAGATCATCGTTGGGGGTGAAATTGACTGATTTAACCGTCTTAATTAGGATCACCTTCTAGGTGTGGCAAGGGTTTCAACCATTGCTGCCCAAAAAAGCACCAAATAACCCACTGTGAAATTCTATCAAATCGCTGTAACCATTGCAACATCGTTGTTAAATAAAAATCTTTCTCAATTAATTCTTAAGAATTTGTAAATATTGCGAAATGTTAATTTAAATATTCTCAAGTTTTTGGAGTTAAAACATAATTTTTGCTTATCCTTGGTCAACATTGGGTTAGAAGTCAGTATTCTCCGAGTCGGGAGACAGTATTCAGGAGAGAGGAGACAGGTTTTAGATGTTGGGGTTTTAGTTCAATTTCCCCACTTCCCCACCTCCCACTGATCACTGATCACTGAAAAAGCTCCGGCAATCGATCGCCCGGATAGATAGTCAGGGATTTGGGTTAGGGTAGTAAAAGATACAAATTACTCACCCTTCCAGACCAGAAATTATGACAAATACCAGTAACCCGCTGCTTGCCGGTCAAGGATTACCGGCTTTTGACCAAATCCAACCCGGCCTGATTGTCCCTGGGATGACGCAACTTTTGCAGGAACTGGCCAGAGAATTAACCGAACTGGAAGCGCAGATTACCCCCACTTGGGAAAAATTAGTCGAACCCCTTACCCGGATTGAAGAACGTTTAAGCTGGAGTTGGGGGATTATCGGTCATCTGATGGGGGTAAAAAATAGCCCAGAATTGCGTCAAGCTTACGAAACCGTACAACCACAGGTAGTCGAGTTTATTAGCCGTTTAAGCCAAAGTAAGCCCATTTATGAGGCATTTTTGTCCCTGCGTCAAGGGGAAAGCTGGGGGCAATTAGACGAGGCACAACAGCGCATTGTCGAAGCTTCCCTGCGGGACGCTCAATTGGCTGGGGTGGGATTAGCAGGGGAGAAAAAAGACAGATTTAACGCGATTCAACTGGAATTAGCGGAAATAACCACGAAATTTTCCAATAACATCCTTGATGCCACCAAAGCTTTTCAACTGAAACTAACAACCCCAGAAGATATCGCCGGTTTACCCCCTAGTCTCCTCAGTTTAGCCGCCCAAACAGCCCGCAGCCAAGGGGAAACTAACGCCAGCACCGAAACTGGACCCTGGGTGATTACCCTCGATTTTCCCAGTTATTTCCCCTTTACGAAGTACAGCGATAATCGGGAATTGCGCGAAAAACTCTATAAAGCCTACGTTAGTCGGGCCGATCTGGGAGAATTGGATAATAATCCCTTAATCGATCGCATTTTGCAACTTCGTCAGGAACAGGCCCATCTTCTAGGTTATAGTACCTACGCCGAGGTTAGTCTTGCCCGGAAAATGGCCAATTCTGTGGATGAAATCGAGAAATTGCTTGACAATTTGCGCCAAGTAAGCTATGAAGCGGCAAAACAGGATTTAGAGGCCCTAAAAACTTTTGCGGGAACCGACGATCTCAAGCATTGGGATATAGCCTATTGGTCAGAAAAACAGCGTCAGGCCAAGTTTAACTTTATTGCCGAGGAATTACGCCCCTATTTCCCCCTACCACGGGTTTTAGAAGGCATATTTAGCCTCGCTAAACGGATTTTTGGGGTAGAAATTATCGCTGCCGACGGTAAAGCACCTATCTGGCATCCCGATGTGCGTTATTTCCAGATTAATGACGAAAAGGGCGAAAAAATCGCCTATTTCTACCTTGATGCCTACAGTCGTCCCGCCGAAAAACGCGGCGGCGCTTGGATGGATGTCTGTATCGGTCGGGCCAAAACCGGCACCGAGGTGCGTTTACCTGTGGCTTATTTAATCTGCAATCAAACGCCTCCAGTAGATGGAAACCCCAGTTTAATGACCTTTGAGGAGGTAACTACCCTATTTCACGAATTTGGCCACGGTTTACAGCATATGTTAACCACTGTGGATTATTCTGGCGCGGCGGGTATTAATAACGTTGAGTGGGACGCGGTGGAATTGCCCAGTCAATTTATGGAAAATTGGTGTTATGATCGCCCTACTTTAATGAGTATGGCCAAACACTACGAAACCGGTGCAACTCTCCCCGAACATTACTACCAAAAACTGCTCCTAACTAAGAATTATATGAGCGGTTCGGCCATGTTGCGTCAGTTACATTTGTCTCTAGTAGATTTGGAATTACACCATCGTTATCAACCCAATGGCGGCGAAACTCCTAAACAGGTCAGACAGCGTTTAGCGGCGACGACGACGATAATTCCTCCCCTACCGGAAGATGCTTTTTTGTGTTCTTTTGGGCATATTTTCGCTGGCGGTTATGCGGCGGGTTACTATAGTTATAAATGGGCAGAAGTTCTTAGTGCCGATGCTTTTGCCGCTTTCGAGGAAGTGGGATTAGATGACGAAGAAGCAGTGAAAGCGATCGGTCGCCGTTTTCGCGATACTGTCTTAGCTATGGGGGGAAGTTCCCATCCTATGAATGTTTTTAAAGCTTTCCGCGGTCGCGAACCCAGTACCGAGCCTCTCCTCCGTCATAGCGGTTTATAAAAGTAGCCAAAAACTTTTCTTTGTGGTGCGTTACGGCAATATTTAGCTCTTGATTTTTTCCCTAAAAACAAGGGATTGCCTAACGCACCCTACTTGACTATATTGTGATAAGATATCGGAAAGAAAAGTTAACTAACAGGAGCAAACTTTAATGAGTATCGCCTTTTTTCAAGATCTGATCGAATCGGTAGAGAGTCTATCCATTGAAGACCAAGATTATTTGTTTGAGCTAATTCGTAAAAGACGCATTGAGAAACGCCGTGAGGAGATGGCTAAAAATGGCGAAGAAACCTTAAAATCTTTAGCAATGGGAACAGCAAAAAAAGGCAGTGCTGAAGAGATAATGGCTTATTTGTTAGAGGATGAAGAAGAATGAAATTAGTTGCTGACAAAAGCTTTAAAAGAGCTTTTCAACGCTTAATGAGCAAAAATCCTCAACTACAAAGCAAGGTATCAGAGGTTCTACATTTGTTAGAAGATAATCCCTTCACCCCCTCTTTAAAATCCCATAAGCTTACAGGTAGATTAGAAGGTTATTGGTCATGTTCTGTTAGTTACGATTGCCGTATTATTTTTACTTTTCGTCAAGATACTGATTCAGGAGAAACTTTAATTGTTATAGTTGATATTGGAAAACACGATCAAGTTTACTGATTTATCTCTTGAATTTGTTCTTGCTTATCAATTGTATAATTACAGTGCGATATCGCCTACTTTTCTAGCGTGCGTTCCTGGAAATTTTTGGTTCTGAAACCCCTTAACTACTGTATATTTTTATTAAGAATTATCTGTTCCTTGTAACATTAACTCCTAATTCTTAACAAATTACCATAGACTCTCAACAGAAAAACCGATTATAATAAAGGGAACTGAACAGAACTGCTCGATCGATAGATAACTGATTAATTAAAGTTTTATTACTTTTGATGGCCTGGGATTAAGATAAGTAAATTTATTCTCGATCACTCCCTGAAAGTGAGAAGAAATAGTTTTAATAAACAAAGAGTTTTCAACTTGGCAAAAATCCTCTGGGAGCAATACACATGGAAGTTCTAACCGAGACAATTAACCCAACTTCGATCGAACGGGAACCGATCCATCTCTATAACCGAATTCAACCGCACGGAGTGCTTTTAGTTCTCAGCGAACCGGAGCTAAAAGTCAGCCAAACTAGCAGTAATAGCCGCAGTTTATTGGGAATTTCTCCGGGGGAAATTATCGGTAAAACCCTAGAGGAAATCTTCGATCCCTTTCAGATCGATCCTCTGAAATCAGCCATAGAAAATAACGATTTTGATGCTATCAATCCCTCCAAAATTTGGGCGCGGGTTAAAGGGGATGATTTTGCCGTCTTTGATGCTATTTTTCACCGCAACACCGAACAAATACTGATTTTAGAGTTAGAACCAGCTATTTCCTATGAAAACATTCCTTTCCTGAGATTCTATCACCTAGCCAAAACTTCGATCGATAAACTTGAAGCCACCCGTAACCTGAAAGATTTCTGTAATATCATCGTTAAAGAAGTGCGAAAAATGACAGGATTCGATCGGGTTATGTTATACAAATTCGACGAAGAAGATAACGGTGATGTGATAGCAGAAGACAAAATAGAGCAACTAGAACCCTATCTCGGTTTACGTTATCCCGCTTCCGATATCCCTCTCCCGGCACGAAATTTATTAAGTGCTAATTGGATTCGACAGATTCCCGATGCTACCTCTGAACCCGTCGATCTAGTGCCTGTTCTTCATCCCGAAACTCAACAACCTTTAAATTTAACTCTGTCCAGTCTTAGAAGTGCTTCTCCCTGTCATTTAGAATACCTGCATAACATGGGAGTGGGAGCATCTCTAACCATTTCTCTGATTGAAAATAAACGTCTTTGGGGTATTATTGCCTGTCATCACCGCACCCCCAAATATGTACCCTACGAACTGCGTAAAGCTTGTGAGTTCTTGGGAAGAGTTATTTTTTCGGAAATATCGGCACGGGAAGAAACTGAGGATTATGACTATCGAGTGAAATTGAACTTTGTGCAATCGCAATTAATCGATTATATGGCGGAAGCTAATAACTTTATCGATGGATTAATTGCCCATAAACCGAATCTGCTTAATCTAACTAAAGCCACGGGAGCCGCTATTTGTTTAGGCGGCAATTATACCTTAATTGGAGTAACACCGAGCGAAGAAGAACTCAATTATCTGATTACTTGGCTAGAAAAAAACGTCCATGAAGATGTTTACTATACCAATTCCTTACCGCGAATTTATGCCGATGCGGGTAAGTTTAAAGATATTGCCAGTGGCCTACTAGCAATTCCTATTTCTAAACGTAATTATCTCCTCTGGTTTCGTCCGGAAGTAATTCAAACCGTGAACTGGGGTGGTGATCCGGGTAAAGCGATCGAAACGACTGCCATAGATGGTAATATTCGTCTCTGTCCGCGTAAATCTTTCTCCCTCTGGAAAGAAACCGTTCGCCTGAAATCTTTACCCTGGAAAGCAGTAGAAATTAACGCCGCACTAGAATTACGAAAAGCGATCGTCAATATCATCTTAAAACAAGCCGATGAATTGGCACGTTTAGCGCGAGATTTGGAACTATCAAACGCCGAATTAAAAAAATTCGCCTACGTCGCCTCCCACGATTTACAGGAACCCCTCAATCAAGTCGCCAACTATGTGCAGTTGCTAGAAATGCGCTACACCGAAGAACTGGACGAAGATGCTAAAGAATTTATTACTTTTGCCGTCGAAGGTGTCAGCTTGATGCAAACATTAATAGATGATGTGCTGGTTTACTCGAAAGTGGATATGCAGGCGGTAGAGTTTAGTACCATTGATGCCAATCTGGCACTGGAAAAAGCTCTCGCTAACCTGAAAGGAAGAATTCAAGAAAGTCAAGCTCTGATCACCGTTGATCCTTTGCCAATTGTCATGGCAGATAAAACCCAGTTAATGCAATTGTTCCAAAATCTCATCGGTAATGCCATTAAATTCCGAGGAAAAGCAACCCCCACTATTCATATTGCTGCTCAACGTCAAGAGGAGGAATGGCTGTTCTCTGTCACCGATAATGGAATTGGTATCGATCCCCGATTTTCCGAACGCATTTTCGTGATTTTCCAACGACTACACACCCGCGACGAGTACCCTGGCACAGGTATGGGGTTGGCGATTTGTAAGAAAATTATCGAGTGTCATCGCGGACGAATTTGGGTAGAATCCCAATTAGGTAAAGGAGCGGTTTTCTATTTTACAATTCCCCTAGGAGGTAACGAGCGTGAGCGCTGGCGAGGACGTGCCACACAAAATTATCTTATTAGTGGAGGACAGCAAAGCTGATATTCGCCTCATCCAAGAGGCATTAAAAACTAGCACCGTCCCCCATGAATTAGTTATCGTTAGGGATGGTGTCAACGCCATGGATTATCTGCGTCGAGAAGGGGAGTATCTCGATTCTCCCCGTCCTCATCTGATTCTTCTCGATCTGAATTTACCCAGAAAAGACGGACGGGAGGTATTAGCGGAGATCAAAAACGATCCCAGTTTAAAAAGAATTCCCGTGGTGGTTTTAACCACTTCTCGCAACGAGGAGGATATTTTTTATAGCTATGAACTGCACGTTAATTGTTATATAACCAAGTCGCGCAATCTCAACGATTTGTTCAAAATTGTCAAAAATATCGAGGCTTTTTGGTTAGAAACCGCTACTTTACCCAGTGAGTGAATCATTATCAGTGATCAGTTATCAGTGATCAGTTATCAGGTTTGAGTTTTCAGTTAGTAGTATCAAGTGGCAAGTTCTGAGCTTTCTTTTCACTGATTACTGATTACTGAAAAATATTCCCACTTCCTAACTTCCCAAATCTCTTTAACTCTTGATTAAAAAATGGGACTCTCACAGGATATAAAAGTTCTTTTAATCGAGGATAATTTAGCCGAAGCTCGATTATTAAAGGAAATTCTTAAGGGTAATGAAAAAAAAGAATTTCATCTGGTTAATGTCTCAAGATTATCCGAGGCAATTTCTCTGTTACAACAAACAAATTTTGATGTAATTTTATTAGATCTAACTTTACCAGATAGTCAGGGTTTGGAATCCTTAGCTCCCCTTTTGATTACGGCTCCGAAATTGCCAATCGTGGTTTTAACTAATACTAATGATGATAATTTAGCTTTGGCAGCACTGCGTCAGGGAGCGCAGGATTATTTAATTAAAAGAGAAGTAAGTTTAGAAATTTTAACTCGATCGCTATGTTATGCGATCGAGCGAAAACAGATGGAGGAAGCTTTACGAGAATCGAACGAAGCTTTAAAAATGAGCGTGATTGAACGCACTAATCAACTGGAAAAAGCGCAGGAATTAAATCAGTTAAAAACTGAATTTGTTTCCATGTTATCCCACGATTTTCGCAATCCTTTAAATAAAATTTTACTCTCGGCTGGATTACTAGAAGAAAGTCGCGATCGGTTGACAAAAGATCAGCAAGTTAGCTATTTTCGCATGATTCGATCGGCCATTAAAGACATGGATCAATTGCTCACAGAAGTGTTATTAATTGGTAGGGCTGATTCCGGGAGATTATACTGTCAATTTGATCTGGTGGATTTGCTGGATTATTGTCAGAAATTGGTAGAATCTTTTATTGTTAAGCCAGAAAACCAATCAGCAATTATTTCCCAAATTGAGGGCAGCTTAGAAAGAGGACTTTGGGATGTTAATTTAATTAAACATATCTTGACAAATTTACTGGGAAATGCTATTAAATATTCACCTCAAGGCAACCCCGTAGAATTTAAGATTATTGTCGAATCCGAGCAGGTAGTCTTTAAAATTATCGATCGAGGGATTGGTATTCCTAGCAAGGATCAAGAACATTTATTTAAACCTTTTTATCGCGGTAGCAATGTCAATAATATTCAAGGAACGGGATTAGGATTAGCCATTGTCGGACGCTGTGTGGAAGCGCACAAAGGACAAATTTACCTAGAAAGTGAGGAAGGAAAAGGCACAAAGATCACGGTGATTCTACCGATTATTACCGACATTGAACACCTAAATTGAGATCAACAATAGGGTGGCTCCACAATTTTTTTTTTTCCGCTGCCCCTCTCTCCTCTCCCCTAGGGTTGATTCATGAATCAACCCTACCTCTCCCTTCTCCCTTCTCCCCTTCCATAGGATTGAGGATCACCCTGAGCGTTCATCCGATCGAGTGATTTTGCGGAAAAGTGTTAAAAAAGATTGCTGTTTGTAAAGACAACTGTTACCGTGGGTTCAAGAGTGCGCTTTAAAGGAGGAAAAATCCCATGCACCCTAATCTATCCATCTATCCCCCGATTGCTTCGCTACTTATGTAGGGCATAGATGCACAAATCAAAGATTTCAGAAGCAAAACCAATAAATTCCCGTACTGTTGCTTAAAACAGGAGTTTGATCATGAAATTACAGGGAAAAACAGCCCTAGTCACGGGGGCATCCCGGGGTATCGGACGAGCGATCGCCTTAGAATTAGCCCGACAAGGTTTAAGCAGAATTGTGATTCTTGCCAGAGATCAAGAGCGATTAGAAAAACTAGCCAAAGAAATTGAGTCCCTAGGGGTCATTGCCACACCTTTAGCCCTAGATTTAACCGAAAATGACCTTGTTAGTCCTGCAATTATCCGCGTTTGGCAAGAATGCCGTGGCATTGATATCCTCGTTAACTGTGCCGGTATTGCCCATCAAACCCCCTTTCTGCGATCGCAATTTTCGCAAGTGCAAGCAGAAATATCTTTAAATCTGATGGCCATGTACACAGTTACTCGCTTAATTGCCCGCCGGATGGCAATTCGGGGACAGGGAACCATCGTCAATGTTTCCAGCATGATGGGTAAAATTGCCGCTCCTAGCTTCGCTACCTACTCGGCTACCAAATTTGCCATTTTGGGCTTTAGTCAAGCTCTCAGGTCGGAATTACGGGAACATAACATCAAAGTTGTCACCCTCTTACCCTCTTTGACCGATACGGATATGGTGCGAGAATTGCAGTTATTTCGATGGTTAAAGCCGATGAGCGCCGAAGAAGTCGCCCAAACCCTAATTACTGGGTTAAATAGGGGAAAAACGGAAATTGTCGTCGGTTGGCAAAGTCATCTAGCTCTTTGGTGTCAAAAATTAGCCCCGAAACTGCTGGAGAAAATTGTCGATTTAGCTTCTCCCTTACGCCAAGGCAAAGGAAAGGGAGGATGGCGAGAAGTGTTTAACTAGGGTTTAATTAAATCCACCAGGGTGAGCCATGCTCACCCTAATCACCTTAACTAACAGACAATTAAACGGCTGTCAGAGTTTTTTCTAGAAGTTGTCGGGGAGCTTGAACCGAACCACGACAGTGGATTTCGGCAGAATTATTGGGACTTTCAATCAGTTTAACTTTATCCAATTGGGCCCCTAATTGGCGGATCCGTTCCTCTAATAGTTGAGCGATATGTAGGGCAATATTTTCTGCGGTGGGAACCACTTCGGCAAAATAGGGAATATCCTTATTTAAAAAAGCATGATCGAAAGGTTCTACTACCAATTCATCGATCGCTTTTTGTAAATCCCCTAGATCCACAATCATACCAGTGCGGGGATCAATTTCTCCCGCCACGGATACTTCTAGGTGATAATTATGACCATGACCGTTTACCCTGGCGCATTTGCCGTAGATTTCCGAGTTTTGTTCTAGGGTTAATTGCGGTAAAGCCAAACGATGGGCGGCGCTAAAATGGGTTTTGATAGTTAAAGTTGCTTCCATATCTTTTCCTTGATATTCTGCCCACAATTCGGGGTGTTCAAATAGTTGAATTTTGACCAATGGTAAATAGGGTGCTAATCTTTGCCAGATAACTCTAGCGATATTTTCTGTGGTGGGTAGGGTTTGCTGAAATTCCGGCCAGACTTGATTGAGATAGGAGTAGTCTAATTCACTGGTTATCTCTCGTTTAATTACCTGTTTCACGGTGGAGAGATTTTCCACCATGCCATAAAGATTGAGTTCTTTGTATAGGGAGACGTATAATTCGTAATTGTGACCATGACCGGGAAAACGGCTACCAAGACCAAAAAGTCTTTGATTTTCGGCTTCGTCCCATTCTGGTAGATAATAGCGATGGCTGGCTGAAAACCGCGCTCGACGATTGATGATGCAATCCATAAGTGTGGGCGATCGATGACTCTGTAAAGTTACTTTAAGAGTAACTCTTTCTAGCATAAACCAGTTTTGTCCCCTCCAGCTTGCAGACCGGGAAAAGTTAAGCTGTACTGAATTTAAACTGCGTATGGGAAATTTTAGTACAAATGCTAGAACTGCTTCTCCCTGCTTTCTGGGGTGTTTACATTCTCTCAAATCCTTATCTGGCAACGTTTTAAGTCGATTTCTCGGAAATAAATAGCTGAAAATTTGTCCAAACGTCGTGTTTTGTAGGTTGATTTATGAATCAACCTACTATGAGAGCCAAGGCGTGGCTCTTCTGGGTTCTGTGTGATAAGTTTAACTTACATAACGCTCTTGGAGGGACTCTGGCAAAAGTCTTACAGTCTCTAAACTCTAGCTCTCTTATGGGGTAAGTCTTCAAGCTATCGCTAACTAACAGAAACCCGAAATTTGAGTTTTTATTGGAAAAAAAGTTAGCGATCACTTGTCAAGTAAGGGTTTCAGAATCTGGGTTCGGTCAGGGATTTCCGAAAGTTCCAGAAGAGCGTTAGGATCGATCAATCTTTGTTTCTTTGTGGTTCGTTCTACCCACTCGCCAGGAGGAATATATCTTAGAATACATTTTACCCACCAAATCCAAGAGAGCCAAGGCGTTGCTGATTTGAGATATGAATCTTCTCTTGTGGGATTTTTAAAACCTAGACCCAAACTAACTTTTGGATACAATGCACAGTTGGCATTCATACCTTGATTCAGCAACCCCAAAATCTTTTTGGAGACTTTCAAATTTTTGGTTAACATCTTTTTGGAGATTATCAATTTTCCCCTCAATCCTAGTCAAAACAGCTTCTAAGGAATAGGTAACGGTTTCGTTAGACATGGTGAGCAACTCCCATTAGATATATTTTCTCGGTCCGCTATCGGGGGACTATTTTAAGGCTAAACCAGTTCAGCACTTTCCTGCAAAGAGTGGAGACGTTGATAGATTCCCTGCTGATTTAATAATTGATCATGGCTACCGATCTCGACAATGCGACCATTATCTAAGACGACAATTTGATCAGCTTCTCGAACGGTACTGAGACGGTGGGCAATAATAATCGTGGTGCGAGTACCTAAAATGGATTTCATAGCTAGTTGAATAGCTCTTTCTGACTCATAATCTAAGCTAGAAGTGGCCTCATCAAACACTAACACATCTGGATCAACAATTAACGCCCTAGCAATTCCTAAACGCTGTCTTTGTCCCCCCGAAAGACGCACGCCCCTTTCCCCTACAATAGTGGAATAACCATTAGGTAATTCCTGAATAAATTCATCGACACGGGCAATTTTACAGGCTTCTTCTACCTTCTCGAAGCTAATACTAGGATTACCATAGGTGAGATTTTCTAACACCGTACCATTAAACACATCTACTTCTTGATGGACAATCGCTAATCGTCGCCGATACCAAGTCACATCCAAGCGACTAATATCCTCGCCATCTATCAAAATTTGTCCTTTACTTGGTTCAAAATAGCGGAAAAGTAACTTAACTAAAGTGGATTTTCCTGAACCAGATCTTCCCACTAATGCCACGGTTTGATAGGGTTCAATCAGCAGATTAATATCCTTAATAATCATTCTTTCAGCACTATAGCCAAAGCTGAGATTACTTAATTCTACTTTCCCCGTAAAATGATAGGGATTATGTTGGGCATGATCGGCTAAAAGACTACCAGAATCAGTTCCACTAGGCAAATTAATAAATTTGTTTAGACGTGCCATAGAAGCATAGCGACGAGCGAAAGTTTCTGCCATTTGGGATAGGGGATCTAATTCCGCATAGGCCATACTAGCGAGGGTATAGGTGGTGATAAAATGCCCGATCGAGATTTTCTGTTGAACGGTAGCTAAAAGAGTAAAGAAAAATACTCCAAATAAACTAGCTTGGACGAGGGTTTTTTCCCAAGTTATTAAGTCCACATAACCCTTATGAATGCGATGGATAACGTAGGTAAATTCTCTCTCTAAACGCTGTTTTTGACGATATAATTCCTGTCCTTCTGTGGCAAAAGCTTTGACGGTTTTGATATTAGTAATAATCTCAGAATTGCGACTTTGGGTATTTTCGATGTGCCGATCAAGAGTTCTTTCTTTTTGCATTAAATCTTTTAAATCTCTGACAATAAAAACTACAATTAATACAAAAGAAATGACAAAGGCGAGGGCGATTTGCCATTGAATTACCCAAATAACAAGAAAAATACCGAAAACTCTAAACAGTTTTGGGATCATCATTCCCGCTATTTCAGGATAAGTCCAAGTATGATTTTCTATGCCTTTGGCAATACGGTTAGCGATGCGTCCTGGATTATTTTCATCGTAAAAAGATAGGGGTAAGGTTAGAATTTTGGCAATAATTTTTCCGAGATGATCTCGTCGCGCTCTTAAGGATATTTCCCAGTGAAACCATACACCCACCCAAGGCTGAATTGGTGCTTTAATTACCGTGGTTAGGAAAATTAAGCCTAATAATACCGCCAAACTAACCCACTTTTCTGAGGCAAAGGGAGTTAAAATCATCGTGCGATTAACTAAAGATTGCACGAATCCATCTAAAGGTTGATCAGAAAGAACATTAAGAATCTGTCCGACAGCATAGGGAACCATCAGATCGATAATTTCAAAGACACTGGAGGCAGCAATGCTCAAAAAGGCGGCTTTTTGATAATTGCGATAGTAACTGAGAATATCGCGTAAGGAAGCCATAACATCAAGTAAATTGCCAATTTTTAACTTCTATCTGCTAACTGCTAACTGAAGAGACTGACGGCACTTTTAGGATTGTTTTTCTGGAGTTACCATTATACTACAATACTACAAAAATCTGCCGAACTAGAAATTTCTAGGACAAAAGCCTTGTTATAGTCTTGTATTCTCGATCAGCTATTAGTCAGGAGATGATGCCAAATCAGCTTATATTTCATCCTTGGCAGAAGTACCACAGATCAATTTATCTAAAATTTTGGCGGATATTATCACAAAAATTAATAAATTTCTGAAAGGTTTTTAAGTGTTCGGTTTTATCGATACGCTTTTTTAATTGATTAAGATAGTATTGTTCTTGAGCTTCCCCAGGGAATTTTTTAGAATAAGACAAACCTTTAGCTTCAAAAATCGACTTTAGATAAGCAAAATGAAAATCGGCATGATTTCTGCAATTAAATCTACCCATTAGTTCGGGATCATTTTCGTAAACATCATAGTGTTGAACATAATCAGCTAAAAGTCTCTGTAAAGGTTGTTTAGAATTAAATATTGTACGATTGCCTAGTAGCCATGTTTCAATACATCGATTTTGAATGATTATCACGATTTCAAGTTGTGCGGGGATAGTAATATTTTTGGTGATAAAGTCATTAACATATTGTTCTCTTTCTTCGACAGTATCCTCATCAGCATCGAGACAGATGACTAGATAGTTATATTTGGATACTTCTTGAATTTTATCGATAGCGTTAGGAATTCCATCATTAAGTATCGAGGGGTAGCCATTACCACTAATAATAAAGTAATTATTGCGATTGACTTGATCGTAAAAATCAACTCGTTTAAATTCGGGGATAAGATAAGTTAACCAGGCAGTATAAAGCTTTTTTTCGGTACTTCTTCCTTCAACTAAAAAGTAAATATTCATCGATTAACTAATTCCTTGGGGAAATTCTTCTAAGACATTGATAAGATCAATAAAAGCTTTTTGTCGAGTTTTAGAAATATGAAAATCGGTCGCATTGTTTACATTAATTACTCCTCCTTTACGAGTGACTATTTTCCAATAGGCAGGACTGATATTATTAATTATATAAGGATGATGACTGGTAATAATAAACTGTAAATCTCGATAATTAACTAATAGATCTTCTGTTAAAGTGTCCAAACAGTTAACCCCCAAACTATTTTCAAATTCATCGATTAATATAACGCTGCCATCAGGAGATAATTTGATCGTTGCTAAGAACATCAGGCTTTTTATCATTCCAGAGGAGATATTTGGTTGTAAAATCCAGACATGAGAGTTTTTTTCTTTTATTTGTATGCGTGGTGACTCTTCAAGTAAACCAATTCTAGTTAATGAAAGAAACAGATCACCTAGTTCGGATGGTTCTAAAGATTCTATTTTTAAATCTTCAACTTGAGGGAAAATATCTAAAAACTTTCTCTTTATTATCTCGAACGTATCGGGATATTTTTTATAAGTGATCAGCAGTTTGTCGGAAATAGGAAGTTGACTCGATTGTAATTCAGAGAGAGAGTTATATTCGGCATATTCGTCGTTTTCCAAGATTTTATCAACTGCTGAATATGAGATATTAAACTTAAGTGGATTGAAAATCATTTTGTTAAATTCCTGTCGAACAGGGAAAACATCTTCTTCTTGATTGAAAAGCTCTATACAGCTTAAATAAGATGGTAGTTTTGGTGTCTTTGAATGTTTAAACTCAATTACCTCTTGGTTTCTTTTGATCAAAACCTCTTGATCTTTTAAAAGAGTTTCACTAATTATACTAACCTTATTTTCGCCGTCATTACTATTGACTTCATCTCCTTCAATCTTGATGAGAGAACGAGCTTTTCTAACCTCAAATTCACCCAACCAATGATAACGAACATGATCATTAGTTAAAAATTCTACATCCCATTTTACACCATTTACCGATGCACCGTTAGCGATTCTTTTTAAATTACTAATTGCCTTTAAAATCGAGGTTTTTCCTGCACCTGAGATACCAACTAATAAATTAAAATCTGGAAAAAACTCGCAAGAATCTATACTTAATCCAGAGGCTAAATCTTGATAGGATAATCTCAAAAGTTTCATAATAATTAGCCACTGCTAAAACTAAAAAGGGTGAGTTAATTCTCACCCCAAGACTTTACTGAGGATCGAGTTTTAGGACTGCCATAAATGCCTCTTGCGGGACATCAACAGTTCCGATCGCTTTCATCCGTTTCTTCCCTTTTGCTTGCTTGTCTAACAGCTTTTTCTTGCGGCTAATATCACCACCATAACACTTAGCTAAGACATCCTTTCTTAAAGCAGGAATATGTTCACTAGCGATGATTTTAGAACCAATAGCTGCTTGAATGGGAACCTTAAATTGATGCCGGGGAATCAATTCTTTTAACTTCTCGGTTAAAGCGCGACCAACATAATAAGCTTTATCCCGGTGAACGATCATCGCTAAAGCATCAACGGGATCACCATTGACCATAATATCTAATTTAACTAGCTCATTTTCCCGATAGCCAATTAATTGATATTCCATACTAGCATAACCGCGCGATCGAGATTTTAATTGATCGAAAAAGTCCGTCACCACTTCCGCTAAAGGTAACTCATAAATCAAAGCGGTGCGAGTTTTAGTAAAATAACGCATATCCTTGAAAACTCCCCGACGACTTTGACATAATTCCATCAAAGCGCCTACATAGGTTTCCGGAGTAATCATTTCCACTTGGATATAAGGTTCCTCAATTTTTTCCCGTTTTTGTGGGGAAGGTAACAAACTAGGATTATCCACTTCGACAATTTCCCCATCGGTGGTAGTTACCCGATAAACTACCGAGGGAGCAGTGGTAATTAAATCTAAGTTATATTCCCTTTCTAGTCTTTCCTGGACGATTTCCATGTGTAGCAATCCCAAGAAACCGCAACGGAAACCAAAACCCATGGCGCTAGAAGTTTCCGGTTCGTAGGATAGAGCTGCATCGTTTAATTTTAACTTTTCTAGGGCATCTTTGAGATCGGCATACTGATCGGCATCGGTGGGAAATAATCCGCAGAAAACCATCGGTTTTGCTTCCGTATAACCGGGTAAAGCTTCTTTTGCTGGTTTAGAGGTTAGAGTAATCGTATCACCCACCCGGGCATCAGCGACAGTTTTAATCGCAGCTGCCAGATAACCCACTTCTCCCGCATGAAGTTCATTTACCTGTACCTGTTGCGGTGATAAAACTCCCAATTCATCAATAACAAATTCTTTACCAGAAGCCATAAAACGAATTTTATCGCCCTTTTTCACCCGACCATCCATGACGCGGAAATAGACAATTACCCCTCGATAAGCGTCATAATAACTATCAAAAATTAAAGCTCGGAAGGGTTCTTCGAGGGTATCTTGGGGAGGGGGAACCAATTGGACGATCGACTCTAGAATATCATTAATACCGATCCCAGCCTTAGCCGAGGCCCGAATCGCCTCACTACAGTCTAAACCCACCACTTCCTCGATTTCCGCCGCGACCCGTTCCGGTTCGGCACTGGGTAGGTCGATTTTATTTAAAACTGGGATAATTTCGAGGTTATTTTCCAGTGCTAGGTAAACATTGGCTAAAGTTTGTGCCTCTACTCCTTGGGACGCATCCACAACTAATAAAGCTCCCTCGCACGCCGCTAGAGACCGAGAAACCTCGTAGGAAAAATCCACATGGCCCGGGGTGTCAATCAGATTGAGAACATATTTTTGACCATCCTTAGCGGTATAATCCATGCGTGCCGCCTGTAACTTGATGGTGATACCTCGTTCCCGTTCCAAGTCCATATTATCGAGAAATTGTTCTTTCATCTCCCGTTGGGCTACGGTTCCCGTAATTTGCAGGAGGCGATCGGCGAGAGTTGATTTGCCATGATCGATATGAGCGATGATGGAAAAATTGCGAATGCGAGAAACGGGAACGTCAGTCATCGTGGTTCACTGTTGGCAAAAGTCAGGGGTTTATAAAATTTTAGATTCCTTAATTTATTGTAGAGGTAAAGTCTCTAAGGCTGGAGCAAAAGCGAAAAGTAAAAGGTAAAAAAAGCTAAACTGCAAGTATAGTCAGGGTTTTGGCCTTGGCTTCCCCTCTCGGCATCCACAGGAAACTATGGTCATTTTGAGTATGGGGACAAAATCAGGCAAAGGGCAATGGCTAAGGAAAGGCTCTATAATTTGTCCAAATCGGATTACTATAGATAAACTCTTGGATGAGAATCCTCGACTGACGGGTAGAATGATAGATAGCAATCATTAATAGAGCTTATGAACGACAATGCTACACCCACCCAGCGCACGGCGGAGAAAGTTGAAATCGCTATTCACCTTGACTCGGAAGTTTTAGACCAGATTAAACACCTGACTAACGATCCTAGTCGCATTATCGAAACAGCGATTAAACAGTGGCTAAAAGGAGAGAAACAACCGGATGAGGACTTAACCCGTCATCTTCGACGCAATCCCCCCGTACCACCCAAAGGGGAATGGAATGACTAAGATTTTTCAGTCTCTAATAGGTTATTTCCCGACGGAGAGACTGAAATATTTTCTTAGGTCAACCATTGATGGTAATTGAGATTTTTTCCCCAACTAACCTGGTCATACTAAATTCGTTGAGTATAGGCTAGATATCAGGACAGGCAAAAGGGGGAATAGATAATCAGTTTTTAATAAACGGATTTAGCATCATTTTGCTTGGGTACTGACAGGAGGAACAAAACTGATGCAGATAGAAATTCAAGGAGCCGATGCTATCAAAGTTGCTCAGGATATCGTCGAGATGGAAGGGGTGCAAGGCAGCTACGAAGTTATCTCCGAAGTGGAGAGAGAGGGAACCCTTGCTACCATTGCCACCATCATCGGCATTATTAGCGGAACAATCGCCATCGCTGAGAAATTTTACCAATTAAAGCGAAAAATTGACTCTCCTGAAACCCCGAAGATCGAACGGGTGTTGATTGTCAGCAAAAACGGCGATCGTCTGCTGCTCAAAGATGCTACCCTAGAGCAACTACAAAAACTCTTGGAACAAGAAAAATGAAGATACTGCATATTGATCTTCAGGAGAGCGGTAGCAATAGCGTTGAGTTCCGATTTTTCTGGGACAACCCTAACCAAACCCTTACCTACACAAGATTCCTGAGTGAAATAGACCACCTAAGTGAAAAGGCTGACACCGATTACTATACCCGTTTACCGGAAGACCACGCCAAAACAGGACAAGGTTTGTACCGATGGTTAGATGGTACGGAGCGCATCCTACAGAACGAATTAGAGAGCCACCGGGGAGAGAAAATAGTTCTGGCTATCAGCACCAGCAAAGGATTAGTCCATCTACCCTGGGAATTATTACACGATGGTCAGGGTTTTCTGGTGTCTAAGCTTCCCGCTATTGTTCCCATGCGGTGGATGAAAACCGGTAATGAAAGGCTGTTAACTGTTGACAACAACCCGCAGGATCGAGCCTTAAATGTGGTTTTCATGGCAAGTTCTGCTAGAGGTGTCGAGCCTATACTAGATTTTGAGGCAGAAGAGGGGAAGATCCTCAAAGCAACTATAGGAAAACCCCTATCTTTAACCGTTGAAGAGAGCGGATGTATTAAAGAATTAGGCGAATTGATAGCCAGTAAAGATAGGGGATACTTCGATGTTATCCACTTGAGCGGACACGCCATAATTGAAGACGAGAAACCCTATTTTATTACCGAGACGGAATACGGAGATAGACAAGATACCAGCGCTGAAGATATTGCTAGAGAATTACAGTTTAATTTACCTAAGCTTTTGTTTTTATCAGGGTGTCGGACAGGCTACTCCGATGGTGATGAGAGCCTTTCGATGGCCGAGAAGTTATTAGAAAATGGGGCTACAGCTGTTTTGGGGTGGGGTCAACCCGTCAGGGATCAGGAAGCTGTTGACACGGCGGCCATCCTCTACGAAAAGCTTTCCCAAGGCTTTACTTTAAGCGAGTCGTTAGCTTTTGCCTATCAGAACTTATTGAGAAGTCAGGCGAGGGATTGGCATTGTTTACGCCTTTATGTCCGGGGAAGTATCCCAGAAGCTTTGGTAAGGAGAGGACAGAGAAAACCTTTAACCCCCGTATCCGTTGTTGACCAATTTGTGGACCCAGAAACGAAATATTTGCGGGTAGCCACACGGGAAACTTTTATCGGTCGCCGCCGTGATCTTCAGGCTTGCTTGCAAGTGCTGAAAAAACCTTTTGATAATCCTAAAGCAATTCATAAGGCCGGCGTTTTCCTGCAAGGTGGGGGTGGTAACGGGAAAAGTACCCTCGCCGCTCGTCTGTGCGATCGCCTGCCAGACTATACTAAGCTTGTCTGGCATCAACAAATTGATCAAACTAGCTTGGTTAAGACCCTAGCTAAAAAATTAGATCGTTCACAACGTCAAATCCTTCTGGATTCTAATGAGGAGCTAGACTATCGCTTAAGGGATGTTTTTGGTCAGTTAAACCAGCCTTTTTTGCTTATTCTTGATGATTTCGAGTGGAACTTGGAATGCCTTTCATCTAGTGATGACTATATCCTTAAAGCAGGGGCAGCTCAACTATTACAAGCTCTAGTTTGGGCGATACAGGAAACTAATTACTATCATCGCCTGATTATTACCTCGCGCTATACCTTTAATTCCCCTCTATTAGAGGAATTTTATCATCTCGAGTCTTTACCCTCTTTCAAATACAAAGAGTCCGATTTAGAAAAGAAACTGCGGCGGTTAGAGCATTTTAGTTCGGGTAAGATTGATAAAAACTATATAGAAAGAGCTTTAAACCTTGCTGATGGCAACCCCCGTCTGTTGGAATGGCTCAATAATGAGGTTTTAAGTTCAGGGAATATAGATACAAAGTTGCGGTCATTTGAGAATGAAACTGATGTTACTTGGCGCAATAAGATAGTCTGGCGGTTAGAAGAAAAACCTCAACTATTGACGGATGAAGCTCTTGAAAAAGTGGTCAGTAATTGCCTAATCTATGAAATTCCCGTCCCTTTGGCTGCTTTAGAAGCGGTTTGTCAATCTGTTCCCAACTATCAGAAAAAATTAAAACAGGGACAGGATAAAGGCTTGATCGAGGTAATCTGCAATGACGACAGAGAAACCCTCTACCGAGCCTCTCATATCAAACATATTAACCCCCATATCGAGCTTCCCAAAGATGCAAGTAAGCTATCTGGTTTAGCGGGAACAGCAGCCAAGACTTTAACCGAATTTTGGGGGAATAAAGAGAACAATAACGAGGAAAGATGGGCAGAGATTTTCCGCTTGTCATTTGCTGATCAAGAAAATATTCACCGATTTAGACAAGGATTTTATTTGATGCTTTCTGTTATGATTCCAAATAAACAGAATTACCTTAATGGCAGTAAAATAATTGATTCAGCCCTAGAAAGGCAACTTTTAAAAGCTAATTTTCAAATATCTCCTACACATTTATATAGTAAGCTAGATGAGTTTTTAAAAAAAGAGGATTGGAAATCTGCTGATGAAGAGACAGCTTGGATTCTATATCAGTTTCTTGTTATTAAAGGCAAACGAAAAGTTTATAAAATTAGAGAAAATTTCCCAGTTGAGGAAATAAAGAAAGTTGACGAATTATGGATTAAATATAGTTGTGGAAACTTTAGTTTTAGTGTGCAGAAGCGAATCTGGAAAGATTTAGGTGCAACTTTGTTTGATATTGAATATGGCTCACAGGAAAAAATAAAAGAGTTAATGACAATAGATGTCTGTAGAACAATTATCAGCTCTGATTATTTTTATTACGATGAAGGTGAGGATTTGAGAATATTACCCTCAGAACAAGTTAAGGAAAAACTATTAGAATTTCTCAGGGCAGATGACTCGTTAGAACTTAGCGAAAATAGAATCAGGAGAATTTTAAAATCCATTTTTTTCGCTAAATTCGTTAAGATAGTCAATTGGAAGCACTGGGGACATAATAATTTACCAGAATGGATAACTAAAAATATTTCTAAAGAGGAGGCCACAGAAGGCCAATTTCCTGTCAGATGTTTTACCCAAGACTTATATAACAGGGGATATGATAATGACATGGTTCGTCATCATCAGTTATTGTGGAAATTTGAGGATTTTTGGACTACTTTACCAGAATAATCCAAGTGGAATGCTAACCCCTAAGCTAGATTATCGGGTGCGCCCTTCTATAGTTCTGGGTTTTCGATACCTGTCACCGAGGGGTCAACCACCGCCCCGATTTTTTTGTGGTATGCTTCCTACTAGAAAGTTATGAGTGAGAAAATCTTTGTGTTCTTTGTGCCTTTGTGGTTCTTTCTTGCCCTTTTTGGTAATCTTCACTGCTGCCAGTAATTTACTCCCTCAATGGTCTTGCATTATCGTTAGTCCTGTGGATTTTCAATGTTTCGCGCCGCATAAAGTACCGCAATAACATCGATTTGCTCAGGCTTGATATAATAAATCATGCGATAGGAACCCTAGATAACTTCTCAGATCTGCTCAGTTTCAAACTCTGGAACAATTCAACCCGAAAAGGGAAAATTAGCAATCTGTTCTGAGCGTCTGGTCAATCTTTCCACCAGTCTTTGAGCATATTGAGGGGAGTTTTGCGATATGTAGTTGTAGATGGATGATAAATGATTAACTGCGGTTTCTGTCCAGAAAACTTTCATGGCTCTAGCTTGAACTTAGTGCGTACCTCTGCAACAGAAATAACCTTTTCCGCCTCACTATCGGCTAACCCCGCTTCAATTGCCTGTCTCATATAAATCTCATACATCAAATCATCCCATGTAGAATTATCTGGCAATTTATCGATTAAATTTCTGGCTTTTTGTTTAATGTTTTTTATTTCCATGATGGTTTCCAAAATGACTCCTGACAGTTTACATTATAGCAAGATAGGCTCCTAGAGATGGTCTATTTCAAAACCACCGCTAACGCTCAGAATATCCAAAAAGGCTTTTCCCTCTCGATGTCCTCAACGAAACCTCAACCCGTGATTGGTGTTATTTGGTGGATAAATGCTGTTAAGGCTATGAAGCTGTGATTGAATACGATATCTTCCCATGGGCGGTGAATAGATAGCTTTATGAGAAAAAGGACGAGGAGCCAAGCTTACAGCCCGGAGTAACATATTTACTCTCGTCACCGCTTAATTCACACGCAGCGGCGCAGAAACTTGCTCAACATTCATTGCTGTATGTAACAATATAGGAGGAGTTTATCTCAGGAGTTCCACGGTGATTAAAGAGTTAGACCGTATTACTGTTAATCCACAAATATGTCTTGGACAGCCAACGATTCGAGGAATGCGTATCACTGTAGGATTGGTTCTGAAACTGTTGGCTAGTCAGTTATCTATTCAGGAAATCTTAGAGGCTTATCCAGAGTTGGAGGAGGAAGATATTCGTCAGGCTCTTAATTATGCAGCTTGGGCTGTATCCGATTACATCGTTAGCTTCACTTCAGCAGCCGTAACGCACCGCTAACTTTAATGATGGTGGGTGATATAATTTAAAATTCTGAGGTAAATCATGCAACTAAAACTAACAAAAATATTCCAGAAAGTTCCCGAAGGCTATATTGGTTTTGTTGAAGAATTGCCAGGAGCTAATACTCAAGGAGAGACTCTAGAAGAAACTAGAAGCAATTTAGAAGAAGCAATTGAGCTAGTTTTAGAAGCTAATCGTATATTAGCTGAAGAGCAACTGCAAGGACAAGAAGTGATTCGAGAGTCTGTTACTTTCTGGGCTGCATGAAACGCATAAACTTAATTCGTCATTTAGAAACTTATGGCTGTGAATTCTTAAGAGAAGGCGGCAATCATACGATTTATGTAAATCGTGTCCATCAGAAATCTTCAGCCATTCCGCGCCATCGTGAAATCAATGAATTCTTGACGCGGAAAATTTGTCGAGATTTATAAATACCAGAACCATGAGTGCGACTCCTGTTAAGCTGCTGTAGAGTGTAGGGTGCGTGTTTGCGGCTACTAATTTGGATAATAAAATAAAACTAACAATCCGCCGTAACGCACCAATTCTATTACTACTAATTAAACATAATCAATTACATTTAATTTACCTGTGTATCATCCCCTGTAAAATTTCTGGCAATTTATCGATTAAATTTCTGGCTTTTTGTTTAATGTTTTTTATTTCCATGATGGTTTCCAAAATGACTCCTGATAGTTTACATTATCAACTATTCATTATTAATTAAAAGGGCGATCGCAAAATTACGCCTTCTTAAAAAAGAAATTAAACACCTTAAGCAAAACCCACAGGTTGAAACTGAGCATCATTGATAATTTTAACCGTTTCCCCCGACTGCTTAATCACAAATAAACCGCGCCGATAGGCATAGACATCTATCCCCTGATCAATTTCAATACCTGCCACTGCCCCATAAACCCGAAACTCTCGAAATTGGGGGAAAGCAACCTTAAATCGCTGTAATCGGCTGACAAAATCATCTACATCATCCCTCGACAGTCGAGATTTACATTCCACAGCCACCAACTCGCTCCCATTCACCGCCACAATATCAATCTCCATTGCCGCCCCAGGACGCTTACTTTTCAAGCGACTCATCGTTTGGGTGACATCAATGCCCCGTTCCTGAAATAAACGCACAACCGCAGGCTCCACCATTTCTTCAACGAATCTGCCCCAGCGCGTTGTTAGGTTATTAACGGCTTGGGTCGTTTCTTGTACCTGTTTTTTTAATTCTTCCATCGTGCGATTAGCTTCCTCTCTGCGGCGATCAGCTTCGGCATTGCGGCGATCGGCTTCGGCATTGCGGCGATCGGCTTCGGCACTGCGGCGATCGGCTTCGGCACTGCGGCGATCAGCTTCCTTTTGAAACTCGGCAAATTGGGCCTCAGTTCTTTCAAATAACTTGTAAATATCGGCGATCGTTACAGCGTCTGACATAGGAAGATTCTTCAAGCTTGAGGAGTCTAGTCCCATTCTAGCGACTTGGCCCAGAAAAAATCCCTAGCTTCTCGTCCGTGTTTTTTCAATCAATTATTGACTATCAACTAATCAGCGATCGCAGTTCAAGGGGAAAGGGTCAAAGGTCAAAAGGCGATCGCGGTCAATGGATAATAGGCAATGGACAATGGATAATTATCAACCATAGCTCCTGCGGCCATGGACTACTATTTTGATCATCAGGAAGAAATCAACCAGAAAATCACCCAAGAATGGGATCAGATACAGGTTAGCATGACGCGAATAGCTAAATCACCTTTGTACCCTGGGATGAAAGAAGTGACTTTTTCTTTGCCCTTCCCCCGAATGCACCCCGTAACTGATATAAGTAGAGATGTAGGTCTATAACCAAAATTGCCGCATCAGTTCGGTTAGGTGACTGTTTTTCGCTTGTCTAGGAGGGTAGATATGCTCAACGAATTAATTTATGAAGGATTAGGTTTAAGTGTTGTTTTCGGAGGACTATTCCTCTGGTCGCGCTCTAGTCTCGGGAGCAAAAATACCGCCCTTTTAGCGGCGCAAGCGCAATTACAGCAAAGTAACTCAGATTTATTGGCTCAAGTCAAGGGTTTAGAAGTAGCGCAATCAGATTTAAAAGACGAAAATCAGCAGCTGCACGCCAAAATAGTTCACATAGAACAACATTCCGCCCAATTACAGCACAAAGCTACGGATTTAGAAAATTCTCTCCAGTCCCTCCAGCAAGCTGTGCAGATAGGTGAGGGTGAAATCGAACAACTGAAAACCACCGCTAAGGACATAGAAGCGGAGAAAGCTGGTTTGATGGGGCAGTTAGAGGCAGAAAAAGCCCAAATTACTAGCCTAGAGGCACAGATTCAAACTTTAGAGCAGCAAAAAGGTGAAATTAACCGTCAATTTGATTTGACCAAAAAACAGACCACCTCTCTCTATAGTCAAATTCAGACCCTAGAACAGGATAAAGCTCTCTTACAGCAAGAGCTAGAAAAAGCCGAGGAATTAAGGGCGAAAGTGGCCGATTTAGAGCATAAAAACCGAGAATTAAGCGATTTAGCCGCCCAAATTCCCAGCTTGCAAAGTCAAATTCAAACTTTAGAACAGAATCTGGCTCAACAAACAGAACAGTATGAGCAAGGACAGCAGGAAATAGCCAGCTTACAGGGTCAAATTAGCGGGTTAGAGCGGGAAAAAAAGTCTCTCAGCGAAGATTTAGCCGCAAGTCAAACTCGATCGCTCTCTTTAGGTCAAGAATGGGACAATTTAACTATAAAACTGCAAGAAACCGTCGCTCAAGTGACAGCCATAACCGCCGAAAAGGACAGTCTCGGCGCTCGTCTCGAAGCGGCTAAACTGGAGTTACAAGCTTTAGCAGTCCAGAAAGGGGAATTATCGGCAGAATTAACCACTGCTGGCGAAAAAATTGCTGATTTAGAAGGGCAATTACAGGAGTTAACCCAGTTACCCCAACAATTAGCCGATTCTCAGGCAAAAATTGCTGATTTAGAAGGGCAATTAGAGGAATTAACCCAGTTACCGCAACAATTGGCCGATTCTCAGGCAACAATTGCTGATTTAGAAGGGCAATTACAGGAATTAACCCAGTTACCGCAACAGCTAGAAATCTATCGGGAAAACATTTCTAATTTAGAGATTCAACTGCACCAATTAAGTGCCGAAAAAGACCAATTAGAAACCACAACTTCCCGTCATATCGAGGAATTAAGCCGACAAAATCGCCAACTAATTCAAGATTTAGAAGTCCAAAAAACGGCAGCTAAAGCTTTAGAAAAGGAAAAAATTAAGCTTGAGGGTGAGTTAACAACTAAGCAAGAAGAAATCGCCGCTTTAGAGGTTCAAATTCAAAACCTACAACAAGAAAGAGACGATTTCTCTCAACAAACTGCCCCTATTACCACTAATGAACCAGAAGCAATTATTAGCGAGACTCCGGTAGTAGAAGAACTGGAAACTCCCCCCGTGATTGCCGAGGAAACTCCTGTAGTAGAGGAACCGGAAACCCCCCCGGTGATTGCCAAGGAAACTCCGGTAGTAGAAGAACTGGAAACTCCCCCCGTGATTGCCGAGGAAACTCCTGTAGTAGAGGAACCGGAAACTCCCCCAGTGATTGCCGAGGAAACTCCGGTAGTAGGAGAACCGGAAACTCCCCCAGTGATTGCCGAGGAAACTCCGGTAGTAGGAGAACCGGAAACCTCCCCAGTGATTGCCGAGGAAACTCCGGTAGTAGCGGCAGAAAAAATCCCGGTTGCCGATACAAGTTTAGAAGTGCAACCCGCAGCAAAGATAGTCCAGACGAGTCAAGAATCCTCCGAAAATCCCCTAAGGGGGAAAAGCCTAGTTATACTAGGAACCTTCAGCAAAATCAGTCGCGAGCAAGCGAAATCATTGATTATTAATGTCGGTGGTACTGTTACCGGTTCCCCCAGTGGGAACACTGATTATATTCTCCTCGGTAAAGCTCCCGGTGAGAAACTCAAAAAGGCTCAAAAATTAGGCATAAAAACCCTTTCAGAAGCCCAATTTCTGCAAATGGTAGAATCCTAAATCAGTTATCAGTTCACTGTTTACTGTTCACTGAAAATACACCCCACACCCCACACGAAAAAAGACGGGAGCTTGGTAGCCCCGTCGTTTCAACACGGGTCGGAAAAGCGACGCGAGCGGATTTATCCACCGTCCTAATGTCTGTCATGATGTGGGTCATT